>JAGHJJ010000033.1 GCA_017886705.1 Bacilli bacterium | reverse complement strand
GAACCTACTGATTACAAGTCAGTTGCTCTACCAATTGAGCTATTTCGGCATGGTGGGCGATATAGGACTCGAACCTGTGACCCCCTGCTTGTAAGGCAGGTGCTCTAACCAACTGAGCTAATCGCCCGTTAATGTCAGTTGACAGTACTAAATATACCAATAAAAACATTGTTTGTCAATACTATCAACTCACTTTTTTTAATTTTTTTGCATATTTTCTTTTATTTGTTGTTTTTTAATCGATATCCATACAGGTAAACGCTCTCCTAATGTAACAAATCCCTTACTCGTTTCAAGAATCTTAACCCTTCTATATCGCCTATTAAATCGATAATCCATATTTTTTATACTTAATCTAACATGGAATGAGTCAAGCACACTATCATCCACAACTCTAGCCCTAATCGTTTCTCCAATATGGACATAATCAGCAGGATTTTTAACAAAAAAATCAGAAATCTCGGAAATATGTATTAATCCACTATAATAATCATCTAAACTAACAAATATCCCATAATTCTCTATACCAGTAACACACCCTTTTACAATTTGACCTTTTTTATATTGATTCATTATCACACATCCCAACACAACCAGTATACCACCAAAATAATATAACCACAAGCAAAAGATACCTCTTTACCGCCATAGAAAAAAAAGGTATAATAACAATGGTGATAAAAATGAAAAATGAAACAGAAGAAAAAATAAAATTAGTAATTGAAAAAATAAGACCATACCTTATCAATGATGGTGGAGATTTAAAATTTGTTAAATATGAAGACAATATCGTATACGTACAACTAACTGGAGCATGCGAAAGCTGCCCTATGATGGATATAACCTTAAAAGATGGTATTGAAGAAATCATAAAAAATGAAATACCAGAAATAAAAGAAGTAAAAAATATATCATAAGTATTTCCTTTTCAGCCATAAAACCTCAGGAATTTCAATAAACTGACAAATTATACTATGAATATATACTAAATAATCATTATACTCATTTACACGCAATAGAATAGATTTTAATTTAACATCATCCGAATGGTTATTAACAATGTCATCATATACATCGAAAAAATATGATGGAAACAGCAATCTAGAATACAATAATATGTAATCATTAAAGGAAAATTGTAAAACTCTAAAAAAAGAAATATAACTAAAGTTTTGATAGGTATTAGAAAAAAACAAATACTTTATATACTCTGATACATCTCTCGGATAGCAATCAATAATAATATTTTGTGGATGAAAAAAATTCTTCATAGAAATACGCTTATGACATAAATATAATTTAGAAGAAAAATGTGCAGAATTATATTTTAAGTAAGAAATAGCATTTTCAGCCATACCAATATAATAATAAATACAATCATTAATTATTGATGAAGTATCAACAGTAAAAATATGTTTTACTTGATACTCATAATAATTAATTTTTTTTATCCATAAAAAATCCCATGGATAAACTCTAATATTAGACATATTATAAGATAATGCAGGCAAATTAATTATTTCATTAAATAGTGAAAAAGAGAAAGCATTATGCATAAATAAACCATATTTTTGATTATCAATTATACAAAAATCATCATTATAAATATTAGGGACAAGTCTAAAATAGTGAGAATTAGGAATAGAACGAAGAATAGAAAGTACGTTCCGAAGATAATCTATGTTTTCGATTTTTTCAAAAGAATAGAATACATCTTGATACTTAAAATAATATATATCTTTATTAATCATAGTAAGACTAAAATCATTTAAATTATAATAAAATCTAATTCTATTTTTCATATTTAATATTATGTTAAAAAAATAGAAATATAACTTGAAGGTATAAAACACAAAATTCAAATTTGCATTCTAACAAAGTAAATTTCTTATAAACAAAAAAGATGGCCCAAACCATCTAATATTAAAAACTAAGCAGCACGCTGTTTTACATATTGTGCAGAATCACCATAAGACATCGTACCTGAAATCAAACTAGTAATTTCTGCCTTTTGTTGAGCATAATCTGCTGCAATTTTTTCTTGTTGAAGACGTTTTTCTTCAAGTTGTTGAACCTCTTGCTGTCTATCCTCGTTAGCCTTTTGCCAAAAAGCAATTTCTTCTTTAACTTGCTGACATACCTTTTTATAATCTGCACGTTGCTCTTCGCAATTCTTTACAGCTGCTTCCAATTTTTGCTCTTCTTTTTGTTTTTGTTCATCTAAACTAGCAGCTTTTTTCTTTTCTTCTTCAATAATTGCCTTAGCTCGAGCAAAATCAATAATATCAGAGTCTGCATCTACATTAGAATCTGAACTAGCAACCGTAATCTCTGGTTTATTTTCAGAAACGGGAGCAATATCCTTTACCACTGGTTCAAAAACAAATTGTTGAACTTCAGGATTCTTATTCTCCTCTAACTCCATTACTTTTTCTTCCCTAACAGGAGCAACAACTGGAACTACTCTTTCTTCTTTTTTAGCTTCACCTAAATTAGTATTAACCACTTCACTTATAGAATCATTACTAACACTAGCAAATATACCATCATTAATATGACCAAATTTAGGAATTTCTCTCTTAGGCTCATTGCTATCATTATACTTTTCAACCTTAGCCTTTGAATTAGAGTATCCAACTTTTTTAACATTTTCTTCTACTATATTAAAAGCATCAGTCACACTATCTTGAATTTTTTGAGTATCAACTGCACTAGTATCTATAGTAATTGGTGTAACATAACTATCATTACTAACTGGTTGTACAACAGAATCACTAATAGGAGCAGTAAAAGGAAAATCCGCAACATTATTTACAACCGTAGAATTTCTTTTATCAATTGAAATACGTGCTCCTTCATACATTGAATCAGTCAAACGAATAGGTTGGTATCCAACAGAAGGAAAACGAGTCGAGAAAAAATCACTAATATCCCTTGTTTCAATATCATCTAAAGTCAAAGGTTTAATAATATTCACAGGTTGTACATTAGAAACAGGAGCTGCTACAGAAACAGAAGAAGGCTGTGTTACTACAGGAGCTTCCATATCAATACCAGTATTGGAAACTGATACAGGACTATACTTAGCTACTTTATGTAAAAGCTGATCCATAGATACAGGCTTCATCTTAATTCTTCTACTACCTATACCTGTCTGCATCACATCTAAAGCAATCTCCTTGAAAACTACATTTTCATTCATAATTATCCCTCCTCAAACTTATTCTCCTTTAGCAAGTTCACGTAAAACATCTTTAATTCTATTCCATTCCTCTTCACTATCAACACCTAATAACTTAGGATTTCCACTAGAACGATCTACATGTGAAACATAGATGGTAATATTGTTATCATCATCTCTTTCATTCTTTGTATAAATTACATATTCTTTTTTATTATCTTTAAACTCGAAAGCAAATACAACTTCTACTTCCTCAGTAGAACCATCTTCTGCCACGATTGTCATCGTTTTCTTTTCTTCCATAAATTGTCCTCCCTTTATTATCCATATAATACAATTATATCGTATTTTAAAGAAAATACAACTATTTTTTATTAACTTTTTTTAATAAAAAGGTTTTAGCCCCGTAATTACAATACTCTTTACGATAATAATCTAAATATTTAATATCATTATATCTTTTTACATTTTTATATTCACTTCGAAAAAAGCCTTTTAACCTCACCTTATCACCAGAAAAATCACCAAAAATATAGTCAAAATCCTTAAAATAATCCGTAACATAATCTTTTACATAATCAAAAGAAAAACAATTATCATCTGATAGCAACTCATAAGTATTACCATTAAACTCATAAATCTTCATTTAATCACCTTTTCATTTTAATCTTTCTTTATTCAAATTATACCATAAAAATCAAGATTAGTCCTTTTCTTCTAAAAAAACAGTCTCCGAATTTTTTCCTACAATACCACCATAATAATCAGGAACACTGCCAGAAATAATTTTTATACTTAACGGCGCTTCTATATGAATAGTAACATCTTTCGAAGACCTAGGCAAAGATATACGTTCTTTCACTTCAACATCAACAAACACCTCTAAATATAAATTATTAATACCATAACTAGTAACTTTAGTCCTCAAATTACTACTAACTTGTCCCAAAAATGACATCTTAATAGGAATAACCGGACCTAAATTACTTAAAAATCCATTACCAGTTAAAGAACCAAATGGTATTTCACAAACTATACCATTCTCTACACTTTGGAACCCATTTCCTAATAAAGATGAAGATAAGTCAAATTCTTTAACATCACCTTCCTCAAGTTTTTGTAATTTTAAATAAACTTTCTGATTAATATCAGATAATAACGAATTTACTTCCTGCGAATTATAATCAATCATTTCAATCTCATCGGAAGTATTCTTAGAAACAATAAATAACTCTTGTGTAATTCCCTGCGCTAAAACATCATTTACCGTAGAATCAATGACATTAGACGTTACTCGTTCCACTTCCAAATTTAAATAATTCAATAAAATTGGATTTACCTTTTTTCCCAACAAGGATACACAAAAAAAAGAAATGACAAGACAAAAGATAAAAACAAAACCTATCTTCTTGCCCAAACTCATTTCAAAGTAACATTTACTAAAATAACATCTTCCCCTATTTTAGTAATATCCTTCCATAAAATTTTTGTATCACCATCGCGGTTAAAATTAAAAATAGATTTTCCTCTTTCTATAATTAAAGACTCAATACGCCCGTCCATCATAATATTAACATCAATAATATTACCAATATTTCTTCCATCGACCACACTGACAATATTTTTACCTTGAAGTTCTGATAAACGCATCATACCACCTAATAAAATATATGCATTTTACTTCAAAACTTTCTTTAATTGTTTAATAGCACCCTTTTCTATTCTCGAAACCTGTGCCTGACTAATATTAAGCTCTTCTGCAATTTCCATCTGCGTTTTCCCAACAATAAATCTCTCATCTAAAATATGTTGTTCTCGATCTTCCAACTGACCAATAGCATCATTTAGTGCCATCTTTAATGACACGTCATCACTATTATTAGTCTTATCTTCTAACTGATCAAATAAATAAATGGTATCTCCCCCATCAGAATAAATAGGTTCAAACATACTAACTGGCTCACGTAAAGAATCCAAGGCCTGAACCACTTCAAATGGTTTAACATTTAATTCTATAGCAATCTCTTCAATAGATGGTTCTTTACCAGTCTGATTATAACTTTGTTCCTTAATTTTTAAAGACTTATAAGCAATATCACGTAAAGACCTACTAACACGAACACTATTATTATCTCTTAAATACCTACGTACCTCTCCTAATATCATGGGAACAGCATAAGTCGAAAATTTCACCTCATGAGACAAGTCAAAATTATCAATAGCTTTAAGTAGCCCTACACAACCTATTTGAAATAAATCATCCATATTTTCAACACGATGATGAAATCTCTGCAAAATAGATAGTACTAATTTCAAATTACCTTCAACTAACCTTGTACGAGCTTCCAAATTACCATTATGAAAATCCTGAAATAACTGATTCATTTCTTCATTACTAAGAACTTCGATATAACTAGTATCTATACCACTAATTTCTACTTTGTATCTAGACATAAATAAAAAAGCTCCTTTCATCTTTCTTATGCGATAAATTAGAACTTTTTATTCAATACTAACAATATTTTCATCATCTCAAAAATAAAAACAATCTATACACCAAAACCTTACTTATCATAATTATCTAAAAAAGAGACTTTTTTACCATCCTTCTTTATTCCTAAAACAGTTTCAATATTAACGTTTTCAGAAGACTTAAAAATATTAGCCGCAACATGAGGATTTTTCTTTTCAAACTCACGTACTAACATCTTCATTTCCAAACGTTTAGAATCCACATTAGAAGAATCAGTAAACTTACAAGCGCAATTGATAAAATTTAAATGATTATATTTAGCCCAGCGAATAATAGCATCCTCTCTAACCAAATATAAAGGTCTAATAAGCTCCATACCTTCAAAATTAGTACTCTTTAGCTTAGGAGGCATACTTTTATATTCACCACCGTAAAAAATAGATAATAAAATCGTCTCTATAACATCATCAAAATGATGACCTAGTGCTATCTTGTTACATCCTAATTCCTGAGCTCGAGCATATAAAAAACCTCTTCGCATTCTAGCACACAAATAACAAGGAGAAGAATTTTGATTATCAACAACCTCAAAAATATTAGAAGAAAAAACCTGAATATCAATTCCTAAATTCCTAGCATTTTTTAAAACCTGTTCATAAATCTCTGGTCGATACCCTGGATTCATTACGATATAACGAACTTCAAAATTAACTCTCCCGTGCTTCTGCAACTCTTCAATACATTTCGCTAAAAGCATAGAATCCTTTCCCCCTGAAATACATACCGCAATCCTATCGCCTTCTTGAATTAACTGATATTCACGTACTGCTTTAGTAAAAGGACGCCAAATCTCTTTACGAAATTTGGTAATAATACTACGTTCTATCTCACTTTTCTCCATATGAATCACTCCTCACTACATAAACATTAACTATAACAACGCTAATATAGTACCAGAAAAAGACACTTTTTTCATTAAAAAAATAGCATATAATACAACTTATGTACAAACCAATCTGTTTTTATTATATCAAATTACTCAACAATAAAAGTCGGCAAATGAAATTACCAACTTCTATCTTTCTAAGTAATCAGCACCTTTATGTCCAACATCAGAAGGCTCAGCAAGTAACAATCCTGCATAATTTTGTTGTCTCAACGCTTCATAAATAACAATCGCAACACTATTAGAAACATTTAAAGCACGAACACCATCGGTCATAGGAATTCTCATACAATGCTCCAAATCTTTCTTTAAGATTTCTTTGGGAATTCCAGTAGACTCTTTTCCAAAGATAAAATACAAATTATCTCCTGACGGATTGCTATAATCAAAACTAGAATGTGGCTTTTTACCATATCTCGTAAAATAGTAATATCTGCCAGGATTTTTAGACACAAAATCATCAAAATTCTCATACACTTGATATTCTAATTTATCAATATAATTAACGCCTGCTCTTTTTAAATGAGCATCATCTAAAGAAAAACCTAAAGGTTTGATTAAATGTAACTTAGAACCAGTTGCAACACAAGTTCTCATAATATTACCTGTATTCTGTGGTATCTCAGGTTCAAACAAAACAATATGATTCACGATATCCTCTCCTTCTCTAAAATAATAAAAAATCCAAGTCAACTTATTTTAAACCAAGACAAGAAAAAAAACAAGAACCTCCGCAAAAAATACTCCTTCAAAATGTTGCATTTACCTTTTCAAAGTTACCCTTACTTTTTTGCATCGGCAAAATGAAGTCTTTCATCTCTCAACCAAACAACCATAAAACTTACAATAAAAAGTAGACATATTTTTTATGCCTACACTAATACTTCATCTCATACACTTCAACTATTGTTCACCTTGTTTTTTTATCTGATGCATATCAATAAACTGTTCCGTCTGAGAAACAGTTAATTCATGATTAAAATTTCCTTGCAATATTCCTTCTATTTCACCATCTTCAAAAGAAACCAAAGCAGGGTAATGTTTCTCTAAAGAATTTTTATATGGATAAGTACTGTTAAATGCATCAATAAACTGCTCTTGATCAACATCACTCAAATTTAAATAAATAATACTTTCCTGCAAATCATCTTTCGTTATTAATTTTTTAAAATTCTTTTCATAATCTCTACAAACAGAATCAGAAGCAGTACACATATAAATAACAGTTGTTGGATTTTCCATAATATAATGATCTAACTCATCAGGTAAAATTTCAGATAATGTACCTCGAATCACAGGTATTTCTCGTTGATGTTCGTCATAAACACGATATAAACTACATAAATAAATAACCAAAATAACTAAAGCTACAAACATAACAACAACAATTACATAATTTTTCTTAGGTATAACTTTTTTTTCAGTATCATTATCCATTAAATATCACTTCCTATCTAAAACTATTTTACCATAAATCATTCAATTTTAGTACTATAATTAGGTGTTTTTTGTAATTTCAGAAATTACCTCACTATCTTCCTGATAAAACTGATTACGAACAGATACTCTCTTATCCAAACTAGACAAATCTAATTTAGATTGTACACTATAATTTAAAATAATCGTATGAATGCCATCAAAATAAACTGGAAATAAACGTTGATGTAAATCTTTTAAATAATAAGAATAATCATCTTTTTTCAAATTTAAAATATTATCTTTAATAACCATAACTATAACAGCGCCATAACCAAGAACTTCAATATTAGGATAAAAGTGAAATTTCTGATAAAACAAAGAAATAAAATCATTAACTTCGGCAGTAGAAAGTTCAGCAGAAAGACAAATTTTAGAGATACCTAATTGATATAAATAATAAGCTGTATAAATATTTGAAACATTTAAGGAATAGTCTCCGACAAAATAACCATCACCTGAAAAAGAACACAAATCTTTTACCAAAGCACGAGATGGTAGTGCACTATGCAAAGAATATAGGCACCTAGACATAGAATAATAAACACAAGAATGAGACTGATATTTTTGAAATAAGGAATAATCATTCACATAAATTCGCTGATATCCTAATTGTAAACAAGTCTTCAATTGTTCTTCACTAAATACAGAACAACTCTTACTATTATCAAACGGAATTGACAATTGGGAAAACTCTACTTCCCGAATAACAGGATCATAACTAACTTTCATTCTAGCAGAGGTTAATCTATCTACTAACAAACGTCGAATTTCATTTATTTCTCGTAAGGAAATAAAGATATCATCATCCATATCAATATCAAACTCCTGACTAACAAACGGACTCTTTCCTAATTTGCCAAGCTGAGTACGAATCTTTTCCTCACTAACCGGAGAAGTAATAGACTTTTCTACGATGCTCCCCTGTTCTGCAATAGTATGCACACCATCACTAATAGATACTGTAAAAGCCTGTCCTATATGCGCATTGACACTAAAAGTAACCGGAACCTTTCTGTCGGGAAGCTCTCGCAACTCCTCCATCAACAAAGAATCCGACGTCTTAGACACCGTCTCACAATCAGTAAGTCCAATCTTATTATCAATATAACAAACATCACCTTTAGAAACCTCAGAAACAAGTAATCCCTTAGAATTATATAAATAATTAACAATAAGTCCCTTACCACTTTCTAAAAACCGAATACCATCACCTTGATGTAGCGCTTTCTCTAAACGAATCCCTATCTTTTTATTATTACAAGAAATTACCTTACCAATCACAAGACCGATATGATTAGGACTGGAAGTATTCATAAGTTCACTAGTACTACATTGAAATAAATGACCAATTGTAAATTCACGATTAAAAATAGTTTTTAACTGATCATTTTCTAAATCCAAAGCAAAACTATTACCATTAGAATCAATCAAACGTCGATACATTCTAGTAATAAAACCTACATACTCAGGACTCTTCATACGACCTTCAATCTTAAAACTATAAATACTACTATCCAAAAGCTCACGAAAACGATAACTGGTATTCAACTCTTTCGTACTTAATAAATACTTAGAATCAGATAACAACTTATCTCCATGATATAACTGATATGGCAACCGGCAAGACCCAGCACATTCGCCACGATTTCCACTACGACCACCTATCATAGAACTCATAAGACAACATCCAGAATAAGAAATACATAATGCCCCATGAATAAAAACTTCCTTTTCAATAGGAACATCTATCTTCTCAATCTCCTCTAGTGACAATTCTCTAGATAAAACAACTCTTTTTACACCCTTCTCATAAAGTAATTTCACAATATCATAAGAGGAATTATTCAACTGAGTAGATGCATGAACTTCCAAATTAGGATAACGATTTAAAACATAAGAAATCATACCAAAATCCTGCATAATAATAGCATCTACACCATTTTTATACAAAAATTCAACTTGCTCTAAAAAAGCAGCAACTTCACTATCTTTAACTAAAGTATTCATAGTCACATAGAACTTAACACCATACAAATGACATAACCGAATAGCATCGACTATTTCTTCATTCGTAAAATTTTTAGCAAACTTTCTTGCCCCGAAACACTGACAAGCACCATAAACAGCGTCTGCTCCATTCGCAATCGCTTGATATAAACACTCCATATTACCAACTGGTACTAAAAGTTCATGTTTTTTCAAAAAACATCACCACCAGTTACTATTATAACATAACAAGCACCCTTTTCGACATATACTAAAATATGAAACAAAACGCATTAATCAATAACCAGACCTTCCTAACCTGGACAATCATAAGCATAGGATTAGCAATCATCTTTATTAACTATGGAAATAACCTTTTAAGAAATTCCTACAACAATCAACAAAAAAACTTACAAAAACTAGGATGGACAATTACAATCATCACACTACTTTGCATATACATTACAGAACAAACCATACCTAACACTCAAGAACGAAGACTAATTAACAGTGTAATTATTTTTGCCAGTACCTTCTCTTATCTATACTATCTAGCCAGACAAAATAAACTAACATAAAAAATCTACACCATACCGTGTAGATTCCATAATCAACCAATAATTATTCGTAATTGTCAGCTTTAACTTCCATAAAGCTTTGTGGATGAGCACAAACAGGACAAACTGCAAGAGCTTCTTTTCCAGTATAAACATATCCACAATTACGGCATACCCAGATTTTGTCTCCATCTTTCTTAAATACTCTATCATCTTTAATATTCTGAAGTAATGTTAAGTATCTCTTTTCATGTTCCTTTTCAATCTCGCCAACTTTTTCAAATAATGTAGCAAGTCTTGTAAATCCTTCTTCTCTAGCAGTCTCTGCAAAACTCTTATACATATCTGTCCACTCATAGTTTTCACCTTTAGCAGCATCTTCTAAGTTAATAGTTGTAGCAGGAATATCTCCACCATGTAATTCTTTAAACCATAGTTTAGCATGCTCTTTTTCATTATTAGCAGTCTCTTCAAAGATAGCAGCTAATTGTTCATAACCATCTTTACGAGCTTTACTAGCATAAAAAGTATATTTATTTCTAGCTTGACTTTCTCCTGCAAATGCAGTCATTAAATTTTGTTCTGTTTTAGAACCTTTTAATTCCATTAAAATACCTTCTTTCTTATTTATTTTATATTAAAGGAACAATCCCTAATATACTTATCACCTGTATAGTAACATAAACTACTAAGTATATCAAGCATTCCCGTATAATTATTAAAACAGTAAAGAAGACAAACTTCTATTCACAATCACGACAAATTCCTTCCAGAATAAGATGAACACGATTTACCTTAAAATGATTATTTTTTTCTATTTTTCGCAAAACAGATTGAAAACTTTCATCATACAAATCATACAATTTATGACACTTTTGACATAGAAAATGATAATGATTCGTACAGTCTCCATCATAGTGATCTACACCATCATTCGTTGGAATCTTCATAACCAGACCTTCCTCCACCAACTTAGATACATTTCTATACACAGTAGCTTGTCCAATAGAAGAATCCACTTTCTGAACTTGTTCATATAAATCCATAATCGTTGGATGACTATGCATCTGTCTTAACGTATTTAAAATAATCTCTTTTTGCTTCGTATTTCTTGTATTCATAAGCCTTCCTTAATGATAATAATTATCAATAATATTATAGTAAAAATACCAGACTTTGTCAACCTAAAAAAGAACCTGCATACATTATAATAGGTGATAAAATGAAAACAAAACATAATCTCTTCTGTAGATGCAATTACTGCAAACAAAAAAGAAGAAATAGTCTATTATATCTTCTAGGTATCGTTGCAACAATAATCATAATATTCTATCAAATCATCTTACTTATTTTTATAACTACAAGACTAAATGCCATCATATTATTACTGGAATTTGTTCTCATTTGTTTCTTGATGTTTTTGATTTTGTTTTGATACAAACTCCCTTACCTTAGCAGAATATAAAATATGATGATGTACTAAAATAGTACTCTGATAATGATCAGAAGAAAGCCCTATTTTCTCATCCAACAGCAACAAGCAAAATAATAAAACTTTCTCATCTGGTGTATAACAAAACCTACTCTGATAAAGATCAAATAAAGAATCCATTTCTAAATCCAAATAATGACTCCGATAAAAATATAAAAAATCATAAATAGGATATCCTTTTTCCGATAAATCCCAATGAATAAAATAAGGTGTTTTAAAATCAATAAAATTAGAAAGAGAGGGCTGTTTATGTAAGAAAACCACCCTTTCTTTAGTCATGTCTTTTTTCATTTCATACCATTGATTTAAATACTCCCTAGAAAAATTTAAATTCTCATATAATAAACTAATATTACGAATTAATAAATATTCATCAGGAGCCATATAAACATGTTCTTCAATTTCATCTTGTAATTGATGATAATACTCATTCAAGCTATCGATTTGCTGTAATGTCTTCTCATAAATTTCTTTAATAGAATCCATTTGAACTTCTCGATAAGAAGTCGTTTTAATATGTAATAGGCTTAAAATATGAATTAAATCAACAGCTTTATCAGCAGGTTCCATATCATCATCAACATATGGATAAACTTCATAAGAATCAGAAGTGGAATTCCTCATAGGTAAAAAGAAAGGAAAATCTTTTTTTTCTAAATAATCAAATATCTTGGATTTATCATTACACTTAGGAGTAACTAAAAACTCTCCTTCCGAAGTATCAATAACTTTTTCTCCATGAATATAAAAACATCTTCTAATTTTTAAATCACTCATGAATATGTGTTGGAATAATTACTTTAGACCCTATCGTTAATGACGATAAATCATTATAACTTTCCAATTCTTCTTTAGTAACCTGATACTTATCCATAATCATCTCTATAGTATCATTAGCCCTAAAAATATAAACAGAATAAGTAGCAAAAGTCTCATCACTATCTTTAAAAGAAGAAAATAATGACCCTACTCCATCCGATTCATCTTGGTCTTTTAAATCTTTAGTATCAGCAGTTTCAATCATAGCATTAGAACTAGAATTAGCAATAGCACTAGAATTTATATTAGTATTAGTATTGACATTCGTATTAGTATCAGCAGTATCAGTAACATTATTATTAACAGAAATATCAACATCAACATCTATCGACTTATCAGAAGCGTTAGAAGAAATCGCTGGTACAATATCCATGAATGATTCCTCTCTTTGATTAGACACCGCAGGAGTTGAAAAAGTAGACTCTATTGGAGTAACTATATCAGTTACCTCTACTGGTCTTAGCTCTTCCTCGGACAACTCACTTTTAATACCCGCATCATGACTACTATCAACAATTTCACTAGCAGAAGAACCCGTAGTTTCTCTAATATCACTATCACTAGAATCACTTTCTATATCATCAATAATTTCTACCCCTTCAACTAGTAAATCAATATGACAAAGTAAAATATCATTATCCTCTACCTCATAGCGAAAATCTTCAATAGTAACATTACGCGTTTTAGAATCTAATCGCTCTGTAAGAACAATTTCCATAGGCAAATGGAATAAAAAATCATCTTCTAGCCTAGAAGCTGCAGTCAATTTATACTTACCAGACACCACTAACTCACCAGAGACAGTACTATCATCCTGAAATGACAAATCCTGATCCAAAGAAATCGAAGTAATCTCACCTATCATCGTCTTAAATTCCAACTCTTTATCAAAAGAAATAACTTTTCTCATATCATCCCTCCTAACAGATTATATGATAAGAAAAAAAGAATATGAAAAAAAGGACCTAATTTAAATCCTTTTTCACTTGGGAAATAGTATTCCTAGTCTTAATAATAGCTTTCTTATGATTTTTTCCAAGTATCACTCTATTTGCCTGATGTTCTAAATAATCTATCGATTTCTGATAAAAAAGAGAATCTCTAAATACAGAAGGACACATAGCAGCAAAATAATTTAAAGAAGAATAAATAGTAATGTTAGGAATCCGTTTATCATAGTCAGATTGAAATTTTAAATAGACAAAATAGTCATCAACAATCGTATTAAGAAAATCCTCTGAATCATCAAAATAAACATCTCTAACCTCTTCTTGCCAATTTAAATAGTGTTCTCTCTTCGCATCCTGTGCGATCTGAGTACCAGAATTAATTTCATTTAATTGACAAATCAACTCATTAACAACCGGAACATAAGAAGAATCAGTATACTGAAAACGATACTTTTCAATCACACTAGAAATCTTAGAAGAAAACTCCGAATCCAATCGTAAAAAACACTCATCATATTCTACTAATAACAAAGCAGAATCAATAAACGTAGCATACTGTTTCTCATTTTTACACAATTCTATAAAGTCCTCCGCAGAAAAATAATAAAGCGCACTCTTTAAATGTATCATATTAAAAAAATCTTCTAGACTAAGACTATCCTTTTTCTCCATCTACATCACCTACTTAAAAATCTTTTGATATACTTCCTCATACTGCTCAACAAATACAAACTTCATATCCTTCTTAACTTCTTCTGGAATCTCATCTAAATCCTTTTCATTATCTTTAGGTAAAAATACTTTTCTTACTCCTGCCCGATGTGCTCCAATCACTTTTTCACGAAGACCGCCTATTTCCAAAACCTTACCACGCAAAGTAATTTCACCAGTCATGGCAATATCATTTTCTACGGCCTTATTTTTAAATAAACTAATTAATGCTGTTGTAATAGCAATACCAGCCGAAGGACCATCTTTATTAATCGCTCCTTCTGGAAAGTGAATATGAATATCATGTTCAAACAAAGTAGCATAATCGATGGCAAAAGCTTCACGATTAGACTTAATATAACTAAAAGCAATCTGACAAGACTCCTGCATAACATCTCCTAGCGAACCCGTAAGAATAAGTTCACCTTTACCAGAGAAACTAGTAACTTCAATTGGTAAAATATCTCCACCAAACAAAGTATAAGCCATTCCATTAACAACACCAACATCAGCACTTTTACCCATTTTTTCATAACTAAACTTTCTCTTTCCTAAGAAAGAAACTAAATCTTTAGACTGAATATGATAAAATACTTGTTCTTGTTCCAATAACGTCTTCTTTACAATTTTCCTAAATAGCATAGCAATCATACGATCAAGTTCACGTACTCCCGCTTCTTTCGTATAATACCGAATAATATCAAAGATAGCATCATCATCTAACTGAACTTGTAAAGAAGTTAGTCCGTGCTCTTCTAATGCCCTAGGAATCAAATGATTTTTCGCAATATCTAACTTTTCATATTCCGTATAACTAGTTAATTCAATAATTTCTAGACGATCACGAAGTTCATAAGGAATCTGATCAATATAATTAGCAGTCGCAATAAACAACACTTTAGATAAATCAAACTCTTCTTCAATATAATGATCAGAAAACTTACTATTCTGTTCTGGATCTAAAACTTCCAATAAACTACTAGCAGGATCACCCTTAATATCCTTAGTCATCTTATCAATCTCATCGATAATAAAAACCGGATTAGCTGTACCAGCCTTACGAATTCCTTGAATAATACGTCCAGGATTAGCGCCGATATAAGTACGTCGATGACCTACAATTTCAGCTTCATCATTAATTCCACCAACACTAATTTTAGCTGTTTTTCTGCCAAGACTCTCCGCAATACTAAGAGCTAAAGAAGTCTTACCAACACCAGGAGGTCCTACAAGACAAAGAATAGGACTACGTAAATTATTGGTATTCTGCTTCACAGCTAAATACTCTAAAATACGAGACTTTACTTCTTCTAAAGCATGATGAGTAGAATTTAATATTCTCTCCACTTTAACTAAATCCTTCGTATCTTTCGTATAAACATTCCAAGGTAAATGAAGCATCCAATCTAGGTAATCACGAATCATACCAACCTCAGGAGAATGACTACTAACAGCTTCATATCTAGAAATTTCACTTTGAATCTTCTCTTTTACTTTATAATTACATTTTAGTTTAGAAAGTTTTTTACGTAAACTCTCAATCTCATCATCTTTACTATTAATATCTCCTAACTCTCGTTTAATTGCTTTGAGCTTTTCCCGTAAAAAAAACTCCTTTTGACTCTCTTCAATATCCTGAGCAACTTCACTTTCAATTTTTTGCTCAAGCTCAATAAACTTACATTCTTCACTCATATCTTCGATTAACAAACGTGCCCTATCACAAGGAGAAATAGTCAGCAAATATTGTTTCTTTTTAGCATAATCAACAGGTAAGAAAGACCCTATAACATCACACAATTCGTCTAATGTTTCAACAGAATCTAACTGACTGATAATGGCATTACTCATATAAGGAACTTTTTCTATATACTTATCTAAAGACTTCATTAAAAGTGAATAATAATTCTTCTCATCTTCAACAGACACCACTGGAATTTCTGAAACATCAGCTTTATAAAAATCATCTTCATAAAAATAGTTGGAAACTTCTACCCTTTGAATACCAGAAATGACCACTCTAGTCTTACCATTAGGAACATTTAACTTAAACTTAATTTGTCCTAACACTCCATAACTAGGTAGTGAAGTAACATCAACAACATAATTACTATCAAGAGGTTGCACGATAACTATATATTTATCTTCAGTAGAATCAGCATAATCAATACTTGCCTTAGAAAAAGCATTATCGTATTCTATCCGAACCTCATTATTAGGAAAGACTACTACATCATTCAAAACTAAAACTGCTAGTTTTTTCATATTCATAGATAGTCCACCTCCAAGTTTTAATACTGCTTACTATTATATAATAAAAGAAGATTCACTTCAAGAAATTAACCAAATTTTCCAAAAAATGTCGAAAAAAAAGAGAGCTGATACCTCTCTTAAAACATGTTCTATTTATTAGCTTCTTTTAATAATTCAATAGTCTTTCTCATCTCTAAATCATATTGAACCATATCAATACCACCAAATTGACTTAAGAACTCTTCTTTTTCCATTTGATACTTACGAGCTAACTCTTCAGCCTCTTTTTCTGCTTCTTCTACAGATACTTCAATCTTTTCAAGATTCATAATTTCTTCTAACATTAAACGATAAAGTACATTAGAGTAAGCTTCCTTTTCTAATTGATTTCTAAGATCAGCTTCATTAGATTGTGTAAATTGATAATATAAATCTAAAGAAATTCCTTGCATTCTCATTTGTTCTTCAAAACGTTTCATTAGACGAGTAACTTCTTCTTCTACCATTTCTTCAGGAATATCTACTTCAACATTCTTAGAAACACCTTCTAAAATAGCATCTATATATTTATTCTCAGCATCCATCTCTTTTTGAGCAGAAATACTCTTCTTAATCTCTTCTTTCAAACTCTCTTCAGAATTAACGCCTTCCATTCCTAAATCTTCAAAGAACTCTTCATCTAATTCTCTCATTTGTTTTTCTTTAATTTCGTTAACTTTTACTTTGAAAGTAGCTTTAGCACCAGCTAAATCCTTAGCACCATATTCCTCAGGGAAAGTAACTTCAATATCTTTCTCTTCTCCAGTCTTCATTCCAATTACTTGTTCTTCAAATCCAGGAATAAAAGTATGAGTTCCAATTTCTAAAGAATAATTTTCTCCCTTTCCACCATCGAAAGCTACACCATCCTTAAATCCTTCAAAATCAATAACAGCAACATTACCTTCTTCTACAGCACCATCTTCTTTAGTAACTAATTCAGTATATCTTTCTAATAAATGACCAAGTTCATGTTCTACTTCTTCCTCAGTTACTTCTACAGTTTCAGGTTTAATATTTAATCCTTTATATTTTTTAACCTTAACCTCAGGTTTAGTAACAATCTTAAAAGTAAACTCTACTCCATCTTCATTTAAACTCTTTAAATCAACAGCAGGTTGAACAACAGGTACTAACTTAGACTCTTCCATTGCTTTAGTATAAGCATCTTGTAATACACTATCAGCTGCATCAATAAATAAAGATTCTTTACCAAAATGTTTTTCATAAATTTCTCTAGGTACTTTACCTTTTCTAAATCCATCCACTTTAGCAGTCTTTTGTTTTTTCTTAAAAGCTTGATCTAGTGCTTTAGTCCAAGCTTCACCATCTATTTTAATAACTACTTCATGAACGTTTTTCTTAGTATCTTTTTTTACTTCTTTCTTAGTATTTTTTTCTACTTTTTCTTCTACAGTAGTTTTTTCTTTTTTTTCAGTTTCTTTTTTTGCCATAATATCCCTCCAACGCCTTATATTATACCTTACAATTTAATTTAAGACAACACTTTAAAATGAAATACTGCTTTTTTTGTCCACAAAATTATGCTAAAATAAATAACAGAAAGAAAGTGATAAAATGAAAAAAACAATATTAACGGGATTAAGACCAACAGGAAATCTTCACCTAGGACATCTATTCGGGGCAGGACAAAACTATATAAAATTACAAGATGACTATGATTTTTATCTAGAAATTGCTGATGTACAAGCTTTAACTGATAATTTCAATAATCCAGAAAAAGTCAGAAAAAATGTAACAGAAATTACAATAGATTTATTATCTATCGGATTAGATCCAAAGAAAGTAAATTTCTTTATTCAATCAAAAATACCAGAGATTGCAGAACTTACAGTTTTCTACTCTAACCTAGTAACAGTTGCAAGACTAGAAAGAAATCCTACCGTAAAAACAGAAATTGCCCAGAAAAAAGAATTATTCGGAAACAATGGAGAATCTATTACCTATGGATTCCTAGGCTATCCTGTATCACAAGCAGCAGACATTACTGCCTTTGATGGAGAAGTAGTTCCAGTAGGAGAAGATCAACTACCTCTTTTAGAACAATGTCGTGAAATCGTTAGAAAATTTAACTCTATCTACGGTGAAACATTAAAAGAACCAAATGCAATACTAAGTGATGCAAAAAGAGTAAAAGGACTAGACGGAAACGATAAAATGGGAAAAAGTCTAGGAAATGCAATTTTCCTAAACGACTCAGAAGAGACAATAAAGAAAAAAATAATGTCAGCAGTAACTGATCCAGAAAAAATAAAAAAAGATGATCCAGCCAATCCTGAAATCTGCATGGTCTATTATTACCATAATCTAGTAAATACCAAAGAAAACACCAAAAAAGTATGTAGTGAATGTAAAAAAGGTACTAGAGGATGTGTTCAATGTAAAAAAGAACTAATAGAAGCTATGAACAACTTCTTAAAACCAATAAAAGAAAAAAGAACATACTATGAAAATCATCCAGAAGAAGTAAAAGAAATATTAGAAACTGGTACGAAAAAAGCGCAAGAAAAAGCAAAAGAACAAATGAAAAAAGTAAAAAAAGCAATGATGATAGACTATTAAAAGCAATACAAAAAAAGTATTGCTTTTATTTTTTAGAATAACTTAATCTAACTACTTCATATAAATTTTGATACCTTCTATCAAAAGAATGACTTAGTCCATCAAGTAATCGTTCATATTTATAATCAAACAAACTATCATCATGACCAAAAACTTCTTCATATAAATAAGTAAGCTTATCGACATCTTTCTTCTCAAATAAACTCTTAAACTCCTGATATAAATACCTCTGCTGAAACTCCTCTGACCTAGTCAAAAAAGAAACATCTTCTTCCTTTTTTAGTACCTTATAAGAAATATCAAAAACTTCTAAATCTTGCGAACTATCAATAACATCTCCTTCTTCATCTAATAATAAACAACTCTTAGCAATCACTTCACCTTGTTTAGAAATCTCTAAAGCAATCGTCCTATTTAAATCACAAAATAAAGCAGCATATGTAATTGTTTTTTTCTTCTTATAAAGTAAAGTTTTAAACTTAATCTTTTCTAAAAAAGAAGTATCAAACTTAACAGTACCAAAACAAATATTATCCATATCAATAGAATGAATTCTAAATAAAGGAATCTTTTTAATATGTTCTAATAAATCATCATCAGACCATTCAAAAAACTCAACCAATCTATCTACATCTTGAAAATTAAGTAACAAATCATAAACATATATCATATCTTCTTCCCCTTTCTAACTAAAGAAATAATAACTAACCCTAGACCAATAACAAAAAAATAGCACTCTACATGTTTAGTCAAAAACAAAAGATACTCAAAAAAACTATAACCAAATACAAATAAATTAAAATACAAGATAAAAAAAGTACATCCTATAACCATAAAAATAAAACCAATCAAAAACAATATAAAATGTCTCATAGTCCATTTTATGAATCAACTATTTTTAGTATACTGACAATTAAAAAAAATATACAAAAAAAAACTATCATAATAGATAGTTACTAAAACTTCTTATATTGATAAATTTTACCCGTTTGAACTTCTTGAAAATATGGACTAGCTTCATCATCACAAGAAATACTACGATAATTATAAGAAAGTATCCAATCTATAATTTGATCAACATAACCATCATTTTCCCTATAACGAGAAGATACTTTCATTTCCCCTAGTTTTTCATCAGCAAATTTTAAAGATGCAGTAAATAAAGAATGTTCTATAAAATATTTTTGATTACCTAAATCTTCTATAGACCCGTCAACAAACAATTTTTCTCCTTCTTGAAGTTGATAAATCCCGTTTGGATTTGCAATTTGATAAATCCCTGTAGCAGAATAACGTTGAAGTCTACTATTTAAGAACTTAGTCTTTTCCATATCAAAAATTAACTCTTCCATCTCAGAACACAAGGAGGAATCATTACAACACAAAATAGAAAAAGAAAAAGATGAAAAGTTAGGCTTCACATAAATGGTATCCTCTAAAGTAGATTCTCTATGAACAATTTCAATACTATGAGAACTCTCGTATTTGGATTTTAAATAAGGTAAAAAATCCAAATCACTTTTAGAATGAAAAAATGAAAACAAATGATGATATTTACCACTGGAAATCCAAGGTAGAAAATCATCAGGATATTTTTGTGTAAAGGTCAAATAACCAGATTTAGCTCTAACAGCCAAATATAAATCAATAAACTCTCCCTTACTATTAAGTACCATAGAACTCCCCCTACTAGTCCCTTATTTTAGCATAAACTATAGTAAAAGAAAACAAAAACTATTCATTTTTGTCTTCAATTCTACCAACTTCTACTCTATTAATACTATCAAATTTACGAGAAATCTTATCTGTAGTAATAGAGACATTTTCAACATCTTTATTAACCGTTTGAATACTACGAGCAAGCTTATCCCAACGTTCCTTATATCTAGCAAACTCTAATCCTAATTTATTTAACTCTTCATGAATAACAGAAGTATACTTATCACGTTCCATATTCTTAATAATCATCTCAATAACAGTAAGCGTAGAAATTAAAGTAGTAGGACTAGTAATCCAAACACGCTTCTTATAAGCATATTCAATGATATCAGGATGATAGGCATTTACTTCCGCAAAAATTGCTTCAGCCGGTAAAAATAAAATTGCTTGATCTGTGGTCTCACCAGGAATAATATACTTACTACTAATCGCATCAATATGCTTTTTCATATCCTGCTTAAACATCTTCTCATAATTACTACGCACAGGAGGTGCTATCTTTTTATCAACCATCATCTGATAATGCTCTAACGGAAACTTAGAATCAATCGCAATCGTACCAAGAGGCTCTGGAGCAAACACGACACAATCCGCAATAACACCAGTACTTAATGTATACTGTAAGCGATAAATAGAATCATTCTTCTCGCCAAAAACATTACTCAAAATATGTTTTAAATTAACTTCACCAAAAATACCACGAGTCTTTTTATCTGTTAAAATACTCTGTAAACTAACGATATCAGTAGATAAAGTCTCGATCTTTTTTTGTGCTTCATCTATCTTAGATAACCTTTCAATAACATTCATAAATGTCTTATTCGTCTTTTCAAAATTTTGATCAAGTCTTTCATTTACCTTTTCATTAACTGCTAATAATCTTCTTTCAACTTGCTCATTCAATTTAGTAAAATCCTCATTCAAACTACGAGATAAGTCACTCTTAAAATCCCCCATCTCCTTCATCATATTTACTTCAAGTCTACTTAGACGATCTGTAATATTACTCTCATTAATATTCTTAAATAAAGAAACAACTACTAAAATTAAAATAACAATCAATAATCCAATAATAACGTAATCCATACTTCCTCCTTATTCCAAATCAACTTTTTTACCTACGACTTTAGATACCATGTACGCAACAACAAGCATTAAAGACACAATAATAATCGTATTAATATCAGTAATACTTTCAATTAAACTTTTACTAACATATCCCCAGAAAGTAATCATAAACACTTTCCCAATAAAAATAGAAAATAAAAACTTTCGTTTACTAACCCTAGCAATACCACAGACAATATTAATTAAAAAAGCCGGTGTAAATGGTAACGCAACAACCAAAACTAAATTAGAAAAAGATATCTTTTGAAACTTAGTAATAGCCCTATTTACTTTCATCCAAGTTTTAGGAGATAACAATTTTTGTAATAATTTCTCCGACAAAAAAGAAAATAACAAGTAAGATAGAAAACAGCCAAGACAAGTTGCAGTCCAAGACAGAATAATACCAAAAAATCCTCCAAAAGCATTCACGTTAAGAGCAACAAAAACACCTAATGGTAACACTGGTACAAAGGATTCTAAAAATACTAAAAAAAAGCCAAATAGAAATCCTCCATCACTAATAAATTGTGTACAAAAATCAACAAAAGAATTAACTGTTTCCAAAGGCATCACCTTTAATTATTATAGTACACTTTTATCTCTTAAACAAGTAATTCTTATATCCTCCTATAATAGAAATAACCCGGTAACCCTTCATGCGAAGACGCATACAAACATCTTCACTAATATAACCGACATCACAATATAAATAATATTCTTTATCAAAATCTAAATATCTATTTGGATGATAAATTAACTCAGAACTAACAATATTTTTAGCCCCAGGAATATGTCCTTCTAAATAACTTTCTTTATCACGAATATCAATTAAATGAATAGAACCAAGTTTTTGTAATAATTCATCCACTGTAATTTTCATAAAACCACCTACTATAAAATATGAAAAAAAAGAATCTATCATCATAATAGATTCCTATTTTAGCTTATATGGTTTTTCTAAAGTTCCTTTTCCACTATCTAACATAACATTAGCATCTAACATAACAACTGGTCTTGGTGATTTATAACCAGAAGCAGATACCATTTCAATAACACCAGAAGTATCAACACCATAAACATCTGAAGTATTATCTGAAGTAGCAGTAAGTAACCAAAAGCGCTGATTATTATTTAAATAATTATAATTTTGACAAGCACGACTAAGAACATTTTGACAATTCTCATCTAAACTTGCTGTCATATAATCAGAAACAGTTAATAATCCTAGTTTTTGATTAGCATAAGTCTCACTACATTCAATAGAATTATCTTTAGAAGTATCTGATTCTCCTCTTTTACCAATACATAAATCAAAACTTACAAGCTTACTTCTATCATCATCAGATAAAATAGCTGCATCTTCCTCATTACTTTGATAAAGTTCCTCTAAAGAATCCTTGATACGACTAGCACTATAATTATTAATTCCTCGATTATAACCTACTTGAGAATTATAACGATCATCCCATGGCATAGAAGAAATATCTTCTCCTGAATAAATTAACATAAATTGACCATCAGAAGTAATCTTAACAATTCTCCATAATGCTAAATCTAATTGAACATAATTATCTACAAGTTCTCCACGATAAACATAAGAATCCCCTACCTGATATAATCCATATCCTTCTGTAACAACATCCTGAGTAACAGCTTCCTTCAACGATGTCGTAGTATAAGCATCTCCACATTCTAATCTAGGAATATATAAATAATCACTACCATTCGTTTGAACACTAACTTTGCCAGTACAAGTAACACCTTCTTTAGTATATTCAGAAAGCGGATCCATATATTCATAAGATGACAAAGTAGAAGCATCAATCTCTACAATTTGGTTTTCATTCTCAGGTAATTTATTAGAATTATCCTTAAAATATTGAACAGCTGCATTTCTCATAATATCTTCTATTTCGTCATAACTATAACTTTTCTGTACAAGAAATGATAAAAGAAATAAAACTAGGAATAAAACTAATGCTCCACCAAGAATAATAGCTCCCAAAAAGATTAACTTTTTCTTTAAGTCCTCATTGCCACCTTTATTAGTTTTTTTAGTTTTATTTTCTTCATCAGTATTAATAGCATTAAAACTACCTACATTAAAATTTGATCCCATGGATACACCTCCTAATTATCAAAGAAATCATCAAAGAACTCATCATCATCGTCATCATCATCTAATACTAAATTTGGAGTCTCTACTTCTTTGATTTCCTTTTTCTCTACTTTCTCTTCCGGACGTTCACTACTACTTTCATGGTTAGAAATAGGTGTAATAACAGGATTTTCTACAGGAGTAGGAACATCTTCTACAATCTCTGGCTCTGAATCTGTTGGTTTTTTATCAGTAGAAACAACAGTAGCATCAACAATAGGAGCAGGTTTTGCATTATTATTTTTCTTCTCAGCCTGTTCTTTATTATTTCTCTTCTCCTCTTCTTCAAGTTCCGCAATTTTAGCATCAATCTTACGAACTAACTCATCAACATCAAATCCTAATCCATCATCTTTAGAAGAATTATTCATTGGAGTAACCGAAGGTGAAGGTGAAGGATGTGGTGTAGAATGAATATCAGGAATTGGACTTCTATCATTAGAATGAGATTGACTTGGATTCATCATACCATTAGGAAGACCTGGCATACTAGGAAAATCAGCAGGACGATTTTGTTGTGGTCTACCTGTAGGAGCAAATGGATTAGAACTATTAGAAGATGCCATAGGATTAGTTCCTCCCGCAAAAGGATTGCCAAAGGAGTTAGGCATAGAACCAGGCATAGATCCAGGCATCGAATTAGGTCTAGGACCAGACATCATACCATTAGAAGCTGGCGCAAAAGGATTCCTAGCCCCTCCTGGAGAAGGAAATCCTCCTGGAAACATATCTCTATTACCACCAGCAGGATTAGAACCATTATCGGCAGCATTCATCATCTCTAATAATTTTTTCTTCTTCTGTGCTTTTACAAACTCTTTGATATCAAAAGTATGAACTTGTTGTTTTTCACGCACTGGATACTCAGCCTGAGGATACTTATGTCCCCAGTCTAACTGAAAGTATGGTGTAAACTTCGTTTTAAAAGGTTGTTTTCTCATACGCAAAATAATAACTTCAAACTGTTTCATACGTTGCAAATCAGATACTGTTACTAACGGAGTAGAAGCAGTCTTTTCATCTTTTTTAGACTTAACTTCACCACACATCTTAGAAATTTCTTCCAAAGCTTTAAGTTCAGTCGTAATCAAGTAAATAATATTACCACAGTTACCACGTATAGTTTCTGCATTTTCTTTTCCATATACCTGATCAAGTTGTGCAAAGTTTTGAATAATCATAGTAAAACGAATATGTCTAGAACGAGCAGCAGTAATCATAGTAGTAACATCTTTTAAAGGCGGCATATTAGCAAACTCATCAAGTAAGAAATTCGTACGAACAGGTAGTTTTCCACCATTCTCTTGAGCAACACCAATTAATGTTTCATAAATTTGCTTAAGTAAAATAGTAACTAAAGAGTGATATGTCTTCTTTTCATCTTGAATAACAATAAATACAGCCGTAGGCTTTCTACCAATACTAGCTAAATCAATATCACTATGAGAAAGCATCTCACTCAAATTATCACGAGAAGCAAATAATTTAACTTTCTGCTTAAATACAGATAAAATAGAACCCTTGGTTTCTGTTGGAGCCATAATCGTACTTGAAGCATTAATTGCTGCTGCACTACCAGGATCTTTAGCAGCAAAATATTCTTTAATATAAGTACTACCACCAAATTTTTCTTCACCAACAGTAGTTGCTAAAGAAATACTATTGATATTAATTTCTTCTTCTTTAGCATCTTCAAATAAACCTAACGCAACACCAGAAAAATAATCGGCTGATGTTTTTTCCCAGAAAGGATCGGCATTTTGATTAGACTCATCATACAAAATATTTAAAGCTAAGTCATCCAAAAGCTCAATAGCTTTATCTTGATTACCAGATTTATACATTTGATATGGTAAAGACATAGGATTCCAAGCATTACCATTTTGCGGATCACGGAAATTTAAAAGTAAAATCTGATATCCTCGATCACGAAGCATATTACTTGTCTTTTCATAAATTTCACCTTTCGGATCGGTAATAATCATAGACTCCTTTGCTTTAGCCAAACTATGAACTAAAGGCAAAATAACAGTCTGCGTTTTACCAGAACCAGTAGCACCAATAACTAAAGAGTGATATTCACTATTATCTACCCACATTTCATGGTCATTAAGAATCAACGGAACACCAGCCGCTTTTGCATTCTCTTGTTTAATTTCAACGCGTTCTAGTTCTTCCTTTATTTCTTTTTCTTTTGCCCAGCGTGAATATCCCTTATCTTTCTTATCCATTGTAATACCAAAACCTTTTTCACGCTCAAAGAAATAAGAACTAACACTAACTAACAAACCGCCCAAAGCAAGGAAATAAAAAGTTAAAGTAGCAGCAATATATTTAGGTCCAAAAGCAGGAAATGGATTAAGACCATATAAATATCCTTCTGTTGCAAAAGTCGATAAATTTAAAACACCAATACATACAATATATAATAAAAATATCGCAAATAATACAAACATAAAAATATCTTCTGGATCTGCTCTAAACTTAAATTTCATACGATTACTCCCTTTCGCCAAATATTATAACATCAAAATAACGTAACGTCATTAATTATTGATTAGAAATTGTAATTTTAAACTCATCATCTAAAAACTCATATAACATAATGACAGGCTCTTGAACACTATATCTAGAACACTCTACAATAAGTTCATAAGAACGATCATCATCAACATCTGCTGCTGTATACAACTGAGGTCTACAACCATTTGTACCGTCATTTTGATCTACGTCTTCATAAAGCATATATATTTTACCACTTTTCACCATAAAAACAAAGGAAAAATATTTATCTGGGAAAAAATCAGTAGCAAAAACATTACTAACGAAATAAAAATCCTCTAAAACTCCATCTTTATCAAAATCAAAAGAAGTCATGTTAGCTAAAGTATAAGATGCATTACTACTTAATTCATACTCTTCTAAAACTTGATTAACGTAACTAAAGTCATCAATATCAGAAAGAGTAAATGGTAACACATCCATATCAAAATCTGCCTGATAAGCAAATAAATCTCCCTGATAATTAACAGCGTTACGATTATCATCAAATAAATACCATTTATCATCTAACCATACAGAGTAATTACCAAAATATTCATTATCAACATATACATGAAATTTTTGCCAATCAAGAGAAGAAAGAGACTGCTTATTAGTAACATTCATCCAATCTCTAGCAGAATAATTCCAAACAGTAGAATCTCCTATTAATAAAGTAGTACTAGCACGTCTTTCCCTACTCTCATCTATTCCAAAAAATAGATACATAAAAACACCATAAATAATTAAAACTATGATAATTACAATATATTTCATTCTTCCCTTTTTCATATCTTTCTCCTATGCCGTTACTTGAAAATAAGCAAGTTGACTAGTATTCTGCCAATTATACTGACTCCACATATCAGTAGATTGACTACCTGGATCCATCATAAGTACTTTATCACCATCAATACCATCAATAGCTACCCAGTGTTCTCCAGTACTACCCTTAACTTCAGCAACCACGTAATAACCTTGATTTAATAAATTTTGAATAGCTTGTAATTTTTGTTGTTGTGTTTGTCCTGCAACAGAAATTTTATTTTGGAATACAAAGTTAGGAGCTGCATTACTAACCGCATTCCATACTAATAACGCACCAGTAAATCCACCAGTTTGATTTAACCTTTGAACAAAAGTACCAGGATTAAAATCACCATCAACGGTAGTCGCAACACCACTCTTAGCTATTAACATAGAAACTGAAGTGGCAAGGCATCCAACACCTCCAATGGTCTTACTAGTACTACCAATAGTAATATCTTTCCAAGCAGGATCACTTTGTTTCCATCCAGAATATGGTCCTGTACTACCAGTACTACTGCATCCACTGCCAGAACCATTATTACAATCCATCTTATCAATATTAGAAGCACCATAAACTTGTAATAAAATCTGTTTATAATTTAATCCTTGATTAGCCAAATCAATAAAACGATTTTGAATCACGGATGCATAATTAGTAGAAATAATATTTCCTTGTTCATTAACTAAAACTTCTCCCATGGTAGCATTAGCTAATGTACGCATTTTATGATCCTGTGGTAATGGATCTTTTAATTTAACTGCGTAATTAGTACCACTTCGAATAGTACCATATTGCTCACCGTCATTCATGGCAGAACATCCTAAATCAGGATTACAATAAACCTGGTCTGCAACACAAGAAGAAAGTTGCAAAATCCATTGACCATTTTCTTCTTCTAACTTTTTACCATTAGCATTTCCCATAGAAATAGGACGAGCTAAAGAAAAGCTACGTGCTGCAACCATCTGAGCTTTAATTGCCTCATCTGGAGCACTAGGACCAATCTCCTGATAAGCAACACCAAGTACATACTGTTCAAATGGTACTAATTCTTCTCCAGCTAATGGAGTATTCCAACTACCACTTCCAAAAGAACCAGAACATTCCATCAAACGAACTTTTAAATCAGTAATAGTCATCTCTTGTGTAACATTACCACGACCAGAAGAAAAATAAAATCCTTTAATAGAATAAACACAAGAACCAATACTAGCACAACTAGAAGTATCAGCATCAATCAAATCTAAATAATCTTCATAATACTGAAAAACGTCATCAGCCATAGTTTCATACTCATCTTCATCACGACCAGGAAGATAACTAGGAAAAATAGAATTAATTAAATTATTTCGAAACGTATCTTCATTAAAACTATTACCAGAAAACATAGCATTAGCAATATCAGTAATAGCTGAATTAGTCATATCATTATAAGAAACCTCTGCTCCATTATGATTTAAAACTGTATAAACAGCGGAAATATAAACGCCATTAAAAGTTTTCCCTTGTGATTGAAACCTTTGTTTTACGACGTTAACTCTTTCAAAAAACTCTTCTGCATCTTTATCACTAGTAGAAAATTCGACACCACCAGTATCTCCTCCAGTAGCATTACTAACTCCAAAGGCATCTTCATATCCAGCTAATACCCCTGAACCTTGTGCCAATACCAATATAAAAAGAAAGAGAAGGAAAAACCCTGCAACAAAAGAAATAATTCCCAGTTTAACTGCAATATTACCAGATAAGATTCCTTTAAAAGAACCCTTTTGAGACTCTTGTGACTCATCAGAATCATCATCTAAAAAACTAGGTTTTGATCTTCTACTAAAAGGATTGGGAAATCCTAAACCATTAGACCTACTAGAACTAGTAGAACTATCAGAATCATTAATCGTACTAGAGTCTGGAGAAGTTTGACTATTACGATTAGCATTATTTAATACTTCATTCTGACCTCTAGTTGCGTTTCTCTCTTGAATTTTAGGAAGATTAGATGCCTTATTAGCCGCATCCAAAGCACCACTATCATTTGCTTTAGAAAGTGCTTTCCTAGTTAATGGATTCTTAGCAAAATTTCTTCCAAGTTGCTGACCTATCTTTGATTTACCAATGGCGTCCCCTACTTTACCACCAATTTTAGCACCTACTCCTCCACCAAGATAACCACCAACAGCAGAACCTGCCACCCTAGCAGCTTTCTGTGTTCCTTCTTGAGCTGATTGTCTTTCTCTATCTGACCTAGATTGATAATTTTCAGGTTGATGAGTGCCAGCCTGATGATTATTGTTATTATTATCACCATGTTGAACACGATTACCATGTAAATTATTACCATTCAATACTGACACTTTTAATCACCACCTACACCAAAAGACTAAAATCCACCACTAGAACCGAAAGAGTCTAACTCTTCTTTAGTAACTGCGATATTAATACGCATTCGTCTATTTCCACAGACAAATAACGCTTCTCCTTGAGAATATCTCTTTATACTCTCCTTTTCACTATCATTTAAATCAATTAATAAGCTTAAATCTTCAACAGCCTGTTTCTTAAGTCCCATAACTAAATAATAAGAAGCATTATCAAAGATTGCTTTACCATGCATAATAACACCAGGATCAGCAAAATCACTAGGTTGTTGAGTAATAATAATGGTACCAGTATTATACTTACGTGCACGTCTTTGTACTTGTGCAAGGAACTCGGCACCAAGAACGTTATTAGCACCAAGCAATACGTGTGCCTCATCTACCATTAATACCGTATCTACATTAAAATCCAAACAAAGTCCCCAAGCATACTTTAATACATTAAAGAACAATGCATTACGAATATTAGAATCTGTATTCATTAACTCTTTAATATTAAATACCATAAAATCACTATCACGACTAAGTGTCGTATGACCATCAAAGTAAAAACGTAACTCCTTAGTAATTGGACGAATCTTTAATTCTAGTCTCTCCATAATATCACGTTCTTGTGTCTGTTCTGTCATAGACATCAAACGGCCTTTAATAGTAGCATATACATCAGAAAAAGTCGGATAATCATTAGAAGTAAATCTAGAAAAATCTGTATTAAAATCAATACCAAAACGTTTATAAGTATCTTGTACAATCTCACTAAACATTGTCAAAACATCTTCTGTAATTGTTGGATCATAATATTTTAAAAATGCTTTTAAAAATTGTAAAGTACGAGTTAAAACAGTATAACCAAGTCCTTGTTTAATTTCTTCTTCATCAGCATCAATAACAATTTCAAGTGGATTAATCAAACCGAACTCTCCACCTTTACCAATATCAACTGTATCTCCACCATAAGTCTGTGTAATCTCACGTAACTCATCTTCTGGATCAATTGCTACTATCTGACATCCATTACGAATATGAGTACGAAGCATAACTTTAGCAGCAGTAGATTTACCAGAACCAGAAGTACCAAGAATAATCATATTAGCATTATTTCTGTTATTTTCTTTACGAATCTTATATAAGAATTGATTAAATAAAATGACTCCTCCAGAAAAATCCACTCCAAGTAAAGTGGAAAGTCCAGGATCTTTAATACTATCAAAAATAAATGGATACATTGCTGCAATAGTAACAGATGGAATCGGAGTACCAATTCGCTGTTCAATATCTTGTGAAGGGAAAATTGGTAAAATACTCTTCAATACTTTTTCTTGTTCAAAACGAAG
>JAGHJJ010000032.1 GCA_017886705.1 Bacilli bacterium | reverse complement strand
TGTTTCGGAGTCTGTTAGAGAGATATTTAATTTTTTTCCATATTCTTTTATTAGTTTAGGTGTTAATTTTGGTATATAACTTTTTATTAATTCTTTATACATATTTCACCTCATTAAAATATATGATATAACTTTAAAAAAATGTGATAGAATAATTATTAAGAAAAGAGGGATAGATTTTGAGTACATTACGGTTAAATCAGAAAGAAAAGAAAATTAATTATAATCGAATTATATCTAGACGATTTCTTATTTTTTTGGTTGTTCTTCTTTTGTTATTTAGTGTTGTAGGAATTAAATTATATTCTGTTATGATAGTTAAAAAGGACGAGTATAAGAGTGAGTTAAAAGAACTTTCTTATACTAAAGTAGAAGGTACTAGTTCTCCTAGAGGGAGAATTTATGATAGAAATTATAATATTATTGTAGATAATAAAGCAGTTAAAAGTATTACTTATAAGAAAGATAAAAAAATTAGTACTAGTAGAATGATAGAACTTGCTTATTTAGTTTCTCCTCATTTGGAACTTTCTTATTCTAGTTTAACAGATCGGGCTAAAAGAGAATTTTATCTTGCGAAATATCCTGATGAGTGTAAGAAAAAGATTACTCAGAAAGAAAATGAGAAAGTGAAAACAGGAGAACTTAGTACTACGGATTTAGAAGAGTTTAAGATTGAGAGAATTACAGAAGAAGAGTTAGCAACATTTACAGAAGTGGATTTAAGAGCTGCTTATTTATATTATCTTATGAATCGTGGTTATACTTATGATGAGAAGGTAATTAAAGAAGAGGCGACGGATCAAGAATATGCTTATATTGCGGAACATAATAGTGAACTTGATGGTTTTAATACAGTTTTAGATTGGGAGAGAGTATATCCTTACGGAGATACTTTTCGTAGTGTTTTAGGTACGGTTTCTACGACTACTCAAGGTCTTCCGGCTGAAGAGAAGGATGAGTATTTAGCTAAAGGTTATGCTTTAAATGATAGAGTTGGTCTTAGTTATTTGGAAAAAGAGTATGAAGAGTATTTAAAGGGAGAAAAAGCAGAGTATCAAGTAGTTAATTCACATGAATTAAAGCTTGTGAAAGAAGGAAAAAGAGGCAATGATATTGTCTTATCTATTGATATAAAACTACAACAAGAAGTAGAGAGAATTTTAACAGAGCAAGTATTGAAAGCTAAGAGTGAGCCTAATACAGAATATTATGATCATTCTAGTGTTGTTATTCAAGATCCTAATACAGGAGAGATTTTAGCGATGGCTTCTAAGCAGTTAGTTGGAGATAAAGTGGTGGATAATACTACTAGTATCTTTTTATTACCTATTACGCCTGGATCTGTTGTCAAGGGTGCTTCGATGCTTGTTGCTTATAATACAGGGGCAGTAAAAATTGGAGAATATATGTTAGATGAGTGTGTTAAGATTGCTGGAGCACCTGAGAAATGTTCTTCTGTTAATAATTTGGGAAGAATTAACGATATTACAGCACTAGCGAAAAGTAGTAATGTTTATCAGTTTAAAGCTGCTATTCGAGTTAATGGACAAGAATATTCTAGGGGAATGAAACTTAATTTTAATCAGAGTGCTTTTGATATTTATCGTAATATGTATCATTCTTTTGGACTTGGTGTTGCGACTGGTATAGATTTACCTTCTGAAGGATTGGGATATGGTGCTAAACAGGATACTAATTCTGGTAATTTACTTGATTTTGTTATGGGACAGTATGAATCTTATACGCCGTTACAACTTTCTCAGTATGTGTCAACGATTGCGAATGGTGGTAGTAGGCTTGCTCCTCATTTGTTAAAAGAAGTGCATGAGTCGACTGAAGATGCTTCTTTGGGGAAGACTATTTTAACTGTAGAAAGGGAAGTTTTAAATACGATTGATACGAAGCCTGAATATATGGCTCGAGTAAAAGAAGGTTTTTATGCTGTTATGCATTCTAGTGGAGGATATGGACGTGGATATATTGATGATCGCTGGGATGCGGCTGGAAAGACTGGTACTTCGCAAAGTTTTGTTGATACTGATGGCAATGGTGTTATAGATACAGAGACTATTACTTCTTCTTTTGTTGGTTATGCTCCTGCTAATAATCCGGTGATGAGTATTATGGTTACTTCGCCTAATTCTTCTCATCCTAACTCTAGTAGAGATTATGCTAGTTTGGTTACTTTGCATATTACGAAAGAAGTTACTAATAAGTTTTTCGAAATGTATTATGCACAACCCTAGGAAAGTGTCAAATTTGACATTTTCTCTTTTTTGTGGTATAATTTAGCCACATTTGAAGAGGGTGTTTATATGGGAAGATTAGTACGCCATGGAAGTAGAAGAAGGAGAGTAAAAAAATTATTAGTTCCTGCTGGTGTTGTAGCAGCTCTTGCGGTTGCTGGAGGTTCTTATTTATATAGTGAGTCTGGTAAAGTTACGTTAGTTACGAAAGAGGAAACAACTATTGATGAGTTTTCTGATAAGTTAGGTGTTGATTCTGATGATTTGAGACGTTGGAATAAGAAGTTGGATGAGGAGTTATCAGAAGGTGTAGAAGTAGTTGCCAAAATTGATTTAGATAAGGAAGAAGATCAACAAGAATATACGATTCAAGTTGGAGATACGGTTGATTCTATTGCGGCTCGTGTTGGTCTTACTACGGAGACTTTGGCTAAAGTAGATAAGTCTTTGAGAAGTAATGCTGCTATTGCTAAAAACTATGGTGAAGAAGTAGAGATTTATGGTAGAAATTCTACTAGTGAAAAGAGTATTAATTATATTATAGAAAGTGGAGATACACTAACTTCTATTTCTGATTATCTTGGTGTTAATATTGATGATATTAAAGAGCAGAATAATCTTACTAGTGATACTATTTTAGCTGGTCATGTATTATCTGTTACTGCTACTATGACTGATGATAAGTATGAAGAAGTAACTGATAGAAATGAGAAATTGGCTTATCAGTTATATTTGGATTTAGCACAGGGTGATGTTAAGGTTCCTGAGGAGACGAGCAGAAGAGTTGAAGAGGATAGTATTTCTGAACAAAATAATATGGATTTATTATCTGGTATTGATGTATCTTCTTATCAAAAGCGAATTGACTGGGCTAAAGTTAAAGCATCTGGTGTAGATTATGCTATTATTAAAATGTTTGATTCTTATTTTATGAAGTATCAAAGAGATCCTGAAACATTAGAACTTACTGGTACATTAAGTCAGTTAGATAGTGAATTTGTTAATAATGTTATTGGATGTCAAGAAAATGGTATTCCTTATGGAATTTATATTTATAGTCGTGCTGTTACAGAAGAACAAGCTAGAGTTGAAGCTTCTAAGTTTATTAAATTTGCTAGACAGTATCAGATTCAACCATCTTGGCCAATTTATTTTGATGTTGAACCTTTAGAAAACGAACCATTTTATGATGAAAATGGTAAGGCAATTAATGCTCGAGAATTTTTTGCAGATCATCCTGATCAAATTGTTAAGAATTTTAAAGCCTGGGCTGATGTATTAGAAGATAATGGATATTATTGTGGTATTTATTGTAATGATAATGGTTTAAAACAGTTAGATCCTACGGGTACTCAGTTTAATGATTATGCTGTCTGGGTTGCTAAATTTAAATATGCTGCTGGTAGTGGAGTAGTTAATAATGATGAATTGTTGACCGTTGATTATTCTGGTAATTATGGAATTTATCAATTTTCAGAAACTGGTACATGTCCAGGTATTGATAGTTTAGTTGATCGTTCTTATGCTTCTATTGATTATGGAAAATATATTGAGCAAGCTGGTTTTAATCAATTAACAAATACTGAGGCTTTAGAAAAGGTAAAAGTACTTCAATAATATTTGTTATATAGGAGTTGTTTTATGAAGAAAAATGAAGAAATTCAGCAAGTATTATCTGACATGTATTATTATTTAGAGCATGGAATTACGGTAGGAAATAACACTTTTGTTTTTACTGAGCTTGATTTTTACTCTATGTCACGTTATACACCACGTGAGCTTGCTTCCTATTTATTAACAGCTGTTTCTAGAAGTGATTTTCCTCATTTTGAAGCATTTTATAAATATTTAAAGGAATTTCCATTACCAAGAGTAGTTGACCGAAGTTATTACCGTGGCCGACCTACTTGTTTTTTAACAAATGGTGGATGCGATATTCCTGTTAAAAAGAAGGATTTTTTTCAAACCTTTTCTATTTTAGAAGAGAACAAAATTCCTACTACTAAAAATACTGTGATGGAAGCAACAATTAGGAAAGCTTTCCAATTACCAGTTTTTCCAATTTTAGAGTTAGAAAATAGTCAAGAATTAAAGAAGAGGCAATCACCAGCTTATCCTTATATGAGTTATTCTTATGCTAAGCAGTTAATGAAAACAAGAAAAAATTAATGATTTTAAAAAAATCTTTTGCAATTTTGTTATTTTTTGATATAATACCTATAGGCGTGTAAGGAGGGATTAAAATGGCTAAAGAAGGAAAAAGACAAATGAAGACTCTTGTTTGTACTGAATGTAAAGAAGAGAACTATAGAAAACCTAGAAATGTACAAAATACTACAGAACGTCTTGAAATAAGTAAATATTGTCCAAGATGTAGAAAACATACAACACATAAGGAAAAGAAATAAAATAAGTTAACTACTTATTTTTCATTTTATTATAGGGAGTGAGTTTAATGATTAGTACAAATGATTTAAAGAACGGTATTACTATTGAGGTTGAAGGTGCTATTTATGTTGTTATGGATACACAACATGTAAAACCTGGTAAGGGTGCTGCTATTGTAAAAGCAAAACTTAAAAATTTAAGAACAGGTGCTATTTTTGAAAAGACTTTCAATGCTGGAGTAAAGGTTGCTACTGCTCATATTGATAAGCAATTAATGCAATATTTATATACTATGAGTGATGTTTATTACTTTATGAATATGGATACTTATGAGCAATTAGAGTTATCTAAAGATGTTATTGGTGACAATGCTAAATACTTAAAAGAGAACTTAGAAGTATATATTACTATGTTTGAAGGGGAAGTATTAGGAATTGATTTACCAGATAAAGTAGAACTTACTGTTACTCGTACAGAAGCTGCTGTTAAAGGTAATACTACAAACAATGCATTAAAAGATGCAGAAGTTGAAACTGGTTATACAGTAAGAGTTCCTTTATTTATTGAAGAAGGAGAAAAAATTATTATATCTACTAGTGATGGTAAATATGTATCAAGAGCTTAGGCTCTTTTTTTTGTAAAGATTTTGCTCTAATTTTTTTCTTTTAATAGGTCTAAGAAGGCAAGAGATGCCTTATTTAGTTGTTTTTGTTTTAAATGCGTTACACCTATAGACCGTGGTGGAATTTGTGGATTTGTTTTTATTTCAAATAATTCTTTTGAGTCTATTTCCTGTTGCATGAATTCTTTGGTAGCGTAGCCAAGTCCTAGGCCTATTTTGGTGAAAGCTACTACTAAAGAGTAACTAGCTAGTTCCATTTCAGGATTTAGTAATATATTATGTTCTTCACAAACTTCATCTAAGAATGTTCTAGTATTTGAACCTTTAGCTAATAAAATTAAAGGATAGTTTTGTAATTTTTCTAGGTCTATTGTCTTGCTTTTTAGTTCGGACCAGTTGTTATTTGCGATAAAACAATCATGTATTTCTTTTAACCTTTGTTCTTTAAAGTCTGATGGTAATTTATAGGGAAGGTTTAATATGATGAAATCAATTAGACCATTTCTTGCTTGAGTAATTAGTTGAAAAGTAGGAGATGTTGATATTTTGATTTTAATATTAGGATATTTTTCATGAAATATTTTAATATATGGCAACAAATAGTTCTGAGTTAAGCTATTACTTACACCAAGGGATAGTGTTCCATATTCTAAGTTTAATGTCTCTTGTAGCTCATCTTCTGCATGTTCAATCATTTCTATAGCAAGTTTTATGTTTTCATAGAATAGTTGGCCTTCTGAGGTTAGAGTCACACCGTATTTGTTTCTGATAAAAAGAGAACAGTTTAGTTGTTCTTCTAATGTTTTTATGGATTTACTGACAGCTGGTTGACTTATCATGAGTTCTCTAGCTGCTTTTGTTATGTTTTGATTTTTTGCGACACTATAAAATGTTTTATATAATTCAAAATTTATGTTCATGTGTTCTCCTTTATATAACTTATAGTTATTTCTGATATGAATAAAATGTATTTTTATTATAATACAAACACTTCTATAATACAAGTTGTGATGTGACAAGAAAAGGAGTGATTGCATGGCATCATTTGTTATTCACCATATTGCAGGTGAAGCGTTTTTAAACAATTTGGAAAGAGAGGGCGTTTTATTATCGGATGTTGCTAAAAAACAATTTTTATTAGGTAATTTGATTGTTGATTCTTCTAGAATTAAAAAACAAATTCCTGATAATTTGAGTATTGAAGAACAAAAAGCATTTAAAAAGAAAATGAGAGCGGAGACGCAAGAGGAAAAGAGAAGTACTCATTTTCGGGATAAAGAAGATTATAAACTTTCTATTCAAGCACCTAATGTTTCTAGCTTTATAGAAAAATATCAGGATTTTGTTAGCAAAGATTATACTGCTCTTGGATATTTGTATCATTTATATGTTGATAAAATGTTCTTTCATGATTTGTTTAATGATACTTTTGAGTGTTTAGATAAGGATGGAATTGAGACAAAGTATATTGCTGATTTGGTTTCTATGCGAGTGAAAAAGAGTGGAGAAGTTTATCCAGTAGGAGAGTTTTGGAGTCATGATAGCAATGTTAGTATTTATCATGATTACACAGTCATGAATAAGTTGTTGTTAGAACAGTATGGAACTTGTTTTAATCTAGAGAAATTACTTGAAAATGTTGATTTGGATTTTGTTAATCCTGGAATTGAAGAGGTAGATTATCAAAATATTATTAGTGTTATTTCTAAGACAGCGACATTTATTCAAGAGTCTTATCAAGTAGAAGATAGTTCATTGAATGTTTTTGATAAAAGTAGAGTAGAAAGTTTTATAAGTGAAGTTTCTTTAGGGTTTATTTCTACTTATTCAGCTTTATTGCCTGTAAATCGTTCATCGAAGGAGTATAAGAAATGTTAGAGATTTTTACTGCTTGTTGTGGTTTAATACAAAGTATTTTAATTTTGTTTAAAAGAAAGGAAAATTGGATATTTTATTTACTAAATATTGTTACGTTAACTGTCTTTTCTTTTACTGCTAAACTTTATGGAGATGTTGTAGAAAATTTAGTTTATGTTATTTTTGGACTATTAGGTTTATTTACTTGGTACTCTATCAATATTTCTAAGAAGATATTTGGAGATGAAAATAAAATTCGTTATTGTAATTTTAAAGAAAGAATATTTTATTGTGTTATGTTTTTGGGAATTAGTGTAGGAATGTATATGTTTTTAAAATCTACTGATGATCCATCTCCTTTTTTGGATGCTATTACTACGGGAATGGGATTTACTGCAACATTAATGATGGCATTTAAGCGGGTTGATTCTTGGATTGTTTGGTTTGTAGATGATATTTTAATGGCTTATGTTTATTTTACTTTACCAGATAAGGCAATTTATTTAATGGCATTAAATATTATCTGGGTAGTACTTGCACTTGGTACTTTTTGGGCATGGCATAAAGAAGCAAAAGGAAATGGTGATACAAATGAAAGAAAAAAAGTTTAAGGAATTAGAAATTATTTTAAGTGATTTTTCTTGTGATAAGAATTGTCCTTATTGCACTGCTAAAATTACAAAATGGGAAGTAGTAAAAGATGATATTCATATGCTTAGTTTGTATGTTGGGCAGTTAAAAGAACTAGGGTATCAATTTCACTATGTAACGATTGGTGGTAATGGAGAGCCAACAAAACATTCTTTCAAAAAGTTGAAAGAAATAGTTGAATTATTCGATGATTATGATATTCCGGTAAAAAGAGTATTAACTTCAGGAAATATATTTCGAAAGGAAGAAGCAGAAAAGTATAATCTTTTTACTTCTCATAACTGGGTGTTTGAAGTTACTACGACATCTATTGATACGAATTTAGATAGAAATGTGTTAGGATATGATCATAATTATTTTCAAACAGATGCATTTTCTAAGGCTAGGATTCGTCTCAATTATGTTTTGTTAAAAAGTAATTATTCTAAAATGGTTGATGAAATAAAAGCGTTTTTACAAAAATATCCTAATATAGAAACACTTGCTTTAAAGCTTTTAAATGTGAATACTAAAACTGGTCTTGTTGATAATCCTCGCTCACTTTGGATTGTAGAAAATGCAATATCAAAAGATAAAAGAGAAGAAATTAAAGCAATTTTAGATCAGAATTTTACTTATTCAGGAGAAGCGTATGATACTTTTTCTTGGAAAGTTGATGACAAACATGAAGTATACTTTTCTTGGAAAAAGATGAAGTATGGTTTTTCTGATTTGGTTTATTATGGTAATCGATTTGTTAATTATCAATTAGAGGATGTAGAACTTCCGTTTTTACCTAAGGTTTATTTTGCTTGTCAATTTAATAAGAAAATGGTAGATGAAAAAAGATTTACTTTGAAGGAAGATTTTCGTGCTAAATTGATAGGAAATGAAGATGATTTTACTAATTTTAATAATCATAGCTTTATTAAAAATAGTGATGGTAAATTGTTATATCAATATTTAGGTCCTTTTTATAATGAAATGGCTAGTGATGGAAATCTTACTTCTTCTGTTTGCAGTGAGGTGGTGCAAACAGAAAATGATTTGATTGATAAGTGTGATATTTTTATTGCTTATTTTGATTCAAAATTAAGTCCAGGGAGTATTACAGAACTTACTTATGCTTCATTTAAGAAGAAAAAAATTATTATTTTTTATCAAGTGGAGGATAGTGTTTCCTATGAACTTAAGTCTTCTAATTGGTATCCTATTGTATCTGCAAGACTAGTTGCAGGGAAAGAAAATGTTGTGGAGATTCCAGTTTCTGGTACGGATGATGTTTTAGAATATTTTGAGAAAGGAAAGATGACATGGTAGTTTTAAGACTTGGTAAACTCAATAATGAAGAAAGAAAATTTATTCCTACTAAAGAAAATTTTTTAGAAGAATATTTAGGTAGTATGAGGGAAATTGAAGAGTATGAACTAACGCAGACCTTTTGTAATGGTTATAAGTATCGTAGATATAATGATCACGGGCAGATGAAATATACTAGAAATTTTAAACAGGGTAAAGTTACTGATGTTGTAGAGATTAGTGAAGAAGAGTTTACAAAAGTTTTACGAGATACAGGTAGAAAGATTCGCAAAATTCGTAAATATTATAAAGATGGTCCTTATGATATTGATGTTGACTGTTTTTTAGAGCCGGTTTCTATGATTATGGTTGAAGTAGCTAGTGATGAGGCTTCTTTAGATGGATATCAGCCTCCTAAGGGATTTGTGGAAGTTACAGGTAATAAAAGATATGAAAATAGTGAAATTTATCAGGGAAGTATTTTATCTAATTCTACAATTATTGAAGGAACTGATGCGGTAGGAAAGAGTGTTACTATTCAGAGACTTCTTTTGTCTGGTATTATTTGTAAAGATCGCTCTATGGATATGTTTTCTAAATATATGTTATTTACTGTTCCTATGGAAGAAAGGGTAAAACGATATCGAGAATATTTAAAAACTCATGATGATAAAGTTGTTTTTTTAGTAAATTATGATAAGATAGAATTGGAACGTAGAATTTCTATGCGAGATGTAATTAGTGATTTTGATAAAGAGGCTTATCAATATAATCAACTTTATTTTGAAACCTATCAATATATGATGGAACATGATATGTTAGAAGGGAAATTGTTTTTAGTAGACTGTACTAATTTAACATTAAATGAACAAGTAGAAAAAGTAAAAGATATTATTATGAAATAGGAGAATTTATGATTTTTGCAACTAATAATCAGGGAAAATTAAAAGAAATTAGAGAGATATTATCAAATTATGAAATTTTATCTTTAGCAGATGTTTCTGTTAGTGTTGATGTTTTGGAAGACCAGGATAGTTTTTTAGGAAATGCTACTAAGAAAGCTAAGGAAGTTTATTCTATTACGAAGCAGGCATCTTTAGCTGATGATTCCGGTCTTTGCATTGATTCTCTAGATGGCTGGCCTGGAGTTATGACGCATCGTTTTTTGGGAGAGAATGCTACTGATGAGGAGAGAAATTTAGCAATTATAGAAAAATGTCAAGGTTTATCTAATCGGAGTGCTAAAGTTGTTTGTCAGTTAGTGTATTATGATTCTTTAGAGAAGCCTATTACTGGTACGGGTATATTAGAAGGAAGAATTGCTTCTTTTCCTCGAGGAGAACTTGGTTTCGGGTTTGACTCTATTTTTGAACTTCCTAATGGGAAGACTTTAGCTGAGTTAACTTTTGATGAGAAGAATCAGTGCAGTGCTAGAAGTCTTGCTGCAAAAGATTTAAAACAAAAGTTAGATACTATTTTTTTAATGACGGTGTAAGTGAAGTTAATCATAAATAAAAATTTATTGTATCTTTGATTTAAATCCATTATAATATTTTACTAATAGGTGAAGTATATGGATTTTGAATATTACTACAAGAGACTGCCTTTATATTGTACGGTTTGTGATATAATCCAGCAACATCCGGATGGTATTACTGATTTAGAGTTAAAATCTTTGTTAGAAGCGAAAGGAATTTTGCTTGATGATAAAGATTTTTTTGGCGTTATTTCAGATTTACTTACTTATGAAGGTTCTATTCAACGAGATGATTATTGGAATCAAGGAGCAGTGTATTCTTATATCGATAGTTCTAGACTTCGTAATTCTTCTTATTCTAGACATCATTATTCTTTTACGGTGGATGATTGTGTTTCTGATAAGATTTTTATGCATATGGCTGATACACATATTGGAAATCCAGAGTTTGAAGATTTTCGTATGTTAGATAGCTTATATGACTTTGTCATTGGAGAAGGAGCTACTGTATGTTTTTTGTTAGGAGATCAGTTTCATGGACCAAAAGACAAGAATAAAATATTTTCTAAAGAGGAAATGCTTGAGCAGCTTAATTCTTTTATTTCTTTTTATCCTAATCCATCTCCTAGGGAGATGAGAACTTATGCTAATATTGGAAATCATGATGAGTTTATTCAAGGATTTTTTCATCCTAGAGTGGATTATAGGCAACATTATACTTTTGATTTAAGAGGATTAAATAGTTATCGACCTAGTTATTTCGTTATTCCTAGAGAAAAGTTTATTATTAATTTTCCTAATCTTTCTCATGATTCTAATATTTCTATGCATTTTAGTCACCGGTTATACTTTAGTTGGATTCGACCTGATGTGAAAATCTCTGGTCTTGATGATTTAGCACAAGAAAAACGCTGGCTAGATAATCGCCATGATGTTTTATGGTCTGCTCATTTACATAATGGTTTTATTTATAGTTCTAATTGTCCTTTTACTCCTGAAAAACAAATCATTTATTTAGGAGTTCCTTCTACTAGTAAATATAATTTAGGAGGTGTTGTTGCTTATCTTTCTTATCTGCATTATGAAAAGGGTAGTGTTTCTTCTATGGATGTTGATTTTTTACGATGTGATAATAATTATCATATTACTAAAGAAGAAGGAATTCATTGGGATTTTTCTGGGAATAATAAAGTTTATCAAAAAGTATTATAATTTTCTTTACTGTTAAATTTGTGTTTTGGTGTTTAGTATTTTTATGATTTGTTGTATAATATGTTTGTAATAACTAAGTATAAGGAGTATCACTATGGCAAAGAAAAAGAAAAAAAAGCAAACTAAGGGTGGTTTTGAATATAAATTAGAAGTTTATGGTCTTTTATTGCTACTTGCTTCTGTTTTAGGAATTGGTAAATATGGACCGGTTGGAAGAATGATTGCTTCTTTTGCGTTATTTTTAGTAGGTTCTATTTATATGGTACTATTGTTAGTATTTTTTATTGTTGGTGCTTATTTATTAGTAAAACGAGCATGGCCTGATTTTTTTTCTACGAAATTAATAGGATTATATATTTTTGTCCTTGGCTTTTTGATTGTTATGCATCAAGATTTTGTTTTACAAAATGATGGTAATATGATGCTTATTTTTCGAGCAACCATTGATCAGTTAGTCGCTTCTTTTAATGGTATTATGAATACTGGTATTTTAGAGGATTGGTATGCTGTTGGAGGAGGTATTATTGGAGGAATTTTTGCGATTATTTTTGATAAGTTATTTTCTTATACTGGTATGCAGATTGTTTCCTGGGTACTCATGGGATGTGGTTTTTGTTTATTTACTGGTTTTTCTATTGTTGGTTTTGTAAAAGATGGACTTCAAAAGCAAAAAGAAAAGCTTGTTCATGCTAAAGAAGAGAAGAAAGAAAAACAAGATAAAAAGGCTGTTATTATTAGTGATGGTGAAGAAGAAGAGGAAGAGGATGCAAGTAATGCTGATAAACATATTAAAATTACTAGTATTGATGAGTTAACTAAAGTTCCAGTTAAGGAAAATGTTAAAGATGAGAAAACAGAGAATACTAGTTCTGAACAGGCTCCGATGCAAAATACTTCTTATCAATTGCCACCGATTAGTTTACTTGATCAACCTAAGAAGAAACAAAAAGAAATGGATGGTTCTTCTATTGAGAAGAATATAGAGATATTAGAGAAAGTATTAAAAGATTTTAAGATTGTTGGTAAAGTTGTAGAAGTTCATATTGGACCTACAGTTGCTCAATACGAGTTAGAGATTGCATCAGGTACTAGAGTTAATAAGATTACTAGTATTAATCGGGAAATTGCTTTGGCTCTTGCTAAGAAAGATGTTAGAATTGAAGCTCCTATTCCTGGTAAAAATACAGTAGGAATTGAGTTTGCTAATGATGTAGCAACACCAGTTAGTTTTTATGAGATTATTAGTAGTAAGAAGATGATGGATGCGCCTGATAAGAAACTTATGGTACCTCTTGGTAAGAGTATCATGGGAGATATTGGTGTTTGTGAGATTAATAAGATGCCTCATATGTTAGTTGCTGGTACTACTGGTTCTGGTAAATCAGTATGTATTAATGGTATTATTTGCTCTATTTTGATGCGTGCTAGACCAGATGAGGTAAAACTTGTGATGGTTGATCCTAAAGTAGTTGAACTTTCTGTTTATAACGGGGTTCCGCATTTGATGTGTCCAGTTGTTAGTGATCCTAAAAAGGCAGCGGTTGCTCTTAGTAAGATGGTTGCTGAGATGGAGAGACGTTATGAGACGTTTAGTGAGACTAAGACTAAGAATATTGAGTCTTATAATGCTTATATTGATAAGTGGAACGAAGAACATAAAGCAGATGATGTTAAAAAGGCTAGGCTTCCTTATATTGTTGTTATTATCGATGAGCTTGCTGATTTGATGATGGTTGCAGCAAAAGAAGTGGAAGACTCTATTTTAAGAATTACTCAGAAAGCACGTGCTGCTGGAATTCATTTGATAGTTGCAACACAAAGACCATCTACTGATGTTATTACTGGTTTAATTAAAGCTAATATTCCATCGCGTATTTCGTTTGCAGTAGGATCTGGAATTGATTCTCGTACTATCCTAGACCAGACTGGTGCTGAAAAGTTACTTGGTAAAGGTGATATGTTATTTTTACCAATTGGTGTAAATGCTCCGACTCGTATCCAAGGTTCTTTTATTACCGATGATGAAATTAAACGAATTATTGATTTTACTATTAATCAGCAGAAAGCACAATATGATGAGTCATTAATGAATTTGGAAGTTAGTGATCATAATGTTAATAATGCGTCTGGAGTCGAGTTTGGTGATGCTGCTAATGATGATGATCAAATCTATAATGATGTCGTTCAGTTTGTTATCGAGTCACAAAAGGCTAGTGCTTCTTTATTACAAAGAAGATTTAAGATTGGATATAACCGGGCAGCAAGACTTGTTGATTTATTAGAGGAACGTGGTATTGTAGGTCCGGCTAATGGTGCGAAGCCTAGAGAAGTTTTAGTACAGTTAGATAGTACTGATAATCAAGGAGAAGAAGAGTAGTAAAGAAGAGGAGTTTATCCTTTTCTTTTTCCAAATTTTGATGTATAGTATGTTATTAAATAGAAAGCTTATTTTCTCTTTATTAAGAAGAAAATATGAGGATTACAATTATGAAAAAACATATTAAAAAATTATCTATTATGAGTGGATTTTTCTTTACAGGAATGTCTTTGGTTGGATGTCAGAATACTAAGAGTGTTCCTATTGCTGAAGAGGATAGTCAAGTTATAGAGGAAGTAGTAGAAGAAGCTGAAGAGGGTGAATATGGTCTGGGTGAAGTAAGTCAGGAAGCCTTTCGATTAGGAGAAGATTATGTTGGTTTTTTAGTTCGTTCTTATGATGCTAATTCTTATTCTGATTCTGTCTGTATTCGGTATATGCCACTTTCTTCTTTTTCTGTTCTTACAGCCAGTGATAGTTTTTATATTGTAAAGGATTATGAAGAAGGAAGAAAGTATAATACTTATTACGATTATTTACGAGATAGAGCTGTTCCAGATGATCTTGTGTTGAATGAAGTGATTCCTTTATCTGCATATATGGAAAGCTACTCAACTTTGTTTTCTAGTGCTGTTAGTGATAAGTATTTACATTTTACAATTTTTGATAGTCAAAAAATATTACAAGAAGTTGATAGTACTATTTTTGATTTAGCAACATATGAGCAGAAAAAATATCTTGGTGTTTCTAGAGTTTCTAGTACGGAGGATAATGTTTGCTATATCAATTATGTTCCGGTAGAAGATGTTGATGTTGTTTATAATTCTAATTATTGTTATTTAGTTGATCAATATCAAGAAGGAATTAGTCCTTCTATTTATCAAGTGGATTTATTAAGAGGAAGCAAAGTTCCTAATTTATCTGAATATCAAGTTTTGCCTTTTTCTGATTTTGTATCACAACATGCTGATGATTATTCTTCTTTAGTTGATTTTTTAAATAATGGTGATGCTTTGGTTGATACTATTTCTGGTGACGGGTTTATTGATTCTTATCAAAGTAGTATTGCTATGCAAAAAGTTAAGTAGGAGGTAATATGAGGAAAGTTCGTATTTTTACAAGTTTAAAAGTTTTATTATTAAGTGGAGGCGTTGTTCTTTCTTGTTCTGGATGTGGTCAGTCATCTAATAATTTGGATATGCCATCTGCTTCTTTGAATCAGGAGAGCGAAGATAGTAGAGTAGATGATTCTCTAGATTCTTACGATACTGGTCAAGAAAGTTTAGAAGATAATTCTTTTGATTATTTTTCTTCTGATTTATCTAGTATTGAAGAGTTTATTCAACAAGAAAGAATAGAAGAAGCAAAAAGTAAAATTAAAGATGTTTTTATTACAGGTGTTGATTTTATTTTTTATGATGAACCAATTAAGGGTGTTTATTTTGATGATTTAACTGCAGAGGGAAAAGAGATTACTATGAATAGTATTGATACTATTGGTGATTTAGGAGATGAGTTTGTTCCTAATTGGAGAGAAGACTTATCGGAAAAGTATCAAGTTGCCTCAGATTTTGTTAGTGATATTTATCTTTCTGTGTTAGATAAGATTAAGAATTATTTGGGAGAAGAGAATTATCACGCCTTAGGTGATATTAAAGATCAAGTTGGTGATGATTTTAGAGAAGGTAAAGATAATGTCAAGGAACGTGTTAAGTCATGGTATCAGAAGTTTAAGAGTAGTAATTAGTACTCTTTTTCTTTGTATTTTTCTTTATTCTTGATATAATAAATATTGTAGAAAGAAGGTATGTTATGGCTACGCCACATATAGAAAGTAAGTTAGAAGATATTGCAGAAGTTGTACTTATGCCAGGAGATCCCTTACGTGCCAAGTATATTGCAGAAAATTTTTTAACGGATTATAAATTAATTAATACTGTTAGAAATATGTTCGGATATACTGGATATTATAAGGGAAAGAGAGTTACCGTATTTGCTTCTGGTATGGGAGTTCCGAGTATTGGAATTTATTCTTATGAATTATATAAGTTTTATCATGTAGAAAAAATTATTCGTATTGGTACGTCTGGTTCTTTTCATAAAGATGTAAAATTATTAGATGTAGTTTTATCTACTGGTGCTTATTGTAAAAGTTATTTTGATCAGTTGCTCGATAATCAAGATATTAATTACATTGAAGCAAGTCATAATTTGAATGATAAAATTAAAAAAGTTGCAGATGATGCACATATTCCTGTAAAAATTGGTAAAACTATTACTAGTGATGTGTTTGATTTATATACAGATAGTGAAGATGTCTTTCGAACTAATTTTCCAGGGGATGATTATTTAGCTGTAGAAATGGAAGCTTTTGGTTTGTTTTATATTGCAAAAAAACTAGGTAGAGAAGCTAGTTGTTTGATGACTGTTGTTGATTCTTTTTATGATAAGAGAAGTCTTTCTAGTGAGGAGAGAGAGACATCACTAAATCAGATGATAGAATTGGCATTAGATACGGCAGTACTTTAAAATAATATAGAAAAGGGTGAAGTATGGAATACGTAAAAAAAGATTTAGGTTCTTATAATTTACATTTAATTAAGACAAATAAGTTTAAAACTATTACGGTGCGAATTGCCTTTCGAAGTCCTGTTGTTAAAGAGGAGATTACGGTTCGTAATATTTTATGTGATATGTTTTTGCAATCTAGTAGTAAATATCCAAGTAAGAGAGAGTTAACGATTGCGGCACAAGATTTATATGCTGCAGATATTCAAACTTATAATTCTAGATTAGGTAATTATAATAATTTAGATATTTATTTATCCGTTTTACATGATAGATACACAGAAGAGGGAAATTTTAGGAAAGCTTTAGATTTTTTAAATGAAATTGTTTTTCATCCCGATGTTTTAAATCAGAAGTTTTCTTTAGAAAAATTAGAAATTGTAAAAACAACTGCTAAGAGTCATCTTTCTTCCTTGAAGGAGGATGGTGCTAGTTATAGTTTACTTCGATTATTTGAAACTATGGATAAAAATCGTGTATCTTCTTATCGTATGGTAGGATATTTAGAAGATTTAGAAAAGATTACACCAAGTTCTATCTATCAATATTATCAAAAAATGATTCGTAGTGATTTAGTGGATATTTTTGTTATAGGAGATATTGATGTTAAGGAAATGACACAGATGATTCGTGAGGTTATTCCTATTAAAACAGTAAAAAGACAAAGAATCCCTTATTTACTTGAAGATGTTAGGCCTCGTTCTAAGAGATTGTTTGAAAAAGAGATTGTTTCTACTTCACAATCTAAGTTAGCTATTGGATGTCGTGTTCATGGACTTAGTGATTATGAGAGAAATTATGCTCTTACGTTATTTAATATTATCTTAGGAGGAAGTGGAGACTCTAAATTATTTAAAGAAGTTAGAGAAAAGTATTCCCTTTGTTATGTTATTAATTCTGTTCCTAATAAACTTGATCATTTAGTATTAATTCGAGCTGGTATTGATAAAGAAAATTATACTAAGACATTAGAATTAATAGATAATATTTTATTAGATATGAAAAAAGGGAAAATTAATGATGAAGAAATTCGAGTTGCGAAAGAATATTTTTGTACAGCGTTAGATGAACTTGAAGATAGTCCTAATCAAATATTAGATAATTATTATATGATGGAGTTAATTGGTACGGATACGATTGAAGAAAAAAGACGCAATATTATGAATGTATCCAAAGAAGATATTGTTAAGGTTGCGAAAAAAGTAAAGATTGATACTGTGTTCTTTTTAGAGGGGGATAGCGATGAAAAAAATTGATTTAAAGGGATTAGATTTAGCTGTTTATACAGAAACTTTGGATAATGGACTTGATGTTATTTTCATTCCTTTTGAAAATAAGGCTAATTATTTTATGAGTTATGCTACTTATTTTGGATCAGAAGTTACTAATTTTATTCCTGCTGGAGAGAAGAAAGCAGTTAAGGTACCTGATGGTATTGCTCATTTTTTAGAGCATAAAATGTTTGAGCAAGAATCTGGGGAGGATCCGTTTGCTTATTTTTCTAAAACTGGTACGGGATCTAATGCATCTACTTCTTATAATAGTACGCAGTATATTTGTTATGGTACTAAAAATTTTTTAGATAATTTGCGTTATTTGATTCAGTATGTTGATTCTCCTTATTACACTGATGATAATGTTGAGAAAGAAAAAGGTATTATTGCGGAAGAATTGAAGATGTATGCTGATTTGCCAGATGTACAACTTGAGACTAGACTTCGGGAGAATATTTATCATGTACATCCAAGAAGAGTAGATATTGGTGGTACGGTAGATGAGATTAATAAGATTACGAAAGAAGATTTATATTTGTGTTATCGTAATTTTTATAGTCCTAATAATATGTTTTTACTTGTTGTTGGTAACTTTTCTGTAGATGATGCTATCAAGGTAGTTCATGAAGAGTTAGATTATAGAGAAAATTTGGGAATTGCTAGTGTTGTACCAGCAAAGGAGAAAAAGTCTGTTTGTAAAAAGGAGGATTCTATTTCTGGTAATATTCAAGTTCCTAAGATTGGAGTTGGACTAAAGATTGCAATTAAAGATTTAGGAGAATATGATGATTTAGAACTTGATTTATATTTAACGATGCTTAGTACGATGTTATTTGGTTCTTCTTCTATTTTTAGAGAACATGCTCGTAGTCAGAAATTACTTAATAGTATTTTTCTTGATTGGGATAATATAGAAGAATATAAAACTTTTATTATTTTAGCATCTACGAATCAGCCTGAAGAATTAATAAAAGCAATTAAGAAAGAACTTTCTAATCATCCGTTAGATGAAGCTATGTTTCAACGTATGAAAAAAGTATGGATTGCCAATGAAGTTAAGATTGCTGATAGTATTGATGCGACTGTAAATAATGTTTATGATGATATCATACGTTATCATAGGGTTATTCCTAATAAAGTAGATGTTATCCGTAGTATGGATATGAAGACATTAGAAAAGATTGTATCTCAAATCGATTTTCATAATTTGGCAGTTGTTACTATGTTACCAAAAGAAGAAGAACTCGTTTTATAGACGAGTTTTTCTTTTGGTATGTTATACTAATGTTAGAGGTCAGGTGTTTTATGGAAAACTATTTTATTATTCATGGCTCTTATGGTAATCCTTATAAGAATTTTATTCCTTGGTTAAAAAGGCAACTAAGTAAGAAGGGTAGATTATGTATTGTTCCACATTTTCCTAGTTTAGAGTTTCAAACGTATGATAGTTGGAGTCATATTTTATCTAGTTATTTAGATATTGGTTGTATTAATTCTGATACTGTGTTTATTACTCATAGTTTAGGTTCTATTTTTATTATTAAGTTTTTGTTAGAGAAAAATATTAAGATAAAGAAACTTATTACCGTGTCTGGATTTAATCTGGTGGTGTTTTCTGATGATATTTCTTTATATGAGTCATTTTATTTAGATTGGGAAGCACTTTCTATTTTTTCTTCTATTTGTGATGAGAGAATTAGTTTTGTTTCTGATAATGATCCTTATGTTTCCTATGATAATTTAAAAAGTTTTTGTGATAGTATTTGTGCTAGAGAAAAATTTGTTTCTGGTGCAGGTCATTTTAATGAAAAAAGCGGATATTTAGAGTTTAGAGAAATTCTTTCTTGTTTATAGAAGTTAGGAGTGATTATGATGCTTAGACAAGAGATTGAGGAGTTTGTTCCCTTTGATGAAGTGGAGAAAAAAGAAAAAGAGCATTTTCTTCGTTTTATTGATACTTTTTCTGATGTTTTAACTAGAGAAAATGAATTTGGTCATTTTTCTGCTTCTTGTTTTGTTGTTAATAAGGCTAGAGATAAAGTACTGGTTGTTTATCATAATATATATAAAGGCTGGGTATATCCTGGAGGTCATGCTGATGGATGTGAGGATTTACTTAGTGTTGCTCTTCGGGAAGTAGAAGAGGAAACGGGATTAAAGGCAAAAGTGTTAGATTCTTCTATTTTTGCTATTTCTTCTTGTCCTATTGTCGGTCATGTTAAACGTGGATGCTATGTTTCTTCTCATATACATTTTGATGTTATTTATTTGGTAGAAGCAGATGATAGTCTTCTTCTTTGTTATCGTGAAGAAGAAAGTGCAGGTGTAAAGTGGATTTCTTTGGATGAACTTGATTATGAAAATATTGTGTTTTTTACTATTCCTGTATTTCAGAGAATTATTCAAAAGTTAAATATGGTGTCAACTACATCATAAAATACAAGAAGTTTTCATTTTTGTTACTTTCATATGTTACAATCTAATAAAGGAGTGAAAGTATGAATTTTAGAAATATGAAACGTGACGGGAACGAGACAACTTCTTTTAAAGTAATTATTCAAGAATCAAAGAAAAATATTTTATGGATTTTAGGAGGAGTACTTTTTCTTATCATTGGTATTGTTGTTTTAAATTTTGCTGTCAAATCCATTCAAACGTTTATAAAAGAGCATTCTTATCCTTCTACTACTGCGTTGGTTGAATCTCATGAGGTTGTTAAGGGTGTTGATGAGTATAACTTTTCCTATACTATTTATGGAGAATATTATTATCATGATAAGGTTGTAGGCCTTCCTAAAAATTTAGATGAAGGCTCAGAATTTCAGATTCGATATAATCCTGATAATCCTGATGAATATACATTTAATTTAGGAAAGTTTCCTTGGGTTTTTTTAGTTTTAGGATTGTTATTTTTACTGGTTGGTGTATTTATAGTATTTCGTAATATTACTTTCTTGAAGAAAAAGATTAAATGGGATATGCAAGACGAAGATGACTCTTCTGGTGTAGATAGTTTTCTTAGTGAGGAAGAATTTTCTCATATAGAAGTTCTTTCTGAAGATAATAGTTCTCATAGATGAAATTTTTTAGGTGTATTTATAGCTCTTTTTGGAGCTTTTTTCTTTTTGTTAAGTATAGTTGACAAAATTCCATGTTGTTTTGGTAGTATGCAACTGGAATATTTATTATAATGATTATGAGGTGAAAGAAATGAATTTGGGCGAGAAATTACTAAGTTTACGAAAAAAGAAAGGATTGTCTCAAGAAGAAGTTGCGGATATATTACATGTTACACGACAGACAATTTCCAAATGGGAAACTAATCAGAGTATGCCTGATTTTGATAAAGTTGTTCCTATTTGTGATTTGTATGAGATATCAACTGATGAATTGTTTAAAGATGGTGTTGTTTCTGTAGATGGAGAAATAGATACTGTAGAAGATACTTATTCTATAGAACATACTTATCCTATAGAACATACTCATAAGAGAGCTTTATTTACTACGATTGCTGTTGTGTTATATATTTTTTCTATTGTGGTGATTATTTTCTTTTCTGTTGTTTTACGTAGTCCGATTGTTGGTGTGTGTATTTTCTTTGTTGTGATTGCTATTGCGACAGGATTATTAGTTTATATAGAGATGATGAGGCCTAGTAAAGAAGTGAAGGAAAAAGAAAAGAGAGTATTGTCTAGAGAAGAGAAATTATATAAGCAGATTACGAGTGTACTTGCGTTATTTGTTTTAGTAATCTATCTTATAGCTAGTATTTTAACTATGGCATGGTTTATTACTTGGATTTTATGGATTGTTTATGCACTCCTTACAGAGATTATTAAATTGTGTTTTTCTTTGAAAGGAGTGGAAGTTCGGGATGAAGACTAATAAAACTAAAACTATAGTACTTATTATATTATTATCTATTCTTTGCATGTTGTTACTTGGATTTATGATAGCTGTTCTATGTGGTGTACTTCCTATTTGGAACTTTAATTTTGGCACTTCTAAAGTGAGTGAAAACTTGGCATTTGAAGAAGTATATGATATTAATTTTCAAGAGATTTCCGTAGATGTTAGTGTTGGTAATATTGAAGTATTACCTTCTAATGATAGTCGTGTTCATGTAGCTATTTATAGTGATTATGAATTGTTTGATATTGATGATACAAAGAGTCGTTTATCTATTATTTTTTCAGAAGAAGAAGGATTTCATTTTTCATTTCCTAAGTCTAGAGATTTGGTTCGTATCTATCTTCCTGATACTAGTAATATAGAGGTTTTTCTTGCGACTGATTATGGAGATGTTTCTGTTTTAGATTTTTCTAATGCTAATTTTGATATTAATGCTAATATGGGAGATATTTCTGTTACTCAAGCAAATAGTTTATCTATTGCTAGTGAAATGGGAGATGTTTCTATTGGTGATGTTTGTAAGTTAACTGTTACACAAGATATGGGGGATATTGAAGTTGCTAATGTTACAGAAAAAGTGTCAATTGACAGTGAAATGGGAAATGTATCTATAGAGAAGTTAAATTTGGTTAAAGATTCTAAGATAATTCTTTCCTTAGGAGATTTAGAAATTACTAGTATTACTAATGCTTATGTAGATGCTACAACGGATTTAGGGGATGTTGAAATTAAAAATAATAATAGAGAAGCAGCATATGTATTAACTGTTGAAAGTGATATGGGAGATGTCAGTATTGGTTAATATGTAATCTTTTAATTTACATTTTTCCATATTTAGGGTATACAGATGATTGGTTTTATGTTATACTATTTTTACTAAAAGCGCTAGTATAGGCTTTTTATAGTCTTTGCTGGCGTTTTTATTGTCGATAGGTGGTAAAAAATATGAAAAAAAGATGTAGTTTTTGTAAAAAAGAAATAGATTTGTTTACTAAGGAATGTCCTTATTGTTACGAAGAACAAGGGGTACTAGTTCTTATTTTAGGATTGATTAGTATTATTATTATTTTTGTTATCTTTATGATGGTTATATTTATGTTTTAAATATTTAAAGGTTCTGATATTTTTTGTCAACTAATTTATTTTTTTTTAATTATAATTGACTTTTCCTAGGTTTTATTTTACTCTTTTAAGTAGAAAGTAGAGGATAGTTGTATGGTTAAAAAGTTTATTTTTGTTGGTGTATTGTTTTGCTCTATTTTTTCCTTTTTGGATGTTTCTGCTGCTAGTTTAGAAGAAAGACAAAAGGCAGTGGTGGAAACAGCATCTTCTTATTATTATAAAGGGAAAATGATTCAATATGATGGCAGTAATTTTACTCGCGTTAATGTAAAAGATAAAGGGTTTGATGTTTCTTCTTTTCGAGGGAGCTATATGGTTCCACCAGAGGATGCTACTTCTCAGAATACTTTGTTTTTTGTATGTAGTTCTTTTGTCTATAATGTTTATAAAGAAGCTATTAATTATCAATTAGTTGGTCAACCAAGACAATGCGTTACTCAGAATATGGTTGCGTTAACTGGAGATATTGTAGTTAATCGTGGTGATGTTACAGATTCTATTAATGTTACTGATGTAATGAATCAGATTAAATCGATTTTACAGCCAGGAGATGTATTGGTTTATTATTCTGATAAAAAACGGGCTGGGCATGCTATGTTGTATGTTGGTAATAATACTATTCTTCATTCGTTTGGATATAATTTTGATTGGAATAATAAGCAAGAAAAATATGAAGAAAATGGTACTATTGGAGAAGCTAATTTGGATGATAGATTAAAAATTATGTTAAATACGAATTATAGCGATCGTTATACTATTTTACGCCCTTTAAATGTAGCTAGTGATGACGCTTATCCAATTACTGAGGATACTACTAAAAGAATGCAATATCCTGGACTTAGTATCGACAAGACTTCTAGTGTTACAGAATTACAAGCTGTTGATATTGGAGATGAAATTGAATATACAGTTAAGATAAAGAATAATTCTTCTGTACCTTATACTGTTAGCTATCAAGATCAAATCCCTATTAATACTACTTATGTAGCTGGACTTTCTAATGATTTTTCTATACAACAAGATGGGAAAATTATTGGTAATCTTTCTTTAGGGGCAGGAGAGGAAAAAATAGTTTCTTATCGTGTAAAGGTAAATCAAGATTCTAGTTTGTATGGTAAAGATATTGTTAGTGGTCAAACTTTTGTTGGAGGTATTTTAGCAAAGACAATTAAAATTCCTGTAGATACTGTTTTTACAGAAGAACAGTTAACATTACTTAGGTCAGGTTATAGTAAGTATCAAAGTAGTAGTGATATGAATGAATTTTTAAAATCTGTTTATCGAGATGTAGGAATTGATATTTCTTCGTATCGTGTTAAAGATATACATAAAGCCCTTTTTGATACTGCTAAGACATCTTCTAATATTGATTTTTACTATTTGAAGCAAGATGATGCTCAACTTACTGAAGAAGAACAACTCATAAAAAAATTGCAGGTACATAATATGTATGCTGGTACTAAGACTGTAGTTCAATATAATTCTGGGGTTATTAAAGAAGTAAGAGAAGATTATCTTATGGATGGAGATATCTTAATATCTTTTACAGGAAATGAAGAGAAGACATATTTATATTTAGATCATAAATTGATAACAATGGAAAATGGAACATTAGTAGAGATTGCTGATTCAAATACAATAAATAATATTTTACAGACTATCATAGGAGAAGATTTTTATACTTTATTAAGACCGGCCAGATATTTTAGACAAAGTGTATCAGATATTCCACCGGTTGCGGAAGGAAATCCTAATACTGCTGATATTTTAATATATTATCTATTCTTTGCAGGATGTTGTATATTTGGAATTGTAAGTAGTGTGATTTATTTTAACAATAGAAGGCTAAAAAATTAAGGAACTTATTTGTTCCTTTTTTTTGGTGAGATATTTATTTTTCATTTTTATTAAGTTGTGATATTATAATGATAGGTGATAAAATGATTGATATGATAGAGATAAATATTAGTAATGGAATTCTTCCTCAAGTTAGTGCTCTTGTTGTTTATCAAGATAAGATATGTTATATAAATGATAAAAAATATTCAGTAGATGATTTGTTTTTAAAGCAATTAAAAGATATACTTTATACTTTTAAAAATGAATATGGTAGTTCACAGCAAATAGATGCAGAAGAGTTTACTATTAAGGTGTATTCTCAAGGAGTAGAAGATGTTTATCATGGCAAGGGCGTTTTTCCAGCTAATTATGCCATCTTTAAGAGGTTGTTAGGTGATATTTATGGAAGATAGATTATTAAAGTTTTTGGATTTTAATCAATATTTGAGAGATCATATTGATGTTTTTAAAGAATACTTTATTCGTTTTTATAGTAAGTTTTATGGAGAAGGTATTAGAGAAGAGATAGAAGAAAAATTTAGTAAGTGTCTTTTTATAGGACATCAGGAGCCAGCTAGAATAAAAACAATTTTAAATAAAATTGCTAAAGGTAAATCTAATGAACTTATCGATTCTTTACTTAAAGATAGTTCAGTTTCTCTTACGAAGGAGGATTTATTTTCTGATTATGAGTTTACTTATAGTAGTCTTCAGCCTATTCATAAGTATTTAGAGTTTTATAAATTATATCAATTAGGAGAAGATGGTAGAAAAAATGAATTTTATCAGGAAAAGTATTTGGTATTTCATAAATATTTACCAGAATTAACTTTTGATGATTTTATGGATATTGTTCAAAAACAGGAAATTCCAAATGAATATGCTTCACTTCCTTTATGGTTAAAGGGGAATTTTGATTATGTTTTTGATTCTAATAATATTACAAAAAAATACTTGGATGCTTTTCAAGCTTCGCTTCCCTTATTAAGTAAAGTTGATTCTTCTATTACTCAGGATAATTTTAATGAGAAATTACAAGAATCGAAGTTTTTAGATTTAAACCAGTTGGTGGAAAGATATGCAGGTGCACTTGATGAGTTTTCTTTATATATGAGTAAGTTTCAATCTTATACGGATTATGTTAGTGATGCAGAAAATTTAGACTATGGATTACGAGATAAATATTATGCAAAGTTTATTCAAGAAAATCTTGATTTGATACCTGTTGATAAAAGGGATGGCTTAGAAGAGTTTTTTGAAAATCCTAATAATTCTTATAAGTTAAATTCTTATATTAAGGATGTATTTGGTTATTCTTTATTTGGGGATATTTCCTTATTTGCTTTTTCTAAGGAAAATGAAGAGATGCTTCATAATAAGGATGCTAGAGCATGGTTGGTTAGTGAGACTAAGAATAAAAGAATATCTTATTTTAAAGCTAATGGAATAGATTTTGGAGACCGTTATGAAGATTATTTAGATAAAGAAGAAGTGAAAGCAATTTGGCCTTCTTATGAAAGAATTGAGCAGTTACAGAATTCTCATGATGAAATTTTAAATCAATATCATAATGAGTATTTTGACAGTTTACCAGAAAATAAAAAGATAAGGCAGGAAATAGAAGAAAGAAATTTGTTAGATAAAAATGATAGTTTTGATGCTGCTATTTATAAAAAACATGGAACTTTTCTTAATCCTAATGTTACTTTAACATCTAATGGTTATGATTTGTCATCTTTGTTGCTTGTAAAAGGGGATTATGATAGTAATTTTAATGATCATGATATTGTTCATGAGTTAAATCATTTATTTGAACTTTTTTTAGATAATGTTAATGATGATCATTATAGTGTTATTGTAGGATGGGATAGACTTAATGAAGCGATGGCAAAATCTAAGAATGTTGCAGAAACTGTACATATTAGTGATGAAAAAAGACCTTATGAGTTATTTAATGAGATTATGAACGAATTGATTAGCCAAGATATTTGTAAAATGATGCATGATGATGGTGTTTTTGTTTTTGATGACCCTAAAGATTCTCGGTATAAAAATATTACTAGTTATGAACATTCTTTGTTTTTGGTAAGAGAATTTTATGAACAGAATCAAGAATCTATTATTAGAAGTAGAAGGAATGGCAATATAGAGCTTATTTATGATACTGTTGGACAGGAAAATTTTGACGGGTTAAATTCTTTATTTGGAACTTATTATGAAACTTTTAGTGGCTTTAGAATTTATTCTTTGCAAGATTCATTAAGTAAACATGAAGATACGCCAGCAACTAGAGTATATTATGATTTGATAGATAGAAAAAATCGGGTTATGATGAATATGGATTTACATAAAGCTGGTCATGTTATGGAAATTCAAAAAACATCTTCTAATTCTATATAAATTAATGGAAGTAGGTGGACTATGAAAAAGGTAGCAATTATTGGAGCAGGAGCTGCTGGTGTTATGTGTGGAATTCATGCCGCTAGTAGTGATACACAAGTTGTTTTGTTTGATAAAAATATTATTCCTTTGAAAAAACTTTTAACAACTGGTAATGGTCGCTGTAATTATTGGAATAGTGATCAGGATTTATGTCATTATCATAGTAGTGAAGAGAGTTTACTTCCTTCTATTATTACACCTAAGATACAGAAGGAAGTAATTGATTTTTTTGATTCTTTAGGTGTTGTTCCTAATATTCGTAATGGTTATTATTATCCTTATTCTAATCAAGCTAGTAGTATTCGTGATTTGTTAGAGGTGGCATCTCGTAAAAAGGGAGTTATGTTTTCTCTTGGTAGTGAGGTTGTAGATATTTACCGAGATGGTGAGAAGTTTGTTGTTGTGAGTGGTGATACAAAAGAGTATTTTGATGATTTAGTCATTGCAACGGGTTCTCTTGCTAGTTTTAAGAAAAGTAGTGAGGGAGAGTCTGGATATTTGTTTGCTGAAAAATTTGGTTTAGATGTTAGTATTGTCCATCCAGCTTTGGTGGCACTAAAGACTTCTGGCGATTTTTTGAAATCCTGGGCAGGTGTTAGAGCTGCTTGTCTTGTATCCTTATATCAAAATGGGGAGTTTATTAGAAAAGAAGAAGGAGAGATACAACTTACAGATTATGGTGTTAGTGGTATTTGTATTTTTAATTTAAGTAGATATGCTAGTTTAGAATATCGATATAGTAAAATGGAGTTAAAGATATCGTTTTTACCATTTTTAAAAGATAAAAGTAAAGAGTATATTACTTCTTGGTTTTCTAAGAGAGGAGAACAACTGAGAGATTATTCTATGGTTTCTTTCTTAGAAGGTCTTCTTCCTTATAAATTACTTATGGTTATCCTTTCTCAGGCTCATATTTCTAAATCGTCTACGTGGTCTAGTTTAACTGATGATGAAAAAGAAAGATTGCTAACTTATATTTTAGAGTTTCCTCTTGTGATTACTGGTTGTCGTGATTTTTCTTATGCACAGGTGTGCGCTGGTGGAGTAAAATTATCTTCCGTTAATTCTAGTTTGGAAGCAAAAAAGATACCTCATTTATATTTTGTAGGGGAAGTGTTGGACGTCGATGGTGACTGTGGAGGATATAACTTGGGATTTGCTTGGATGTCAGGAATGATTGTTGGGAAGAGTATTCGAGGTGATGGTGAGTGATTCGTATTCGACAAGTAAAAGTTGCCTTAGATTGTGAAGATAAGTTATGTGATATTGTTGCGAAAAGGTTAAAGATAGCTTCTTCTAATATTTTAGAAGTTCATATTCAAAAGAAATCATTGGATGCTAGAAGGAAGAATGATATTCATTATGTGTATGAAGTGGATGTTAAAGTAAAAGAGGAAGGACGAATTTTGAAGAAGGTTTTTTCTAAAGATATCTTCTTAACGCCAAAAGAAGAGTATCAATATCCTGATTCTGGAAGTGTTAGCCTATCTAGTCGTCCTGTTATTGTAGGTACTGGACCTGCGGGATTATTTTGTGCTTATATGTTAGCAAAAGCTGGTTATCATCCATTGATTATCGAACGAGGAGAGAAAGTGGATGAGAGAGTAGAGAGTGTTATGAAGTTCTGGGAGACGGGTGTTTTAAATCCTAATTCTAATGTTCAGTTTGGAGAAGGTGGTGCTGGTACTTTTTCTGATGGTAAGCTAAATACTCTTGTTAAAGATAAGTATTTTCGCGGTAAGGAAGTTTTTTCTATTTTTGTAGAGCATGGTGCACCTTCCGAGATTATGTATTTACAAAAACCACATATCGGAACTGATTTGTTAAGAGATGTTGTTAAAAATATTAGAAATAGTATTATTCGTTTAGGTGGAGAGTTTTTATATTCTACTTGTCTTACGAATTTAGTGATTTCTGATCAAAAGTTAGTAGGAATTGAGGTTAATCATCAAGAGATTATTCCTTGTTCTGTTTTGGTCTTAGCGATAGGTCATAGTGCAAGAGATACTTTTTCGATGTTATATGACCGGGGTGTTATGATGCAAGCAAAACCGTTTGCAGTTGGTGTTAGGGTACAACATCCACAGAAAATGATTCAATTTAGTCAATATGGTAGTCTTGACTCTAGGTTGCCGGTTGCCGATTATAAATTAACTTATACTACCGAGAAGGGTCGAGGAGTTTATTCATTTTGTATGTGTCCTGGTGGATATGTTGTTAATGCATCTAGTGAAGAGGGTGGTCTTGCCGTTAATGGTATGAGCTATCATGACCGAGGAAGTGAAAATGCCAATAGTGCTTTGGTTGTTACAGTAGGACCCGATGACTTTGGTCATCATCCGTTAGATGGGGTTTCTTTTCAGCGTGAATTAGAAAAACAGGCTTATTTAGCTGGTTCTGGTCATATTCCTGTACAGTTATATGGGGATTTTAAAGATGGTATTTTTTCTACTTCTTTTGGAGAGATTCAACCAGTTATGAAAGGGCGGTATCAGTTTTCCGATTTGAAAGATGTGTTACCTGATTATGTGTCTTCTGCAATTTGTGAAGCTATGCCTGCATTTGGGAAGAAAATTACTGGTTTTGATAGGGAGGATACGATTTTTGCTGGTGTTGAAAGTCGGACGTCTTCTCCAGTTAAGATTATAAGAGATGATAAGGGCGAAGCAAATATTTCTGGTATTTATCCATGTGGTGAAGGAAGTGGTTATGCTGGAGGAATTACTACTGCTGCAATGGATGGTATTAAGGTTAGTGAATGGATTATTCAAAAATACAAGCCTTTTTTTTAAGAAATAATTTACGAATTCTAGTTTCTTAGGTATAATTAAATTATGATAGGAGGGACTATTATGTATGTACCTGATGAGGAAAATTATATTATTGATAAAAAAGATGATGATTTAGAAGAAGAGAATTCTAAGTTTGATGATTTTGATTCGTCTAGTTCTGATAGTTCTTCTAAACCAAGGAAGTCTAAGAAGCCTAATATATTAGTTCTTAAAATATTAGTCATTATTGGTGCTATTATTATAGGGTTTATCGTTTACTTTGTTAGTAGTCTTATTTTTTAAGATAGAAGATATTTCTATCTTTTCTTTTAGAAGTTTGTTATAATAAGTTCTGTGGAGGCAAGTTTATGAAACAAGAAAATATTAGAAATTTTTGTATTATTGCACATATTGATCATGGTAAAAGTACGCTTGCCGATCGTATTTTGGAAAAAACTGGTGCTATTGAAAAGCGTGAATTAAAGAGTCAGATGTTAGATTCTATGGATATTGAACGTGAGCGTGGTATTACTATTAAATTAAATGCTGTACAACTTACGTATCATCATGAAGGAGAAGATTATTATTTTCATTTGATTGATACTCCAGGACATGTTGATTTTTCTTATGAAGTATCTCGTAGTTTAGCTGCATGTGAGGGAGCATTACTTGTTGTTGATGCGGCTCAGGGAGTAGAGGCACAGACGCTAGCTAATTTGTATTTGGCACTTGATAATAATTTGACAGTCATTCCTGTTGTTAATAAGATTGACTTACCTAGTGCGGATATTCCTAAGGTGATAGAAGAACTTGAAAATATTGGATTTTCTAAAGATGAAATTATTTTTACTAGTGCGAAAACTGGTGTAGGTATTGATGAGTTGTTGGAAGCTATTATTAAGAAGATTCCTGCTCCAACCGGAGATTATACGAAGCCTTTAAAAGCGTTAATTTTTGATAGTTTATTTGATGCTTATCGTGGTGTTATTATTAGTATTCGTGTTGTAGAAGGAAAAGTAAAAGTAGGGGATATCATTCGTATGATGGATACGGGTGCAGTCTATGATGTTGTAGGACTTTCGATTAATACGCCAAAAGAAGTTAAGGTTTCTTCTTTAAAAGCTGGTGAAGTTGGTTATTTATATGCTTCTATTAAAAGTATTAGTGATGTTTCAGTAGGAGATACTATTACTTTGGATAGTAATCCAGCGGATGTTGCCTTACCTGGATATCAACCAATGAAGCCTATGGTTTATTCTGGACTTTATCCGATTGATGCTAGTAAGTTTGAAGATTTGAGAGAGGCATTAGAAAAGTTAAAATTAAATGATGCGTCTTTATCTTTTGAGCCAGAAACTTCTAAGGCTTTAGGATTTGGATTTCGCTGTGGTTTCTTGGGACTTTTACATATGGAGATTATTGAAGAGAGGATTGAGCGAGAGTTTGGTATTGATTTGATTGCGACTTCTCCTTCAGTTGTCTATGAAGTAATACTTAGTGATGGTTCTAAGATGCTGGTAGACTCTCCTACAAAAATGCCAAAGAGAGAAGTGATATCTAAGACTATGGAGCCTTATGTTAAAACTAGTATTTTTACACCGACTGATTATATTGGTCCGATTATGGAACTTTGCCAAGATAAACGAGGAACATTTCTTAATATGGAATATTTAGATCAAAGTAGGGTGACAATTCATTATGAACTTCCTTTATCAGAGATTGTTTATGACTTTTTTGATAAGTTAAAGTCTTATACTAAGGGATATGCTTCTTTTGATTATGAGTTTATTGGATATAAAGAAAGTAATTTAGTTAAGATGGATATCTTATTAAATGGTGATGTTGTCGATGCATTATCGGTTATTGTTCATAAAGATTTTGCTTATAATCGTGGTAAAGTTGTAGTTGAAAAGTTAAAAGAGATTATTCCAAGACAAATGTTTGAAGTACCGATTCAAGCAGCGATAGGTAATCATGTGATTGCTAGAACTGATATTAAGGCACTTCGTAAGAATGTTTTAGCGAAATGTTATGGTGGAGATGTTACTCGTAAGAAGAAGCTTTTAGAAAAGCAAAAAGAGGGTAAGAAGAGAATGAAAAGAATTGGTAGTGTTGAAGTCCCACAAGAAGCATTCTTGTCAATTTTATCTACTAGTGATAAATAATAGAAAGTGATGTGATGCTATGAAATATTTTATGAGTGATGTTAGGGTTTTAGCTAACGCTATGATTGATATTAGTAAGAGGGATAGTCGATATATTATTGATAATCAGGATATTATGGACTATACCAGTGCACTTTTGAATGCTTTTTCGCAATATCATGTTGATGTTGATGTAAGTTATTTTTGTGGAGGATACTGTGATATTAATCAATTGAAAAATATTAATACTGATTATTTTATGCCTACTGGTTCTAATGGTAAGTTGTTACTTAATAAAGGTGTGCAACATATTCATAGTTATATTTTGTTACCCTGGGTCAGTCGAGATGATTTAATTCGTAAGTACCGTAGTAATTATCCGTTAGATAGTATGTTTTGTTTATTTGAACGTGATAATGTAAATTATATGGAAGATGTTCCTAAACGTTCCATTCCAGAATTTGCTTCTTTAGAAGGAAATTATCAATTAGCGTTACAGTCTTTGTTAAATAGGACGAATTCTCAGAAGCAAAAAGCAGAAGAGTCTATTAAAGTGTATCAAAAACAAATTGAATGTATCAAAAGTCAAATAAATTAGTCATATTAGGTGTGTTATGGTTGAGTGGTAATACTATTGTAGAGGAAAAGATGATTGCGAATGCTTTCATTTGTATGGCAGAATATGATAATAGAGGAATTGTTGAATGGGATGATATTCATCATTTTCAGGATGCTTTTTCGGGTTTATGTCATGAAAAAGGATATAGTTTTGAAGTCTTGTAGCTATGTGATGGTGTTACCGGCTTGGTTTAAATAATTTGGAAAAATCTGTAGATTAAGTGAAGTACAAAAAAGTTTATACGTTGAGTCAGAGAAAATCTATGATTCGGTAATCATTAAAGCATCGTTTACGGATGATAGGTTCTAATAGAGGGAAGTTGTATTGCATGGGTAGTGTAAGAAATTGTTATGTTCATATTCCATTTTGTAAAAAGATTTGTAGTTATTGTGATTTTTGTAAATTGTTTTACGATAGGAAGTATGTTTCTCAATATTTAGATTCTTTACAGTTAGAAATTGCTACATATTATCAAGGGGAAGAGTTAGATACAATTTATATCGGAGGAGGAACTCCTAGTAGTTTATCTGATAGTGAGTTAGAAAAATTATTTTCTATTTTATCTGTTTTAAAAAAATCTTCTTCTTGTGAAGTTACGATTGAAGCAAATTTTGATAGTATTACAGAGTCTAAGTTGGATATTTGTAAGAAATATGGAGTAAATCGTATTAGTTTTGGTCTAGAGTCTACTCATGCTTGGATTTTAGAGAAGATGGGACGTAGTTTGGATTTAGATTATGTTCGCCATATCATTGCTTATTGTAAGAAGATTGGTATTTGTAATATTAATGTTGATTTGATGTATGCTTTTTTAGGAGAGAGTTTAGAAGAGGTGGAAGAAGATATCAATTTTATTCAAAATCTAGATGTTCCTCATATTTCTACTTATTCGTTAATTTTAGAAGAACATACGAAATTATATTTAGACAAAGAACAATCTATATCTGAAGAGTTAGATGCAAAGATGTATGAGGTAATTTGTTCTAAGTTATCTGATTATACGCATTATGAGATTAGTAATTTTTATAAAGAGGGATATTCTTCAAGGCATAATTTATGTTACTGGCAGAACCGGGAATATTACGGGTTTGGACTTGGTGCTAGTGGATATTTAGGAGATATTCGTTATACTAATACTCGTAGTATTACACATTATTTACAAAAGAAGTTTCGATATCTGGAAGAAAATTTAAGCATTTATGATAAAATGGAATATGAAATGATTTTAAATTTAAGGACTAAGAAAGGTATTTCTAAGAAGAATTTTTTTGATAAATATTCAATGAAATTGGAAGACTGCTATTCTTATTTAGAATTAGTTAGAGAAGGTTATCTTATAGAAGATGATGAGTATTTAGCTATTCCAGAGAAATATTTTTATCTTAGTAATGAAATCCTTGTTAGATTATTGGAGGAGTGTTGTTATGAATAAAATAGATGAGTTTGAAGTGGAATTAGGATATATTAAAGATGAGACTATTCAAGAGGATTGTCGTACGATGATAGAGCTACTACCAGATTACTTTTTTTTAGTTCCTGCATCTTCTACTGGTAAATATCATCCTAGTTATTCTTTAGGAGAAGGAGGACTTCTTCGTCATACGAAGGCAGCAGTTAGAATAGGGTATGAGTTATTACAAGATCCATCTATTGGAGATAAATATACTAGTATTGAGAAAGATATTATGTTAATGGGACTTTTACTTCATGATGGAATTAAGCATGGTATTCCTAAAGAACAGTATGTTCGCTTTGATCATCCTATTTTAATGGCTAATTATATTATGGAACATAAGGCAGATTTGCTTATGAGTGATGAAGAGATTGATTTACTTTGTTCGGTTATTAAAACACATATGGGACCTTGGACTCAGGATTATAATGGTAATGAGGTGTTAGAAGCTCCTAAGACAAAGTATCAGAATTTTGTTCATATGTGTGATTATTTAGCTAGTCGTAAGTTTTTACTTGTCCCTTTTGATGATAATAATAGAATAAGTGTCTAAATGGACACTTATTTTTGGTTGCGATATTATTTATTTTTTGATATGATAGAGAAGAATAGATAATTGATGGAGGCTTTGGTATGAAGGGTAAAATTATTGTTATTGAAGGAACAGATTGTTCTGGTAAGGAGACACAGTCTGTTTTATTGGAAAAACGGTTAAAGGATCAGGGAAAGAAATGTGTACATTTTGGATTTCCAATGTATGATTCACCTACGGGTAGAATTGTTGGTGGTCCTTATCTTGGTAATCCAGAAATTTCTTTAGGTTATTTTCCAGAAGGCGCGGATAAAGTTGATCCACATATTGCCTCTTTATATTATGCAGCGGATAGAAAATATAATATGGAGAAAATCCTTCCTTATTTAAATGATGGTTATTATGTTATTTTAGATCGTTATACGACTTCAAATCTAGCTCACCAAGGAAGTAAGATACAAGATAAAGATGAAAGATTCTTAATGTATCAATGGATTGATAAGTTAGAGTACTGGTTGTTGCAACTACCTAAACCAGATTATACTATCTTTTTACATATGCCTTATCAATATTCTTTAGAATTACGAAAGAATAGGAAAGTGTTAGATGAGAATGAACGTTCCGAAGAACATTTGAAAAATGCAGAAGATGCTTATATTGAACTTTCTGAGATGTATAATTGGAAGAGAATTGAATGTGTTAAAGATGGTGTTATTCGGGATGTTTCTGATATTAATGATGAAATACTCGAATATTTAGAGAGTATATAGTAAATTTAGATTATAATATAAAAGATGATTCTTGCATATTGGAATCATCTTTTTTTTGCTTTTATTCATATTTTATGTTTGACTTGGAGTTATTTTTACTAGTGGTATTGGTGGAAGGGGAGGTTCTTGTTCTTGTTGTGGTTGTGGTTGTGGTTGTGGATTTATTTTTGGTTGTTGAATATTATTTTGTTCTTGTTGAGTTTTTATTTGTTTTTGTAAGTTTTGCAGTTGTTCTGCTGGCTGTACTACAGGTTTTATATTATTATTTATTTGTCCTGTTGGTAGAGTAACTGGATTTGTAATTTTTTTGTTGATTGTTGGAATTGTTAAAGTTTGGTGTTGTTCTGGTTGTTGTTCTGTCGGTTGTGTTGTTGTTGCTGCTGTTTGTGATATTTCTGTTTCTTCTGGCTGGATATTTGTAGTTTTTAAGATTGGATTTTGTTTTATTGGTATTTTAGAAGTTAGTGTAGGTTCTGCATTTTTTTCATCAATCTTTTGTATCTTTTCTAATGTATTTATTGGCTTGTTTGCGTTTGTTGCTTTTACTTGAGGTGGTTCATCTTTATTGACAGATGTTGGAATTACTTTAGGAATTACTTGATTTGTTTGTTCTTGATTTTTATTCTCTTTTTTGTCTATCGTATTTAGTGTTACTACTTCTAATTCATTTTTATTAGTTTTAGTTTCTTCTTTTTCATTATTTTGTTTTTCTTCTTGAAGTTCTAGTTCTTTTTTTATTTTTTCATCCTTTTCTTTCTCTTTTTCTTTTAGTTTTTCAGCAACATCATTTTCAAAGAAATCTTCTGCATCTTCTATTTCGATTACACGTAGTACTTCTTCAAAGCTTGTTGTTCCATCGACTACTTTTCCTAGAGCATCTTGTAACATGGTAATTACTTTATCACTATAAACTAATTTTGTTAAATCATCTTTACTTAAATTTTCATTGTTTAATGCATTACGCATTTCATCATCTAATTCTAGTACTTCTTGAATTGCAACACGGCCTTTATAACCTTTACGACAAGCATCACATCCATCTGGATTAGCGTCCCATATTTTATCAATATCTTTTTTTAAATATTTTTTAAATACTTTCTTTTCAAATTTAGAGGTATCTCGTTCTACACGACATTTTGTACAAATTTTTTTGGCAAGTCTTTGTGAAATGATACCGGTTAGGGCAGTGGATAGTAAGTAACGCTCTACGTTCATATCTAGTAAACGTTCTACAGTAGATAATGTATTGTTGGTATGGATTGTTGATAGAACTAAGTGTCCTGTGATAGCGGCACGAACTGCGATTTGAGCTGTTTCACTATCACGAATTTCTCCAATTAGAATAACGTTTGGATCTTGACGTAGTATGGAACGAAGAGCTGCGGCGAAGGTCATTCCTATTTCGGCATTTACTTGTACTTGGTTCATTCCTTCAATATTCATTTCGATAGGGTCTTCTACTGTAATAATATTTGTTTCTTCTTTATTTAAGGCTTGTAGTATAGAGTATACTGTTGTAGATTTACCAGAACCAGTAGCACCTGTAATTAATATGATGCCATTAGGTACTTGAATCATACGTTTTAATCTTGCTAGATTAGATTCATTAAAACCTAGATAATCTAAACCTTGTAAACTTCTGGAATAGTCTAGAATACGAATAACTATTTTTTCACCTTCATTTAAGGGAAGACAAGATACACGCATATCCAAATAAGTACCACCAAAGTTTCCTTTGATGGCTCCATCTTGGGGTAGACGAGATTCTGTAATATTCATGTTTGCCAATAATTTTAATCTTGTAGTTAAATTTCTTTCATATGTTTTTGGTATATATGTAAAATTTTGTAAATCTCCATCGACACGAAACCGTACCATCATACCATCTTCTCTTGGATCAAAGTGGATGTCTGATGCATTTGATTTTGCAGCTGATATGATTATATAATCAGCGATTTGCGTAATTGGTGTCTTTGTAAAGTCAAATTTTATCATAGTGTCAACCCCTTTTACTTTTTGCTCTCTTTATTTTTTACTATGGTATTTTATCTTACTTTATTATATAATAGTTTTATAAGAATAGCAAGAAAGTAGATGTGAAAAGATGAAAAAAAATAATAAAGGCTTTGTTTTAGTTGAAACTTTGGTAGTTACTGTTTTTGTTATGGCAATTTTTTCAGTTATTTATATTAATTTTTATCCCTTAGCTGGTGAATATGAACGAAGAGAGTTTTATGATGATGTTGATAGCAAATATGGTGCTTATTGGATGAAAAGATTTATTCAAGGTGCTGCTTATGATTTTTATCGTAGTGGTGGTCCTGCAGATACTATTAGTAGTAATAAGTATATTTCTTTTAAATGTAGTGATTTAACTGTTGCTACTGAAGCAACGTATTGTACTAATCTCTGGGATCGCTTGGATATTAAGCAGGTAATCATTACAGATTATGATATGACGGAATTTAAACAGAAATTGCAAGATGATGATAGTTTGGCTAATTCTTTCGGAAGTTCTTTTACTTCCTATCTTGAGTTTTTACCTAATTTTTTAGTTCCATCTTTAAATGGTGCACAATATCGTGTGTTGATTGAATTTGAACGTAATATGGATAGTGATGAGGATAGTGATTCTTATTATACTTATGCTAATATGGAGATTTTAAGACCTACTTCTGGTGCTGTCACACCTCCTGTTTCTCCAACTACTTAATTATAAGGTTATAGAAAAAATATAGTGGATAAGGGTGATGATATGATAAAAAAATTAAATAATAAAGGTATGACGGCAATTGAAATTTTAATAACATTTGTTATTGTTGCTATTATCGTAGTTTCTATGTATAATGGTATTTCAGGATTAAAAACTAGAGAAACTGTTGCTTCTTATAAACTTAGTCTTGTTACTTATAAAAATTTACTTACCAAAGATATTCAAGATGATTTGATTAAAGTAGGACTTACTGCTGTTCAATCAGAGTCTATGGTTGAATTAGGTAAGCCTGTAGGATATCGTGTTATTTTAACACTTCGTGATGGGAGCCGAAGAATTTTAGAAGTTAGACAAGTATTTGGATGTTCCGCTGTTGATGCTGCAGAAGTAGATGATTTATGTACTATTAGAGGTATCGATCCTAATCAAAGTGATGAGTTTTCTATTAGTTACGGACCAGAAGGAAATTTGACTGAGTATCCTCTTCCTGATTTAGGTCATGAAGAAATTCAAGCGTATGATGGAAGTGCTACTACGCATACAATCTATAGTTTACAGATTAATGAAGTTAGTATTAATACGAATGATAATATTTTTTCTATTCGAATTGTTTTATCTCATCCAGATTTAGCTTCTAAACACTCTATCGATATTGTTTCACCAATTAGTAGTTAATAAAAATAATATACTAGCAATTATCGTTTGAAATATTCTAGCAATCAAAAAGTTCTTATATTTTATTTTAGTATCAGCAATGATACTTTTTGTTTGCATGTGTACCGATATTCCTCCAAAACAGAAGAAGAAAATAATATAAAGTGCTCTTGTTGTAGGATTTGTTATTAGACTGGTTAAAAATGTTCCATTTGTTAAATCAAAAAATCCATTCATTAAAATATATTCTTTTATAGGAAGTTTTATATAGTGATTTATTATGGTTATAATTAAATAGAAAAATACAGAGGTACCATATATAATTATGATTGTTTTAATAGACGAAATGACTGCTTTTGGTAATATTTTAGCAAAAGATATGTTTTCTTTTCTTTGTAATGGTAGTGTGCTTTTTTCTTTTTGATAAGTGGTTATGGCTATTATAAAGTTTGCTATGATAATGCAAACTAATATTTTTAGAGCGTAAGTTTTATTTGGAAATAATAAAGAGACTGGTCCTAATATGAAAATAGGATTTGGAAAGTGAGTAAATTTGATTAAGTAATTAGCACTTTTTTCAGTAATTAAGTTTTTTTCTAATAAGTCTTTGGTGTATTTACTACCACTAGGGAATCCACTAATTAGACTCATTGCTACTACATAGAAATTAGCGCCATTTATTTTTAGTGTTTTACTTATTTTTTCTATAATATTATATTCTATTAGTAGACTAGAGAAAGTAAAAAATAGAAAGCTTGCTGGAAATAATTTTTCTAAAAATAATTTGGTATATATTAATATATGTTTTGTTATTAAAGTAGAATTGATTATGTATAGAATCATTAGACAGATTAAAATTATTAGAATTACGTTACTTTTTTTATTTTTTTTCATATTTCCTCATTTCTTTGTTATAATGTATCATGGAGGTAGAGTCATGTTTAAGAAATTGTATGAGAAGATTAAGAATTTTATTAAATTAGAGTATAAATTTATTTTGTTTTTAGTGGTCTTTTATGTTGTTTGTATATGGCCAGTTAATTATTATATTGTTATAGGGGGAGGAATTAGTGATATTTCTAGTCGTGTTGTTGTAGATGAGGGATATCAGAGTAAGGGAAGTTTTAATTTGTCTTATGTGTCTGAGTTAAAAGGAACGACACTTAGTTATTTACTTAGTTATGTTATGCCTCATTGGAAAAGAGTTAGTATGAATGATTATAAGTATACTGAAGATGAGGATTATTTAGATATTGAGTTTCGTAATACACTAGATCTTCAGTATTCTAATAGTAATGCTATTTATTATGCATATCAGTTAGCTGGGAAGCCTTGTCGTCTTGTCGATACGAAGCTTTATGTTATTGTTTCTTTTGATGATTATCGTAATCCGTTAGAAGTAGGGGATGAGATTTTAAAAGTAAATGGTAATGAATGTAGTAGTCTAGATGATGCACAACAAGAGTTATCGAAAGTATCTGGTAATGAGGTTATGGTTACTATTTTAAGAGATGGAAAAGAGCAAGATGTTACTTGTAAGTTATATGAAGAAGATGATAGAAAAGTTTTAGGGGTTGCGTTACAAGCTGTTTTTTCGTATGATGTTGATCCTAAAGTAGAGTTTCATTTTGAAGCTAATGAATCTGGTCCTTCGGCAGGGCTTATTACTACATTATCTATTTATGATCAATTAACGAAGAAAGATTTAACAAAGAAATTAAATATTGCTGGTACGGGTACTATTGAAGCGGATGGCTCTATTGGTGAAATAGGAGAAGTAGAGTATAAATTACTTGGTGCTGTTCAAGGTGATGCTGATGTTTTCTTAGTACCTGCTGGAGATAATTATAAAACTTGTAAAAAGGTGGCAAAAGAGGATAAGTTAGATATTAAGATTATTCCTGTTAAAACGATAGAAGATGCTGTAGAGAAGTTGGAAGAATTGTAGTTAGGAGGAGTATTATGAGTGATCAAGAGTTATTAGAGTTTGGGAAAAAATATATGGAAGATGTTGGAGGATTTATTCGATATAATCAGTACCGGTTAGTGGATATTAAAAAGGATTATTGTGTGATGGATGCAGATATTAGAGAAGAATCTTTAAATTATTATGGTGTTGTTCATGGTGGATTTATATTTGGTCTTGCAGATACTGCTTGTGGTGTAGCAGCTCGCGCAACAGGAAGAAAAGCTGTTACTGTAAATTCTCATATTGAGTATTTACATGCTGCTCGTGGAAGTAAGATTAAAGTAGTTGTCAATGCTATTAAGACAGGACGAAATATTTCTGTTTATGAAGCAGATATTTATGATGATCAAGATGTGATGGTTGCGAAAGCAGTGATGGATTATTTTTATATAGACTAGAAATAGTCTTTTTTTGTCAACATGCAAAAAATATTGTATTTTTTATTGTATTTTCTTTTTTCTGTGTTATATTTTTTGTAGAGGAGAGTTTATATGAAAAAAAGTATAAAAATTTTGATTTGTGTAATTGTTTTAATTGTTGGTGTTATCTTAGGTTATCGTGTTTATTTAATTTATGGCAAGTATAAGATTACCTCTGATTATAATAAAACAGTAGGAGAAGTAAGAATAGAAAGTGGTCAGTCTTGTGATTTTTCTATTAGTAATTATTCTTTTTGCCTTCCAGAAGAATTTGTTTTGGATGAAGAACATACTGTTGATGAGGCGATGTATGTATATCATGATTCTAATGATAGAAGTATCAATTTTGCTGATATTAATGAAGATTTAAGTCAAGTTTTTCGTGATGTAGATGGAAGCTTTGAAGTAGTTGATTTGTTAGAGGATGCTAATATTCAAAATACTGTGGATTTGTTGCACTACTTAGATAGTCATGATACTAGTACTCATTATTTTTCTTCACTTAAAGAGGTTAAATTAAATTATGCTCTTACTAAGATTTTTGAAAATACAATTCCTACAGAAAAAAGAAGCTATGTTACTGGTGACTATACAGGATATATCAATTATTATAATAATGATTATGAAGTTAATTTGATTCATAATCATAGGCGTTATGTGATTTATTTTTCTAGTGTTGATAGCCCTATCCCTTTTACTCAAGATGAGGTTATTAATATTATTAGTAGTATTCATTTTAAGAACTAGTATTGAAATTTTAAGACAATTGGTAAACACAAATAGAATGTGTTTACTTTTTTAAGTTTTTATGTAATTTACTTTATTATTTTATTTTGTTATAATAGGTCTGCTAGGAGGGCTATTATGGAATTTTATCCAATTAAAGGGCAATTACAGATGAAAAAGATAGAACCTACGAATGAGAAAGATTTATGGTTACTTCATCATTTAACGATAGATGAGGATGTTTATGGTGATCCTCTCAAAGTAGAAGAGGAGGGAAGTCAAGGATTTCTTTGGAATTTAGAAAAAGAGACGTTTTTAAATTTAGGATATTTAAAACACGATGAGTTATATAGTTCTGCTTTTTCTATTTACTATGGAGATTTTCCTATTGGCTTTTTAGATATTTCTGGCATTTTATATACACCCGATTTTTCTTATGTTGATTTTTCTTATGCTTTAATAAAAGAAGCTAGAGGACATGGATATATGAAGGATACTTTAAGTATTGTTAGTGATGAAATGTTACGAAATAGAGTTTATCAACTTGATTTTTGTGAATGCTTTATAAGTCCTTTTAATTCTAGTAGTATTAAGGTCGCTTGTGCTTCTGGTTTTTCTAGAGAAATTAATAGAGAGGGAGAAGAGATTACTTGTTTACATTGCTATACAAAGAAAAGGAAATAATTTACTTTCTTTTCTTTTTTCTTTGATATAATGATATCATAGGAGTGAGTATATGAAAAAGAGAGTTAAGAAGAGGTGTAGTAAGGGGAGAGCGTTTTTTCGAAGAAAAGGTGTAAGAATTGCTATCGGTTTGTTGATTTTAGTTGTTATTGGCTGGTTAGCTTTTAAAGCATTTTTGGTTTATTTAGGCTATCGAGTAACAGAAGATCCTATTATAAAGTTTCGAGGAACTATTACTTTGAATCAATCTAATACTTGTGATGTTTCTTTTAAAGGTTTTTCTATGTGTGTACCTGATGGTTTTGCTTTAACTAATGTTTGGGATGATATTGTTCATTTTCGTGATTTGGAAAAACGTGATATCATGGGTGGAAAATATGATATTACGTTGGAGGATGATATTTTAGATATTGATAGTGATATTGATGCAGAAGAGTTTATGAAAAAGTATCATTTTTCTACTAGAAATGATGTTATTCATTATTATGAAAAACATCAAAATGATCAATTCCATTTGTTTTCTAAAATATCTGATGTAAAGGATTATTATACTATTTGGAAGTTAGTAAATGTCATATTGCCAGAGGGGGATTTGTATTATATAGATGGTGATTATGAAGGATATCTTATTAAGCAGAAGAATTTTTATTTGTTTTACTTATATAATGGGGATTATTTATATAGTATATCTTTTCGTAATGTTGATTTGGAAGATAATTATTTTAATGATGACAATGTTTTTTCTCTTGTTAGTAGTGTACGTTTTGAAGACTAATTGGTCTTCTTTTTTTTCCGTAATTTCCCATATTTTTATCAAATAGTTTTCATAATACTATTTTATACTGGTAACATGAAAGGAGGATATGATAGAAAAATTGTTCATCGGAAATTAATTTCCCATAATTTCCCATAATTATTTAATAATTCTTACACATTTATACGATATAGTTATATTGTCAAGAGGAGGATGATAGATAAGAAAAAATAGAAAAAAGATTTAAGATGATTAATATTTATTTTATATAGATTTGGAAAGGATGGATGTGGATTAGAAAACATTAAAAATATTATTATTAAAGGAGGCGATGCCCATAAGGTTATAGAAGAATTCAGGGAATAGTGTTATACTATTGGTAGGTGGTAATTATGTATACAATTTGTTTTGTTGAAGATGAAATTGACTTATCAAACCTTATTCGGACCTATTTAGAACGTTCTGGTTATCAAGTGGTTTCATTTACCAAAGGACGCGATGCGATTGATTATATTGGCAATAAAGCTGATCTTTGGATACTGGATATTATGTTAGGAGATGATGTCAATGGCTATGATATAATCAAAGCTATCCGGGAGCAAGATAGCAATGTACCTGTTATTTTTACTTCCGCAAGGGATCAAGATTTAGATAAAATCTTAGGATTAGAATTAGGTAGCGATGATTATATCACAAAACCATATTCTAGTAAGGAATTAGTCTTACGTGTTGATAAAATTTTAAAAAGAGTATATAAAGATACTCCTAAGCAATTAATTAAATATGATGATTATACAATTGATGTTGATAAACGTGTTGCTTTAGATAAAAAAGAAAAAGAAATAAAACTTACAACTTTAGAATTTGACTTGTTGTTGTTATTTGTTCAAAACAAAAATAAATGTTTTTCAAGGGAAGAAATACTTGATTCTGTTTGGGGAAAAGATTATTTTGGAACCGATAGAGTAGTGGATGATTTAGTAAGACGACTTAGAAAAAAGATGCCTTTACTTAATGTTAGTGCAGTTTATGGATACGGGTATCGTTTATCATGAAATTTAGAAAAACAAAACTAAGTCATCAGTTGATTGCTTTAATCGGAGTTGCATTTGTTATTTTATTTATTTCCTTAGGTATTATTCTTCCCAAGATGTTAATTCCAGTAGCCGAAAAAAATATTTATACTTATTTAAGTGAACCCTTAAAATTTGTAGGTAATAATCGTATTGATAGATCTTTACTTAATACAGAAGTTGCTTATATATATATTGTAGATGATACCATGACAACCAGTGAAAATATACAACAAGTAATCGATATCAGTGATACTGATAAATTATTATCCTATATTAAAGATGATTATGGTAAATTTAACTATAATCACGATACTTACTACTACTATACAATTACCAAAGATAAAATTACAAAAGTTGCTATCTCAAATGATAGTTATATCAATGAAACAAAAGCTGCGATTTTAAGTGCCATCTTTCCAATAGTTTTATCTACGTGTTTATTAATTGGTCTACTTCTTGTTATTTGGTCTTCCTTTATTGTTAAGAAGATTGAAAAATTAAAAGATAAGATAGATCATATTGATAATCCAGATTATAATCATAATATTAATTTTGAAATTGATGACGAGATTAAGTCTCTTGCTTTAGCAATCGAAGATATGCGAATTTCTTTAATTAACCAGGAAGAATATCGCAATCAAATGTATCAAAATATATCACATGATTTTAAGACACCTCTCACCGTTATAAAATCATATATTGAAGCTGTTGAAGATAATGTTGAAGATAGTAATACCGCACTTCGGGTTATTAAACAGCAGACTGACAAATTAGAACAAAAAGTACACTCACTTCTTTACTTAAATAAACTTGATTATCTTAAAAATTCTAAAAATATTGAATCTAAATTAGTCGATATGGAGCAAATTATAATTATTGAAGTTGAAAAATTTAAGTTTCATAGAAAAGAAATTAATTTTGTTACGGATATTGATAAAAAGTCAAAGTATTATGGTACTATGGAACATTGGGAAACCATTTTTGATAATTTGCTTTCGAATTTTATGAGATATGCTAATACTACTATTAAAATTACTGCAAAACAAAACAAACTTATCCTTTATAATGATGGTGAACACATCGATGATGATTTTCTTGAAGGAATCTTTACTCCGTTCCGGAAAGGAATTAAAGGAGAGTTTGGTCTAGGACTATCGATTGTTAAAAAGACTTTAAATATTATGAATTATGATATTACAATTAAAAATGAGAAAAAAGGTGTATCCTTTATTATAAAAAGAAATTCCTAAAATAGAATTTCTTTTTTTGGTTATAGTAATAGTAGGTGATTTTATGCGTGTCTTAATTACAGGTGCTGCTTCTGGTATTGGTTATCAGGTTGGAGTGATGCTTGCTAAGCGTGGACATTTGGTGTACATGACTTGTAGAAGTGTGGCTGAAGTGTTTATGTTACGAGAAAAGTTGGAAAGAGAAGGAGCGCATGCTATTTGCTTGAAGCTTGATTTACTCACTGATGATATTAATGTTGTTGATTCTCTAGATATTGATTGTTTATTTAATCATGCTGGTACTGGTACAGCGGGTAGTATTTTGTATATAGATGAGAAGAGTCTCCGGGATATTTATGAGGTTAATTTCTTTCGTTCCTTCTTATTATTAAAAAAAGTATATCGACATATGATGGATAGAAAGATAACCGGTAAGATTTTTGTGACGTCTTCTTTACTTGGTATGTTTCCGATGCCTTTTTTTGGAGTGTATGGTTCTAGTAAAGCAGCAATTTCACAAGTTGTTAAAACATTGCAAGAAGAAGAAAAAGTTTTTCGTCATGGTATTTCATTTTGTTTGGTGGAGCCTGGTGCTTATGCTACTGGATTTAATCAGGTTATGATTGATTCTCAGGAAAAATATGTAGAGCCTTTTTTCTATCAGAAATTTTTATCTATGCATTCTTATCAAAGAAAGCTATTTTTGTTGTTAGAATCTAGAAAGGTGGAGAAATTGGCTCGGCGCATTGTCTTAGAAATGGAGAACAAAAAAACGAAGAAGATTCTTCGTATACCTTGGATACAAGGTTTCTTTTTAAAATTATATAATTTTTTCTTTCATTAATTTATTTTTTTCTGCAACATTTTTCCTTTAGTTATGGTTGCTGGTTTTATACTTCCTTCATCTAAATAGCTATATCCTCCAATTAGCTCTCCGTTAGGAATATCTGGATGTTGTGCTGCAATATCATATGCATAATCTAGTGCTTCTTCTTCTGTTGTAGGAACATCTCCATTATCTCTGACCCAGCGACCAAAAATGTTTCTATGTAGTGGGATGTTTTTTTCTAATAGTTCTGCTTGTTGGATATATTGTCCATCTTGTTTTAATAAATATAGACGGTTTATATTTCCTGTATAATTTTTTTTCATATCATTTCTCCTTTGTAATTGTTATTATACTTAAAAAAAGTTATTTTGTATAGAAATAAAGAAAAAAAGTATTGAAAAACTAAATTTTATTTGTTATAATCATTTTGTCGCATGTAAATGGCGATGTAGCTCAGCTGGCTAGAGCGTCTGGTTCATACCCAGAAGGTCGTGGGTTCGATTCCCTCCGTCGCTACCAATATGATATTACTCAGGATTTCCTGAGTTTTTTTGTTTTCCACGACCTTCTTTTACTTAGTTATATATAAAAGATGGGATTTGTTGATTGTGTGGTTTCTGTATTGGTTGCTGGTGTTATGGTGCTAGGTGCTTCTTCTACTGGTTGTGATGATGTAGGAGTTTCTTTTAGAGAATCTGCAATTTTAAAGATAGTTTTGGCATTGCTTACGATTGGTTTTATTTGATAGACGATAGGGATTGCTTGATTAATTACACCTAATGTTTTTTGTGTTCCTTCTAATAGTGATCCCCATTTTATGGTTTTTAAAGAAGATAAGCCCTTACTTAGTAGACTTATTTTTGGCGCAGTAGTCATTAGATAAGGGTTTGGATACATATCATCACCTCTTAATTTAATATATGTCA
>JAGHJJ010000031.1 GCA_017886705.1 Bacilli bacterium | reverse complement strand
TAGTCAGCTTGGAAGGCTGAGGTTCTACCATTAAACTACATCCGCATAAATTGTTTGTTGAACCTCAGCCGTAAGTACTAAAGTTCAGTCTGCTTAATCAGTAGACATTTACAATTATATCAGATATGGTTATATTGTCAATACTTTTTTTTATTTTTTTTGTTTTATATAATTATTGTAGGATGTGATACTATGAAAGTACTTGCTAGTGATTTTGATTTAACTTTATATGTTGAAGATAAGGAAATAGTCCAAAAAAATATTGCTGCTATTTCTAAATTTATGAAATATGGTAATATATTTTGTATTATTACTGGAAGAAATTATTCTAATATTAAAATATTATTAAATGAGTATAAAATTCCTTATCATTATTTAATATGCCAAGATGGTGCTAAAATATTCGATTCTATGGATTATTGTTTTTCTACGGAATATTTATCTAGAGAGAAGATTGAACAGATTATTCCAGTTATGGAGAAATATTCTTTTGAGTATTATTTAGATGATGGATATAATGAAACAACTAATATGGATGATTGTGTTAAAGTAGTTGGTATTATTAATGATAGAGAAGAAGATGCTAAAAAAGTAGTAGAAGAGTTAAGAGATTTAGGATTTTATGCTTATCTTGGTTTATATTCTATTAATGTAATAGATTCTTCTGTTAATAAAAGTGTGGCTTTAGAAAAAGTATTAGTTCATGCAGATTGTCATAAAGATGATTTATATGTCATAGGGGATAGTGTTAATGATTTAGAGATGCTTACTACTTTTCAAGGAGCTATTATGAAAAATCATAGTGTTGAACTCGATAAACTAAATAAGAAAACTTATGATACCTTATATGAATATATTGAAGAATTAGAAAAAAACTAATTCTTTTTTCATATATTTTATTAGGTGATATCATGGGAGATTTTGTTTTTTCATTAATTCAAAACTTTGGCTATTTTGGTATGTTTTTGGGAATGATTTTAGAAGCTGTTATTATTGTTATTCCTAGCGAAGCTATTTTAGCAACTGGAGGTATTTTAGCCAGTCGTGGTGTTTTTTCTTTTTTTGGAGCCTTTTTCATTGGACTTGTTGGTAGTGTTTTTTGTGCCATTGTTATTTATTTCATGGGATATTTTGGAGGAAGACCATTTATTAGAAAATTTGGAAAATATTTTTTTATGAAAGAAGAGGATATTGAAAAAAGTGATTCTTGGTTTTTAAGATATGGGATGTTTGGTGCACTGATTGGTCGTAATTTTCCTATTATTCGAACTCTTATTTCATTACCTATTGGTATTATGAGAATGTCTTTTTTTAAATTTTTAATCTTTACTATCATTGGATCTATTCCATGGACTTTTTTATTTGTTTATTTAGGTTACGCTCTTGGTAATAGTTGGATTTATGTTAGTGCCAAAATATCTTGGTTGAAGCTTCCTATTAAGATTTTACTTACCTTTATCGTGATATTTTACTTTTATAAGAAGATAAAAAATAATAAAAAATAATTTTGGTTTACTTTATTTTAATTTCATGCTACACTCTTAGTAAGATAGGGTAGTGTAGAGAGTATGAAAAGAGTTTTATTTTGTTGTTTTATATGTTTATTTTTAGTTAGCGGGTGTTCTTTTAAGGATGATAATAAACTTATTTTAGTTACTGAAGCTGGTTTTGCTCCTTACGAATTTTATCAAAATGGAGAAATTGTAGGAGTAGATATTGATATTGCAAAAGAGATTGCGAAAGAATTAGGTAAAGAATTAGTAGTTAAAGATGTGTCTTTTGATTTTTTAATAAATGAAGTAAAGAGTGGTAAAGCAGATTTTGCAGCTGCAGGTATCAGTATTACTGATGAGCGCAAGAAGCAAGTTGATTTTACTGATGAATATACTGTATCTAATCAAGTAGTGGTTGTAAAACAGGATAGTTCTATTACAAGTTTTGATGAAATTAGTAATAAGAAGATAGCAGTTCAACTAGGTACAGTTGCTGATTTATATGTTAGTGATAATTATCCTGATGCTACGTTAGTTCAACATAAAAAGTATTTATCTGCTGTAGAAGATGTAAAAGCAGATAAAGTTGATTGCTTAATTATGGATGAACTTCCTGCCAAAGAAATTGTAAAAGCAAATAGTGAATTAAAGATTATGGATGGAGTATTGTTTCAAGATCGATATGGTATGATTGTTAAAAAAGGAAATGATAAGTTAAGAAAACAAATTAATAAAGTTTTGAAGCGTTTAATAGATGATGGAACTATAGAAAATTTGGTACTTAAGTATTCTGAATAGTGAGGTTGGTAGTATGGGTGAGATATGGGATTCTTTTTACCAGACATTTATTTTTGAAGATAGATATTTATATTTTTTAGAAGGTATTAAATTTACTTTGATTATTGCCTTCTTTTCTATTTTGCTTGGTTTAATATTAGGAGTTTTCATTTCTATTGTTAGAGATTTTCATAAACAGACAGGGAAATGGTTTCTATTAAGTAAGATATGTGATATTTACGTTTATGTGATTCGTGGAACACCTACTCTGTTACAATTAATGATTTTATATTATGTTATTTTTAAAACTTCTACTTTGTCACCAATCATTGTTGGAATTTTAACGTTTGGAATTAATTCTGGTGCTTATGTTGCTGAAATATTTAGAGCTGGTTATGATGGTATTGATAAAGGACAAAGAGAAGCCTCTAAGACATTAGGTTTAAATTATTTAAAAACTATGCGATATATTATTTTTCCACAAGCTTTAGCTAAGATATTTCCTGCTTTAGGAAATGAGATTATTACTTTAGTTAAAGAGACTTCTATTGCAGGATATGTAGGAATTGTTGAACTTATTAAAGCAGCTGATATTATTTCTTCTAGAACTTATGATTATTTCTTTCCTTTAATTATTGCTGCCATAGTATATTTATTATTAACTTTTATTTTATCTAAAGTTATGAAATATGGAGAAAGGAAGTTAAATCATGTTGTATCAGGTTAAGAAATTAGTTAAGAAGTTTGGTAATACTTCTGTTTTGAAAAATATTAATTTAGAAATCGAAGAAAATGAAAAAATTGTTATTATTGGTCCATCTGGTTCTGGTAAGTCTACATTGCTTAGATGTTTGAACTTACTGGAAAAGCCTACTAGTGGTAGTATTTATTATCATGGACATAGGCTAGATGATAAATTATATAAAAGTATTCAGGGTAAAATTGGAATGGTGTTTCAGAATTATCAATTGTTTGATAATTTAACAGTGATTGATAATTTGACACTTGCTCCAGTTTTAAATAAATTGATGTCTAAAGAGGAGGCAATCAGTAAAGCAAGAAGATACTTAAGACAAATTCATTTAGAGGATAAAGAAAATAGTTATCCTATGGATTTATCTGGAGGACAAAAACAACGCGTTGCCATCATTAGAAGTTTAATGATGAATCCGGAGGTTATTTTATTTGATGAGCCTACTAGTGCTTTAGATCCTGAGATGATAGGAGAAGTCTTATCATTAATATTGGAGGTGAGTCGAGAAAAGATTACTATGATTGTGGTAACACACGAGTTAAATTTTGCTCAAGAATTTGCTACTAGAGTTATTTTCATGGATCATGGAAAAATTATAGAAGAAGGTGATAAAGAGCAAATGTTTAAACATCCTAGAACGAATAGGTTGCAGCAGTTTTTAAGTAATATTCAATAATGGAGGTAGAAAAGATGAATAAAATTAATGTAACAAGTGAAATTAAACCATTGAAAAAGGTTTTGTTACATCGACCTGGTAATGAGTTATTAAATTTAACTCCTAATACATTGGGAGACTTATTATTTGATGATATTCCATATTTACCAGTTGCACAAAGAGAACATGATGAGTTTGCAAGAGTTCTAAAAGAAAACGGGGTAGAGGTTGTTTATTTGGAGAAGTTAATGGCTGAGGTGCTAGCTTTAAGTGATGAAATTCGTGAAGAATTTATCAAACAATTTATTTTTGAAGCTGGTATTAGAACTCCTAAATATCGTGATTTAGTTTTCCAATATTTAAATAGTTTTAAAGATGAATATGAACTTGTTCTTAAAACTATGGAAGGAATTCAAATTTATGAAATTAATAGAGAACAAAGAAAAGATGAAAAGTCTTTGGTAGATTTGGTAACAGAAGAGACTGATTTTTTAGCTGATCCTATGCCTAATCTTTATTTTACTAGAGATAATTTTGCTAGTATTGGTCGAGGAGTTTCTTTAAATAAAATGTATTCTGTTACTAGAAATCGTGAAACTATTTATGCTGAATATATCTTTAAATATCATCCTGATTTTAAGGGACAAGTTGATAAATATTATGATCGTGATTTACCTTATCATATTGAAGGTGGAGATATCTTAAATTTGAATGATCATATTTTAGCAGTTGGTATTTCACAAAGAACTACAGCTGAGGCAATTGATCAATTGGCTAAAAATCTATTTAAAGATGAGAAATGTAAAATTGATACAGTTCTTGCTTTCAATATTCCAAATAGTCGTGCTTTTATGCATTTGGATACGGTATTTACACAAGTTGATCGTAATAAATTTACTTATCATCCTGGTATTGTAGATACTTTACAAGTTTTTGAAATTACGGAAGGTAATATTGAAGATAGTGATGAAGATTTAAATGTTGTAGAGATTAATGATACTTTAGAGAATATTTTATCTTCTTATTTAAAAATCCCTGTAACTTTAATACCTTGTGCTGGTGGAGATAAAGTAGCATCTGAAAGAGAACAATGGAATGACGGATCTAATACTTTATGTATTGCTCCTGGTGTTGTTGTTGTCTATGATAGAAATGTTATTACTAATCAAGTTCTTAGAGAAAATGGTCTTAAAGTTTTAGAGATTCCTGGAGCAGAACTTTCTCGTGGACGTGGAGGTCCAAGATGTATGAGTATGCCATTAATAAGGGAGGATTAATATGAACTTTTATAATAGAGATTTTTTGAAATTACTTGATTATAGTGAACAAGAAATTTTATATTTAATCCAACTTGCTATGGATTTTAAAAAGAAGAAAAAACTTGGTAAAAAGCATGAATATTTAAAAGGTAAGAATGTTGTTTTATTATTTGAAAAAGATTCTACTAGGACTCGTTGTGCTTTTGAAGTAGGTGCCATGGATTTAGGTATGGGTGTTACTTATTTAGGTCCTACTGGTTCACAAATGGGTAAGAAGGAGAGTATTAAAGATACAGCTAGAGTTTTATCTAGAATGTATGATGGAATTGAATATCGTGGTTTTGATCAAGCTATTGTTGAAGAGTTGGCTAAGTATTCTTCTGTTCCTGTATGGAATGGTCTTACAAATGAATTTCATCCAACTCAAATGTTAGCTGATATTATGACGATGTATGAAAATTTTGGTAGTGTAAAGGGTAGAAAACTGGTGTTTTTAGGAGATGCTAGAAATAATGTTGGTAACTCTTTGATGGTTATTTGTTCTAAGCTTGGAATTGATTTTTGTTGTTGTGCACCATCAGAATTGTTTCCTAATTCGGAGTTAGTTAGCCAGTGTCGTAAATTTGCGGAAGCTCAGGGCTCTAAGATTTTATTAACAGAAGATGTGAATGAAGGATTAAAAGGTGCTTCTGTTGTTTATACGGATGTCTGGGTTTCCATGGGTGAAGATGATAGCTTATGGAAAGAAAGAATTAAATTATTGACTCCATATCGAGTTACCTCAGAGCTTATGAGTCTTGCGAATGAAGATGCTATTTTCTTACATTGTTTACCATCTTTCCATGATATTAATACAAAGATTGGAAAGGAGATACATGATAAGTTTGGAATTACTGAGATGGAAGTAACAGATGAAGTTTTTGAGTCTGATCAATCAAAAGTGTTTGATGAAGCAGAAAATAGACTTCATACTATTAAAGCTGTCATGTATGCAACGATGACGAAATGAAAAAGAAGATAGTAATTGCATTAGGTGGTAATGCTTTAGGAAATAGTCCTGAGGAACAATTGAGGTTAGTACAAAAAACTGCAAAATATATTGTTGATTTAGCAGATACTTATGATATTGTTGTTACTCATGGGAATGGTCCGCAAGTGGGTATGATTAATATGGCAATGGAGGTTTCTCATGAGGAGGTTAATACTCCTAGTGTTCCTTTTGCTGAATGTGGTGCTATGAGTCAAGGATATATAGGATATCATTTACAACAATCTATTCAAGAAGAACTTGTTAGAAGAAATATGAGACGTAATTGTGTTACCGTTCTTACACAAGTTGTTGTTGATAAAAAGGATCCTGCTTTTATTAATCCTACAAAACCAATTGGTAGTTTTTATACAAAAGAGGAAGCCGATAAGCTATATATTGAAAGAGGTTATATCTTTAAAGAAGATGCTGGTAGGGGATACCGAAGAGTGGTTCCTTCTCCTGAACCTAAAAAAATAGTAGAAACAAAAACAATAGAATTGCTTTTGAAAAATAAAAATATTGTTATTGCTGGTGGTGGAGGAGGAATTCCCGTAGTTTATCATTATAATAAATTAAAGGGAGTAGACGCTGTTATTGATAAAGATAAAACGAGTGCTAGAATAGCTATTGATATCAAAGCTGATGTTTTCTTAATATTAACAGCTGTAGAAAAAGTTTGTATTAATTATAATACAGCAAATGAAAAACAAATTGATTTTTTAACTCCTGCTTTAGCAAGACGATATATGCAAACAGGAGAATTTAAAGAAGGTAGTATGTTACCTAAGATTGAAGCTTGTCTTCAGTTTGTGGAACATAATAGAAGAAATGCGCAAGCATTGATCACATCTTTAGATAAGGCTAAGCAAGCGTTAGAAGGAAAAACTGGAACAGTAATTAGTAGGAAGGAATTATAGTTATGGCTACAAAAAAGAAAAGAAAAGGCTTTATAACAGCGTTTTCAATTATATTAATTTTAATTTTTCTTTTAGGGTTGCTAACATATTTGTTACCAGCAGCTCAATTTGATGGAGATACTATTGTTAATGGTACTGGTGTTGTTAGAGCATCCATATCAGATATTTTAATGTCTCCAATTTTAGGATTTGAAAATGCTATTGATGTATGTATTTTCGTACTTATTTTAGGAGGTTTTTTAGCGGTTGTTGGAAAGACAAAAGCATTAGAGACAGGAATTCAAGTTTTGGTTAAAAAGTTAAAAGGTAATGAACTTGCTTTAATTCCAATATTGATGTTTATTTTCTCTATTGCAGGTACTACTTATGGGATGTTGGAAGAGACAGTAGGTTTTTATGCTTTGCTTGCTGCTGCTATGGTTATGGCAGGAATGGATACAGTAGTGTCTTCTGCTATCGTACTATTAGGAGCAGGTTCTGGAGTGTTAGGATCTACTATTAATCCGTTTGCAGTAGGTGCTGCCGTTAGTGCTTTACCTGATAATGTTAAAGTTAATCAAGGTTTAATTATTGCTATTGGAGCTATTTTATGGCTTACAACTTTGTTAATTTCTGTTTTATTTGTTATGAATTATGCTAAGAAAGTTATTAAAAAGAAGGGTTCTACTATTCTTTCTTTACAAGAGCGTAGGAATATGGAAATGGAATATGGAGCTCATGCTGCTAAAAAGGATGAAAATGTTAAATTAACAAGTAAACAAATTGTTACTTTATGCTTATTTGGATTGACTTTCCTTGTTATGATTATTGGATTTATTCCATGGGAAGATTTCGGGGTAACATTCTTTAAACATACTACAGGATGGTTAACTGGTACTCCTCTTGGTAGTTGGTATTTCTATGAAGCAGCACTTTGGTTCTTGATTATGTCAGTTGTTATTGGATTTATTAATCGTACTGGTGAAAAACAATTTGTAGATACCTTTATTGATGGTGCTGATGATATGGTAGGAGTAATTTTAATTATTGCGATTGCTAGAGGTGCTTCTGTTTTAATGCAAAGTACATATTTAGATAATTATATTATTTATAATGCTGCTAATATTTTACAGGTTGTACCTGAATTTGTATTTGCTCCATTTAATTACTTATTGCATGTAGTGTTATCTGTTCTTGTTCCATCGAGTTCAGGTTTAGCTACTTTATCTGCACCTATTATTGGACCTCTTGCTAATCAAGTAGGATATAGTGTTGAGACTACTATTATGACTATGGTAGCTGCTAATGGTTTAGTAAATCTTATTACACCAACTTGTGGAGCTATCATGGGAGGTCTTGCTTTAGCAAAAGTAGAATATACTACCTGGGTAAAATGGGCAGGAAAAGTGGTACTTACTATTGCAGTTGTTAATATTATTATATTAACTTTCTTGATGGTAGTACTTTAGAATTAATTATAGTTAGATTGGATGCAAGCATTTGTTTGCATCTTTTTTGTTGACAAAAATATTGTGAAAATATATGATAACGATGTGGTGAGGTTATGAAGTCTATTATTAAAGAATTATCTTTGTATGCAACTGCTGGTACTTTGGGGATGTTTTCTTTTGTTGGATGTGGTCATTCGGAGGATACTGCTAAAGAAGAAGCTGTTACAGAAGAGAGTAGTCAGGAAGAAGTTACTGATACAAAGTATTTTGATGTTGGGGAACATTTGTTTTTTGAACGGTATTATTTAACAAGTTCTGTAGATTCTCAGGATATTGCAGGTGGTTCTGTTTCTATTCCTGAAGGATATTCTGTGTATGATATAGAAAATTTTATTCGTCCATATTGTTATGGTTCTGAAACTGGTGGATATGACGTATGGTTTTTAAATGATGTACCTGTAGAAGCAGAGAAAGTATATAATGAAGTGTTGGAAATTTATGATTATAGTGAACCAGGGACTCCAGTGTTAGAAAAATCTGATGCTGCTGTTCAGAAGGTAAAATAAAAATATTAGAAAGGTCTAGTATTTTTATTTGTTTTGTGTTATAATTGGGAGCGACGTAAGAAGAGGTGTGAAGTATGAATAAAAGAAATGTAGCAATTATTGCGCATGTAGACCATGGAAAAACAACATTAGTAGATGGTATTTTGAAACATTCTGGAATGTTTCGTGATAATGAGGATGTTTCTAATGTATCCATGGATTCTAATGCATTAGAAAAAGAACGTGGTATTACTATTTTAGCTAAGACAACAGCATTAGATTATAAGGGTGTACGTATCAACATCTTAGATACACCAGGACATGCTGACTTTGGTGGAGAAGTGGAACGTATTATGAATATGGTTGACGGAGTTATTTTAGTTGTAGATGCTTATGAAGGTGCTATGCCACAAACTCGTTTTGTATTAAAGAAAGCATTTGAAGCACATGTTAAACCAATTGTTGTTGTTAATAAAGTAGATAAACCTAGTGCTAGATGTAAGCAGGTAGTTGATGAAGTATTAGATTTATTTATTGAATTAGGTGCCGATGATAGTCAACTTGATTTTAAAGTTATTTATGCATCAGCTTTAAATGGTACATGTTCTTATAGTGATGATTTAAGTACACAAACAGAAGGATTTGGAGAAATTCTTGATACTATTTTAGAGGAGATTCCAGCACCATCTGGAGATAGTTCTAAACCTTTACAATTCCAACCTGCATTACTTGATTATAATGAGTTTGTTGGTAGAATTGGTATTGGTCGTGTACATAATGGTAAGATTAAAACAGGTGAGATGGTAACTTGTTGTCGTCTAGATGGCTCTACAAAACAGTTTAGAATTCAAAAACTGTTTGGTTTTTATGGATATAAACGTGTTGAGATAGAAAGTGCTGAGGCAGGAGATATTGTAGCAGTTGCTGGACTTAGTGATATTTCTGTTGGTGAGACTTTATGTAATACTACGGACATTTTACCTTTGCCATTATTACATATTGATGAGCCAACTTTACAGATGACTTTTGGAGCTAATTCTTCTCCTTTTGTTGGTCGCGATGGTAAGATTGTTACAGCTCGTAAGATTGAAGAGCGTTTGATGAGAGAAACGCAACGAGATGTTAGTTTAAAAGTAGAGCCATTTACTAATGATAGCTTTGTTGTTAGTGGTCGTGGTGAGTTACATTTAAGTATATTAATTGAAAATATGCGTCGAGAAGGATTTGAACTCGAAGTTAGTAAACCTAAAGTTATTATTAAAGAGATCGATGGTGTTAAATATGAACCATATGAAGAGTTGCAAATCGATGTACCAGATGATTCTGTTGGAGCAGTTATTGAACAATTAGGATTACGTGGTGCGAAGATGGAAAATATGACGAATATTAATGGTCAAACTCGTCTTTTATATACGATTCCTTCTCGTGGATTAATAGGTTTTTCTACTGATTTTATGACTCTTACTAAAGGCTATGGTATTATGTCACATAGCTTTAAAGAATATATGCCATATGAAAATGTGGATGTAGGAGAGAGAAAACTTGGTGTACTTGTTTCTATGGAAAATGGTTCTAGTACCGCTTACTCTATTGGAAACTTGGAAGACCGTGGAGTTATGTTTATTGAACCAGGTACAGAAGTTTATGAAGGTATGATTGTTGGAGAATGTAATCGTGATAATGATTTAGCAGTTAATGTGGTAAAAGGAAAACAGTTAACAAATACTCGTGCTGCTGGAAGTGATCATACTGTGGTATTAAAAAGACCTCGTCCAATTACTTTGGAATATGCACTTGATTATATTAATTCTGATGAGTTAGTAGAAGTTACTCCAAACTTTATTCGTTTGCGTAAGAGAATACTAAATACGGAAGAACGTAAGAAGTTTGATGCTAGAAATAAAAAAAGTAACTAAAAAATAACTAGAAATAGTTATTTTTGTTTGCTATTTTTTATGAATTCTACTATAATGATAATAGTAGAGGGTGATGATAAATGGCTCGTAGAAGAAAATCTAAAGAAGAACTTGAAGAATTGACAAGAACACAAGTATTAAATTTAAAAGAATTAGAGAAAGCTGCTAATTTTGAAAAGAAAACAAGTCAGAAACCAGCAGCTATTTTTGCTATTTTAGGAGCTATTTCTATTTCTTTAGGTATATTTTATCCTAATATCACAACGATGCTTTCTGGTAGAGAAGTAGAGGATACGCCAAGTGTTTCTGAACAACGTCAAGAAGATACTAGTAGTGATGCTAGTGCTACTACGACAGAAGTTTCTGCTAATAGCTTGTCTTGTTCTATGGCCCAAGTTAATCCAGAAGATGCAACTTTAGTTACTACTACTTATAATTTTCAATTTCAAGAACTTGGTACTTTAGTTAGTTATCAAAAAGAATCTGATATTACAGTAAGTGCTCCGGTTGCACAAACACCTAGTAGTATTGTTACTCTTGATACTTCAATTACTAATTTAATGCAAACACCAATCGTAGGGTATACTTTAGAAAAAGTACCTACTGCTAGTACAGATCCTACTATTGTAGATGGTTATACTGCTA
>JAGHJJ010000030.1 GCA_017886705.1 Bacilli bacterium | reverse complement strand
TTTTCCATTAAATTGTAAGAATACATTTAATTTTTCTATCCAATCTTTCATAGTCATTGCATTATGATTTTCAGCTTGTAATTCTGCATAATCTAAATACATAGTGACAATCCTATTTAAATCTATCGATTCTTTTTCATTTAAATAGTTTTTTGCAATATCAACATCATACCTATAAATTGGACCATCAGGTGAATTTTTCCAATTTGTAAGTCCCATATGTTCTTTTTCAGCATCTACCCTATTATATATAATTTCTGCAGCTGTTTGACCAGTAATTGCATAGTGCAACTTATTCTGAACTGTTTTAAAAAATTCTTTTGTAATTTCCGAATCCTTGTCATAATCGATGCTACATAAAGAATATATATCAGTGATTTTTTGATAAAATCTTCTTTCACTAGAACGAATACTTCTAATGCGTTCTAACATTTCATCAAAATAATCTTCACCAAAAATATAATTAGGATTTTTTAATCTTTCATCATCCATAACAAACCCTTTAATCATATATTCTCTTAAAACTTTTGTTGCCCAAATTCTAAAATTTGTTGCCTTCTTTGAATTAACACGATACCCAACTGCAATAATCATATCTAAATTATATATCTTTACAGGTTTTTTAGAATGATCAACGTCGGCTTTTCCGACGGTGTTATTTTCGGTAAGTTCACCACTATTTAATATATTATTGATGTGTTCAGTTATTGTACTTCTTCCCACACCAAATAATTCTGCGATTAAATTTTGAGTTAGCCATATATCATTATTTATTAACATTACACTAACTTTAACATCATTGTTTGAATCTCTATATATTAAAAAATCATGATTTGTTATTTGTAAATCTTTTTCAGCCATTTATTATTCTCCTTTCTCGTCATAATATTATGGGGTTAACCTTGTGGTATCAACTAAAAACAAACACCCCATTTTTAACTATTTTTGATTGCTTTTTATTATTTTTTACTGTTTTTTTGAAAAAACGTGTAAGTTCTATATGCTTGCAAACCCTTTATTTATAAGGTTTTCTTGGAAGGGTTAAATAAATTGGTATCAAGACCCGATATGCTGTGATGCCAAACTTTTTTCTTTATTTTCCATTTTTATCACTTCCTTACTCTATCGTTTTCACTACTAATTTTCTCTTTTTCTTATCTGTTAGCTGTTTCTTTTCCCTTTCAAGTTCTTTCAAACTCTTTTTAGGTGTCGGCATATCTTCTGGCATCATTCCACCAATATCAGCAATTGCTTTTCTTACCTTTTTACCAACTTCATAATGTACGTTTTTGGCATTATTTTCGCCTTGAACATTATCTCTTAAAAGTTTTTGTTTTGTTTGATTGATTCTAAATAAATTTGCAACTAACTCATCTTCATTCATATTATCTAGAATATCTTCTCTATAACGTAACTTTTTTCTTTTAAAAATATCATCAGCTGTTTCGCCATTATATAATCCCTTATATCCAGCATTATGAAATTCAGCCATATTTTTTACACCTGCAGATGATGCAGCTTTTTGTAATGTGTAATTTCCTTGTCTAGTTAATTTTCTTTGATAAAATCTTTTTTCATCATCTGATAGAGAATCATATTCTTGCTCAGTTATTTCTTGCTTTCTTGTTTGAATAGCAAAATAAGTTTGTCCTAAAGCAACTACTTCCTTACTTGGGTCGGCATTTTGAACTATCAAATAACATATATATCTCGATAATTTATAATCTTGTATATTAACAATAGCATTATTGTTTCTTTTTGACAACTTGTTGACCTCAACAAGTTGTTCATCCACGTTAAATCTAGAATTGCAACAAGCTTCCTTTGCTTTATCTAAAACTTTTAAAAAATTTCTCCAATCCTTATATTCTAAAACTTTTTGCAAATCACGAGCAAACCAGTACTCATTTCCATATTCATCAATATGTTTTATATCTTCAAAAGTATTATTAGTATAATTATTGTCAATTTTCTTCATCTTACTATCTCCAATCTACTATCACATTTTTAATCATTTGCTAGCATACTCATGTCATGTTATACTTTTTCCATCGATAATTAACACTTATTTTGACTACTAAACTCTAATAAATTCCTTACTAATTATATCACAATTATATTTTTTATAAATATCAGTTAAATTTAGCATATTTTTGTAAAAATGTGTAAAAACTCATTTTTCTAATTCCTTTATTTTATAAGGATATAGAGATGGTTTGGCATAAATGTGTCTCGACCAATTTATATTGGTACTTGTTGGTATTTTTTCGTTATTCATTGTAATCACTTCCTCGTTTTAAATCCGCTAAATTATATCATACTTTTCTTGAAAAAGAAAAAGCAGAAAAAATCTACCCTATAAATTATAATTTATCTCTTCACTTCGTATTTTAGCTGAATATAAGAATTGTCTAATTGATTACATTCCATAAGTTCCAATGCTTTTAATTTATTTAATTCTTCTGAATGACTAATTGCCTCTCCATCAATTAGAGTAGATACATCTTTACCTCCAACTAATAATGGCGCAATTACTATATTTACGTAGTCAATTAAATCTTCTCGTAAAAATAGTCCATTAAGACTTCCGCCAGATTGAATTGTTAATCTTTCAACATGATATTTACTATACAAATCTTCTAATAATTTTGGTAAGTTTAATTTCTCATAATATAAAATATCTAAATTATCATATTTTTCTACTAAAGAATATGCAATATGATTTTTATTTGTAGTAACTAGTATTAATTTTTCTATCCAATTGCATATATATTCAATTCCATTTTCATTTAAATGTGGTTTGTTATCAATAATCACAAAGCTTATATCAACTTTATTATGATATTCATTTCTATCATTCACGCCAATTTTAGCCATGACTCTACCAGTATTTAGTGAAAAATCATCCGTTGTAGATTCTATTTCATAATACTGTTGTAATCCCTCTTTCACCCCATCAATTTGACACCAATCTTTGTCTGCATCTAATTCATCTGTATTACCACTACTGATCTTACCATCAAGAGATTCTAACATAAATAAAGTTGTTATTGGTTTTTTTTGTTGATTTTCTTTTTTAAAACTTACTTCTTCATTTGTCATTATTATCACTTCCATTCCCTATCATTTTCGTCTCATTTAAAAAGTTATCAAAATCAGATTTATATAACTTATCTTGTTTTACTCTATATTTTTCAAACTTTGTTAATGCTTTATCGCAGCTATTTCATGTGATATTTTGCCAGCATCTTTTAAAACATCTAAATCATCTGCTAATAAGAATTTATCAATTCGATTAGACCAGTCTTCCATTGTCATCGGAATATGTCTTTTAGCTCTAGCTTCTGCCAAATCTAAAAATGCAGAAACTATCAATTCTAATTGTTCTAACTCTCCCTTGCTTAAATAATTCTTTGCTATTACTACATCAGTTTCTAATATTTTTCCATTAGGAGAATTCTCCCATGTTGGTTGTTCTAAATGACACGGTTTTATCATCGTTAATTTCATACTGATAACTAGAGCCAACTTTTAAAATAAAATTAATCGTATTAGGATAAACATTTCCATCTTCATCAACTTCTCCAACAATTATCTTTTCGACTAAATTATTAAAAGTTTCTTCATTAAAATCATTAATTGTCTTAGATGCTGATAGTATTTCCTCCACTATTTTTAATTGCTTAGAAATATCTTTATTAGTTTTTAACCTATTTTGATAATTACTAATTTTATCATCTATCTCTTTTATTTTATCATTAATTTCTTTTTCTTTAGATAAATAAGCATTTTTAT
>JAGHJJ010000029.1 GCA_017886705.1 Bacilli bacterium | reverse complement strand
TTATAATAATCATCTTCATCTTTATTATCACTAAACTTTGTTTCGTTTATTAGATAATTCATTAACACGGAATACTTATTTGTTTTATTTCTAAATTCGCTATCTAGCATGTAATATATTTCTTTTTCTTCTAACGTAGTGTTTTGAGCAATGCTTTTTTCAAAAATATTATAGTTTCCAACAAAAAAGCGAGAATCATTTGATACTGATTTTGGTTGTCGATAATATCTGCCATAGGGTAAAATCAATTCTATTATTTTCGTTTTTTACATAGACTTCTTCTTCATTTGCAACGACTAACTCTATTGTATCTAAGCATTGATTAGAATCATCCGGCTCAGCGAAACTATTTTTATTTATCATTAAGGCAATCGATGACAGTAATATAATTCCTGCAATAGTGATTAACGCATATCCTTTTCTCATAAAATCACCTTTTCTATTCTTTTATTTCTTTACAAAATTGTATGCATCTTTACACATATCTTCTATAGTAAGTGTTGCTTCCCATCCTAATTCTTCTTTTGCTTTACTAGGATCTGAGTAACACTCTGCAATATCTCCTGGTCTACGTTCTACGATTTTATAATTTACTTTGATATTATTTACTTTTTCAAAAGCATTAATGATATCTAATACACTATATCCAGTACCTGTTCCTAGGTTATAAATATATAAACCTTGTTGTTCTTTTTCTAATTTTTCTAATGCCTTGATGTGACCTTTTGCAAGGTCTACTACATGAATATAGTCTCTTACACCTGTACCATCTTTGGTTTTATAATCATTCCCAAATACTGATAGACATTCTAACTCTTTATTTGCAACTTTAGCGATATATGGCATTAAGTTTGCAGGAATACCATTTGGCTCTTCTCCAATCAGTCCACTCTTATGTGCACCTATCGGATTAAAGTATCTAAGTATTGCGATATCCCAGGTGTTGTCTGATTTATACAAATCCTTTAAAATCTGCTCTACAAATAATTTTGACGTTCCATAAGGATTGGTTGTTCCTCCTGTTTTATCCGTTTCTTTAATAGGTACATGTTCTGGATTTCCATAGACAGTAGCACTAGATGAGAACACTAATTTTTTTACATTATGTTTTTTCATTACTTTTAATAAAACTAATACAGTTGAAACATTATTAGTATAATATTCTACTGGTTTTTTTACTGATTCTCCTACTGCTTTATAAGCTGCGAAATCTATTACAGCGTCTATTTTTTCTTTCGTAAATATCTCATCTAGTAATTCTTCATTAATCATATCTCCTAAATAAAATTTTACTTCTTTTCCAGTAATTTGTTTTATTTTATCTTTTACTTCTTCTTTTGAATTTGATAGGTTATCTAATACAACTACTTCATGACCTTCCTCTAGTAGTTCTACACTAGTATGACTACCAATATAGCCAAGTCCCCCGGTTACTAATACTTTCATATATTATCTCCTTCTATATTTTTCTTGATATTCTTTCATTACTGTTAACATTTCCTCTCCTATTATTTTTTCTATGGAATTATTATTTATACTTTCTTTTAAAAATACTTCCATATCTTTGATAGGAATATAAAATAAATTAAAATCAGTTTTCTTTTCTAGCTCTGATAAACTCATTTCTTCTACTTTTGGTCCTTCGTTACTATGTACAATGTAATAATACATTTTGTTACATCTAGTATTGCCTGTTTCTAAGTAGTTACTGTAATATTCTTCAATTACCATGAAAGGACCTGGTTCTATATCGATAGAAATTCCTGTTTCTTCTTTTATTTCTCTACTTAGGCTTTCTTCTAATGATTCTTCTTCTCTCCAGTGTCCACCAGGAAATTGATAGGTATAATTATTATGCACTACTAATAGTTCTTCTTTTTTATTAATCATTAATGCTTTTACTCTAATTACTGTTTCATCCATCTTATTTGTATCTATATTTTCTTCATTTATAATTATTCTTTTCATGTTATCCCCTTTTCTTCTAATTATATACATATCTTTCCCAATATTCTAATACATTAGGACTTACTGTTTGAAATACAGCGTCAATTTGCTCACTGATATATTTTGCTTTTTTCCAGATAGGTGTACCTGTTTGTAGGCAACCTGCTTCTGTATCATCCATCATATACTCAAAAGTAGAAGCTCTATCTTCATATTGATCGGTTTGTGCATAATTATTCACAAAAGATGCATTGATATTTCCTGTTGATACATAGGAATAAGAATTATTGGTATTACCATAATTAAAACCTACAGGATTTAATGTATTCCAAGTGGTATAATTAGCACCTTTGGCATACATATATTTTTCTATGTAATGATAGATTTCGTGATGGAGGCTTTCTGTGAAACTATAATCTGTTGCAAGTGATATTAAAATGTTTTTTGATGTTGAATCTGTGACACCAGTTACATTTGCTTGAGAGTATTGTTTAATTAAATATATTGTTAATGTATATCCTGCTTGTTTTGTTTCATTAAAAAAGCCAGTAGGATATAGTGCTAAATTACTATTTAGTTCATTTAATAACTGGTTTATTCTATTAGAGTCTGTTAGTCTTACTGTAGATAGTCCAGCTACTGTATATCCATTTGTTTCTACTCCATATCGTACTGTAATTCCGTATGTATTTTCAATACTTCTTCTTAAGTTATCATTGGTGGTTTCTATACTTGGTGTTGGTGCTTGAGGTGTTTGTTGTGGTTGTTGAGGTGTTTTAGTACTTGTATTTGGAGTTTGCGTTTGTGTTTGATTATTTGTATTACTATTTTCTGCGTTTGGATTCTCTGGACTGGTTACTTCTTGTCCTGCTTCCGTTTGTGGAACAGGTGTTTCTGTTGTTGTAATATTAATATCAGTATTTTCTGCTTGTCCTATTACATGAGTATTAGTTATCGGATTTAAAATCGTTTGATTTTCTAAATGGAAAGCAATTCCTAATAAAATCAAAATCAAAGAAAAAGATAATAAGACTTTTGCCAATGTTATTTGTTTTTCCTTTGTCATAGGCGCCTTCCCTTCTATTTTTATTGTACCAAATTTAGAAAGAAAAAAAAAGACCTATTCTTGGTCTTAACTTATAAAATCTGGGACTAACATTCCTAGAATTATTATTCCTACAATAATTAGACTAATCATAAACGCAATTACATTTCCTAGACCCTTTTCGTTCTTATTTAAATCTGTTGGTCGATTCTGCTGATTCTTCTTTTCTTGTTCTACTAGTTCTGACATTTTAATTATATCTGTTTCGTTTAAATTAATAATATTACACATATCGTTAAATTCACTAATTATTTTTAAATTACTATTATTTCCTTTATTTGGTGTAATATTATTTATCATAATATCATTTTGATTAGCAAAAGATTTTATAAACGGCTCTATAATATCTATTAATACCTCTTTTGGCTTCGAAAATGTTTTTTTATCTAAAATTTGATGAGAACCATCTATTTCATATTTTGTTACTTTACAATAACAATATTGATTATCAAATTTAAACTCATAAACAATAGAATTATCTTTGGTGGCATCTTTTAATATTTTTAGCAATTCTTGATGATATTCTTGATGAGGATCTGTAGCGTCTATACTTAACATTTCAATTTCTTCCACTTATCCTCACTCCTTTTAATTTTGATTTGTTAACGCTTTTATTTGATCATATAGTTCTTGTGCTTTGTCTATTTCTCCTTCATTATAATAAATATTTGCTTTGACTGTTAAATCTTCTATTTTTCTTTCTATATCATCTGGTAATTCTTTCTTTAGCGGTTGTGGTTCTTCTATCATGTTCTTCTGTAAATTTTGCATTAAAGGAAGAAATATTCCTTTTTCTACCAATTTTTGTTCCTGATTTATTCTTGATTTTCTTAAATTTTCTAATTGATTTGGTTTTACCATAATGGCTTTAGATATATTTTTGGTCGTTTTTTGAAATTTCCTTTTTACTGGTTGTGTATTTGCTCCTACTGGAGTCGGTATTTTAGGTGATGAAGAAAAAGCAGTTTGAGGTGATATCTCTGTTGTTATGTTTTTTTGTTGCTCTTCATTTGTTTTCTCTATTGATATTGGTTGATGTTGTTCTGGTTCTATTTCTGTATCAAATTCTTCTTCTGGTTCTTCTTCTGGAATTATTATTTCTTTTTCTTGTTCTATAGGGTTTGCATTTATCACTATTGCTTTTTTCTTTTCTAAATCTTTATTTGATAGTGCTAATGGTTTAGAGCTTTTTTCTTCTAAATCTCTTTTTTTCATTTCTTTATCTAAACTATCTAATGCTTCTAACTGTTCTTCTAATTGATTCGTTAACATTAACAAGTTGTCATTTCTATTATTTAGTTCCGTTAATCTTTGTTTCTTTTCTTCTTCATTTTTTGTTGTTTTCATTAGTTCTGTTTTTCTTTTAGATATTGTTGCTACAATATCATAAGCAACCGCTTTTAATTCTATAGCTGCTATACGATACTCAGCACTTTCAAATTCATATTTGTCTTCCACTAGCTCACCACCTATCCTGCATGTTGCGCATTAGCAATTTGCTTTAATAAATGTTGAACATCAACCCATTCTGCATCTTCTGTAATCTCTTCTAAATTAAGTTTCTCTCCATCTTTTACGATTCTAGCAATATAAATTACTTGATTACCTGTTTGCTCCTGAATTTCTCCTTTTGTATATACGACATATTGTCTTTTATCATCTTCAGAATTTAAATATGTTACTACTTCGATTTCTGTTGATAAACCATCTATGTCAATTAATTCTGCAATTTCTTTATTATCCATAGCGCAACCTCTCTATTCTAGAATTTATTATACACAACTTTTCTTATTTAGTAAACTTTTTTTAGATAAATATTATTACTAATATAGAAGCTGTCCAGATACTTAATTCTATTAGTTCTTGTTTTTGTGGACTTATTTTTTTCCATGGAATAAATAATAATGATAGTAACATAAATGGTGATAGATAGGCAATTAAATAATAAAAATTTAAGGCTAGTTTGGGAAGTAGTGATATTTTTTCTACCTCTATTAGAGTATTTGCTATTTGCCAGTAGTTGTTTTTGGATGCTAGTCCTATTGCTATTGCTAGTAATAGTATTAATCCTGTTAACTGGGATTTTGTTAAATTAATTTTTTCTAGTTTATGAATCATAAACGTAATACATAATATGATAATTATAATTCTTGATACCATGTTTATTATTTCTATTTGTAACATAGATTGTATGATAGAGCATATTCCTATTAGTAATAGTCCTGCTGGTAGTAGTAGTATTATTTTTACTTTTCTATCTTTTTCTAGGTTTACTGATGAAAAGTAAGTAATGATTAACCATAGTATTGGGAGAGATAGACTTGCTAATACTCCTAATATTGGTATTGCTGTTAGCAAATCAAAGTCTTTAAAATTTATCTTTTTTATGATTGGTAAGTCTACTGTGGTTTCCTTATCTAGTTTTTCTTCTTGTTCTATAAAGTCTTGATCTGGTAGTTCTTCTTGTTGTTCATAAGTACCATTTTTTATTTCTTCTACGATATCTTGGTAATCATTCTCTAGATAATAGTCTATTGCTCTTTTCATTTGTTGTTCTGTTGATTCTTTAAAACCTGTGATAATGGTTTGACCAATTATTGTTACAGGTACACCAGTTAGAGATTTATTGGTCTTATCAGCAATTTGTTTTAGAAAACTATTATTTTCTTCGTTATACCATACTTCATATTGTATTACATTTAGTTCTTTGTATTCTTCCTTTAAATCTTCTAAATATTCTTTTTCTAAGGCACAATGCGGGCAACCATCTCCCCAGAATAGATACAAATTTAATTTTTCTTTGGCATTTACCTTTGGTGTTGGTATTAGTACTAATAGTAAAATAATTACTATCAGGATTTGTTTAATCTTTTTTAACATATAACTTATTCAACTCATTTCTGGCGTGGATTAATTCTTTTATAAAGATATCTAATTCTTCTTTAGTTGTTTTATAAGAGATGCTAATTCTTAGACTATGACTTGCTTTTGTAGTATCTTTTGTTAGGGCTAAGACTGCAAGGGAGGCATTGGATGTTGAACATGCTGTTTTGGTTGAAATATAGATTTCTTTTTCTTCTAGAGCATGTAACATAGTTTCTGGTTTTATGTTTTCTATACTAATATTTAAAATATTAGGAATTGCATCTATTGGAGAGTTGATTGTAATATTTTCTTTGGTTAGTTCTTCTCTTAGATAATCATTTAATTTTCTTACCTTATTTTCTTTTTCTTCTATATTTTCATATGCTAGTCTTAGTGCTTTGGCAGTAGATACAATTAGAGGTGTTGCTGGTGTCCCGCTTCTATCTTTGGTTGTTGATTTTCCACCATGTATTAAGGGCTCTATTACGATGTTTTCTTTCTTGATTAGTGCACCTATTCCTTTCATACCATAGAATTTCTGGGCAGAAAAACTTGCTAGATCGACGTTTGTTAAATCTATTTTTTCTTTTCCCATACTTTGTGTAATGTCAGAGTGAAAAAAAGCTTTGGGATATTTTTTTACTATTTTCCCTATCTCGTTTACTGGTTGAATTATTCCTAGTTCACTACTAATACTAGCTATCGTTACTAATATTGTATCCTCTCTTAATTTTTTTTCTAAATCTTTTAAATCCACCTTACCTGATGGTGTTAAATTTACATATTCTATTTCAAAGCCCAACTCTTTTAGATAATTTAGTGGTTCTATAATAGAAGAATGTTCTAATGGTGTTGTAATAATATGTTTTCCTCTATTTTGATATTTTAAACAAATTCCTTTTATCGCTGTATTATTGGCTTCACTTGCTCCACTGGTATAGATAATTTCATTTGGTTTTACACCTAAAATAGTTGCTATTTGAGAAGTTGCTCTATCAATTAATCTTTTAGCATCTACTCCTAGTTTATGTAGAGAATTAGGATTACCTATTATTTTTTTTGTTGTTTCTATATAACTATTTAATACACTTTCCTCTACTGGTGTTGTGGCACTGTAATCTAGATAAATCATTTACTTCCTTCTTTCTTTTTACTTTCTTCTATTTGGATTCATGGTAATTATATGGTTTAAAATATTAGAAAATCTTTTGATTCCTTTTAATTCTTCTTCGCTCATTTGCCATAGTAGTCTAGGAGAAAATTTTACTTTTCCTTCTCTTTGTAATTCTTCTAATTCCGCTGGTGATATTCCTTTTACACCTCGATAATCATCTATATCTAAAGTAGGGTCTACAATATATCTTGTCTGTATTTGATTTAATACTTCTTGATTTTCTACTGTAATTTCAAAAATATTACTTTTTATTCTTATAAATGAAGGAGATTTCATACGTTTCATTTCATCTATTTGGAAATAGTCAATTCTTGGTTGTAATTCTCCACAATCTACAAGACTTTCTTTATTTCCAACTAAAAAGCCATTTTTTATTCCTGTATCTGTAAATTTTGATTTGGATGCTAAAAAATATCCTACTGCCTCTTTGTAGTCATCTTCCGAATTTAAAATATCAAATCCACCTTCGCCTGTATAGTTTTTATCTTCTCTATGTCCCGTGAAATATTGTGGTATTGTATCTAGTTCATTATTCTCATTTATTATTACCACCATATCGCCATCTTTTGTAAATACCGTTGTCATAATTGAATGCACATAAATTTTATCAGCCATATTCTCCCTCTTTCTTTTCTTATTTTATCACGTTTCTTTCTTTTCCAAAAGAAAAAATGCTACTTAGGCATTTCTTCTTTACTATCTCCGCTAATGTTATACAGTTTATAATTAAGTTGAGCCATTGCTAATTCTATTGTCATCAACTTTTCACTTTTATCTAGTTTATCATTTTCTAATAAACTAGTCACTATTTCTTCTGCACCCTTTAATATTGCCTCTTTATTTTCTAATACATTTATTTTATCCAACATATAATTCATCCTTAGACCTCCTTATTATTTTCAATATATTTTTTTATTACTTCATATAGATGTTGCATCTTCACGTCTATTACTTTTATTTCATCAGAACATTCTAATAATTCTCTTTGGAGATGAAGTGGAATTTCCTTGGGAAGTTTATATTGTAATTTATGATCTAGTGATGCCCAGAAATCCATAGCTACTGTTCTTATCTGTATTTCTGCTTCTATATATTCTAATTTTTCTTCTAAGTGTACTGGTACTAAAACATTTAAGTGATAACTTGTATATCCTGTATCTTTCGGATTTGCTATATAATCACTTTCATTTATAATTTTAAATGTCTTAGAATTTTTAATAATTCCTACAATATCATAAACATCCGATAAGAAAGAACAAACAATTCTAAATCCTACAATATCATGAATGTGTTTTTTTATATTTTCTACGTTCTTTTCATAACCTTTTTCCTCTAATTTTTTTAAGATACTTCTTTCTGATTTTAATCTAGACTTAATGTGTTCTACGGGATTATATTCATTTTTATATTCATATTCTTTTAATAATATTTCTAAGTCTGCCTCTAATTTTGTTTTTGCAAACTTGTACTTTAACATCATGGCATCCCATTCTTTAGAATCTATGTTATTCATTCAGACCTCCTTGTTAGGCAAAAAAAGGACTGTTCTTGTCCCTGGCGGTATTCATTGTACCATATTTTTTACTTTTTGTCATTACTTTCTTGTGTTTTGATAATAGTCTCTTTCAGCAATACTCATTGCAATTTGATCTAGTTCTTCTTGTTGTTCTTTTTCTAAATCTACTATTTTATACTCTACTTCTTGTAGTAATTCCTTTGCTGTTTTACATTTGTTATAGTTAATATGATATCTCATTAATACTTCTATTTCATAGGTTGTTAGAAATAAATTTTGCTTCGTTTTATGCAATTTATTTTTCTCAAAGTCTAGGCTATTTACTAGTTTTTCTATATTATATTCTTTCATTCTTCTACTCTTTCATTTTATTTACATGAATAACCATTATTTTTCATATGAGTCATGAATTCGCCTTCTGTATATGCGTCTTTTATTTTTAATGTTACTACATCTTTTGCTTTTGTATTAGCATTAATTTTTATTTGTAAATCATCTTCGTTTGTAAATTCTATGTTATTTAAAATCAAAGTTTCATTATTTTTATCTACCATTATATGTGCAACAATTCTATCTGAATCTTGTGTAATTTTTACTGCATTTTTTGGCAAATATTCATAGGAACTTTTAATTGCAAACTTAATTGAGTTTAGATAGCTATTTTCTTCTTGAATATAATTTTGGGGTAAAATGATTGTCTTTGTTAAATCCATTTTTGCAATATTATTGCTACTTAAGGTCACTTTTAAATTTTCTACTATTTGAATTCCTTGTTCTGTTGTAGCGGTTTTACTACATTCTATATAGGGTTGTTTTATGGTTGCAAATAAGTAGATAATAATACTAATTAATAATACCGTTACTATTATTGGAAATATTCTACCTTGCCTTAAAGTCATTTAACTCACCTCTTTATACGCTTATCTTAACCTATATCTATGTTTTCGTCAAGAGTTCTATTACAGACAAATTTCTAAAAGAAAAAGTCGCTTACTAGCGACCATTTATTATTTAATTTCGATAACTTTTTTCGTGTCTACTTCTTCTTTTTTAGGAACTACAAGTTTTAGCATTCCGTTTTCAAATGATGCATCAATTTTATCTTCATCTAAATCTCCTAAATAGAAGCTTCTTTCATATTTACCATAAGTTCTTTCACGACGAATATAATTTTTCTCTTTATCTTCTTCGTTAACTTCATTTTTCTTTTCAGCTTTGATTGTCAAATATCCATCTTTTGTTTCGACAGAAATTTCATCTTTGTTAAATCCTGGAATATCCATCTCAATATGATAATCGCCAGCTTTTTCATAGATATCACATTTCATGCTTTGTTCCTTTCTTGAAGAAATAAAATCATCAAAAATATCATCTAAATAAAATTTTCTTGGCATTAAATCCATATTTATCATCTTCCTTTCATTTACAATTATGTTATACCACTATTTTTAGCACTTGTCAATAGTGAGTGCTAAATTATTTTTATTTTTTACAGTTTTTTTAAATTTTATACTAGTTTTGATAAAGTTCCTAAAAAAAATAATTTCCTAGTGTAGGAAATTATAATTTTTTAAATTTAGAAATAATTAATTTATAAAGTAACCATACTGTGCAAATAATGGCACCAAGCATATAAAGATAAAATATAAATGGCAACTCATACTCTGATTTTACAACCATTTGACTTGTTCCAATAATAAAGGCTACATCTAGGGCGCTAATGATTACTAAATGAACAATTCGCTCAATTCTATCTATTTGGTGCTTAGAATCAGTTAGTTCTACATTAAACCTTAATTCGCCACTATTTATTCCCTTTAACGTCTGTAGAGCTTCATTTGGTATTAATAGTAGGTTTGCTCCACTTTTCATGCTGGATAAAGCAAATTCTCCTATTTTTTCTTTATCGAATACGTTTTCTACGGGATTGGATTTTTTTTGTAAGACTTCAATTAAATTAATATTAGGACTAACCTTCTCTAATGTTCCTTCTAATACTACAATTCCTCTTACTAACATTGATATTTCTTTTGGTAGTGTAATTTCATTTCTTCTAAGTAAGATAAACATTTCTGTTACAAACTCTTTGATATCGATATTTGCAATTGCGGTTGCTTTATTCTTGTCTAGTACTTTCCTAACATCATTTTTTAATTGCATATAGTCTGTTCTATTATTAGACACATCTAATAAAGTTAAGATATGAGCTACTTCATTAATATCATTTTTTACGATTGCCATAATGCAATTTTCAAGTAGTGTTCTATTTCTTTTAGATAGTCTTCCCATCATACCAAAGTCTAGAAAAGCAATTTTGCCATCTACAATTTTTATATTATCTGAATGAGGATCTGCGTGATAAAAACCATCATCAATTGCTTGCTTTAAATAATTATGAGCTAATTTTTCAGCAATTTCATCTAAGTCATATCCAGCTTTTACTAATTCTTCTTTTTCTGATATTTTAAAACCTTCAATATATTCCATGACTAAGATATTAGAAGTGGAATATTTACTATAGACTTTTAATGGTTTTATATATACAATGTCTTTATTATTTTGTAAGAACTCCTCTATATGTTGTTTTTCTGTATGAAAGTTCATCTCCTCTTTAGCACTTTCATACATTTCATCTACTACCATTGTAAGATCAATAATATCTCCAAATATTTTATTTAACCTTAAAATACTAATTACCTTTTTTAATAGTTTGGCATCTCTTGCCATTAATTCTTCAATGTTTTCTCTTCTTATTTTAACAGCAACAATTTCTCCTGTTTTTAATTTTGCTTTATGTACTTGAGCAATGGATGCAGATCCTACAGGAAGTTTATCAATTTCTAAAAATATTTCTTCTGGAGCACAGTCATATTCTCTTTTTAATATCTCTTCTATTTTTTCATAAGGCATTGGTTTTACTGAATGTTTTAATTTTTGTAATTCCTTACAATATTCTTTCGGAAGTAAATCATCTCTTGATGATAATATTTGACCCATTTTTACAAATGTTGGACCAAGTTCTTCTAAGGCTAGACGGACATTCTTGGGAGTAGGATTTTTTGCTAATTGATACTTTTTTACAATAGCAATGATTTCTCCTAATCTGCTAGTACTATTTTTCATCTTGTTTCTTGGTATCTTCCTTTGGATTTTCTTTTAATAAATCTATTAATTCTTGTTTTTCTTCCTTGGATAATGATTTTAGGGCTTCTTTTATTTTTTCGTATGAAGTATCTTCATTTACTACTACTGTTACATTTTCTTTCATTTTTTCTTTTAGATTATGCTTTAATTCTTCGTTAGCAACTTTTCCAGCTTCTAACATTTCTTCACCTTTTTGTAAAAGATCTTTCTTTAACTCGTTAGCTTTGTCATTTGTCATAGACATTGCGCCTAATCCCATTAAAAATATATTTTTTAATTCTTCTTTCATTCTTATCCTTCTTTCTTTAATTCTTTTACTTCACTTTTTTGTAATGGCTCGTAACATTTACTAAAATAAATAATTTCATTTTCTAAAAAGTTATATTTTTTTCTTTGCCAATTATCATCACTTAATGTCCATAATTTTTCTATTAATCCTTTGTTTTTCTGTGTACATATCGCCTTTATCATTTCATAGTCTTCTGATACTTCCTCCATTGGTAACGTGTCAATATTACCTTTATTTTCGCCTAGTGGATTTTCAATAGGTTGTAAATTCCATTGATTTCTGGTATAAGCAATCTCACAGTTATATTTTATTGTTCCATCTGGCATATAGTTTGTCTTATCTGCTATTACATAGCAAACAACAGGTATATAGCACTCAATTTCTGTATTATATTCTGCGATTGGTGAATCTGATTTAGATTTACCTGATTGAATTTTTAACTTTGGCATGCAAGCATAGCGTTTTGGATTTTTTATCATTTCTTTTCCCCCTTATGTTAATTATAACAGAATTAAGAGAGAAAACAATTCTTTTTTAAAATAATAACACCTATGTTTAGGTGTTATTCAGTTATTTGTTTTGCCATCTCCAGTTTTTAATATATGGCAAATCTTCTCCGTTTTGTTTAATGTATGTTTTATGTTGTTTTAACATATCCAAACACCAGTTAATTAGTACTTTTGATGTTTTTTGATATCTTGGAATGTGTAGTAGTGCATCCATTACCAGATGGAATCTGTCTATTTCATTTTGAACTCTAATATCGAATGTTGTAGTGATGGTTCCTTCTTCTAGGTAGCCATGAATATGCATATTTTTGTTTGTTCTATAATATGTTAGTTGCTCTATTAGAGATGGATAACCATGGAAGTTAAAGATTACTGGAGTGTCTTTCGTAAATAATTTATCATATTCTTCTTCAGTTAAGCCATGGGGATGTTTTAGTCTTCGGGCTAGTGTCATTAAATCTACTACATTAATTACTCTTATTTTTATATCTTTCACGCAGGTTTTTAATATATCTACTGCTGCTAGGGTCTCCAGGGTTGGTGTTTCTCCACAGCAAGCCATGATTACATCTGGTTTTCCTCCGTCATTACTAGCAAAATCCCAGATACCGATTCCTTTGGCACAATGTTTTTTAGCTTGTTCTTTAGTTAACCATTGTGGACGTGGATGTTTGCTGGCAATAATAGTATTTATTTGATTTTTTGTTTTGATACAGTGATCCATACAAGCTAATAAGCAATTGGTATCTGGTGGTAGATAGATTCTTATAATATCACTTTTTTTCGTTACTAAGTGATTTAGAAAACCTGGATCTTGATGAGTGTATCCATTATGGTCTTGTTGGAAGACATGAGATGTTAATAAAATATTTAGAGAAGCGATTGGTGCTCTCCACATGATTCCTCTTGTTACCTTTAACCATTTAGCATGTTGCGTAATCATGGAATCAACTATTCTTATAAAAGCTTCATAACTATGAATCATTCCAAATCTTCCAGTTAGTAGGTATCCTTCTAGCATTCCTTCACAAAGGTGTTCTGATAGATAAGAGTCCATGACTCTTCCTTCTGGGGATAGAAATTCATCTGTTTTATAGATAGTACCATTCCATGTTCTATTTTCTTTTTCAAAAATATGATTTAGTCTATTGGATAATGCTTCGTCGGGCCCAAAAATTCTAAAGTTTTTGTGGTCTTTATTTAATACAAATAAATCTCTAATATAGTTTCCTAATTCTATCATATCTTGTTTGTCGACGCTTCCTGGTGATGGTACTTGTACTGCATAATTTTCCCAATTTGGGGTAATAATTTCTTTTAATAATACTCCACCATTTGCAAACTCACTTTTTCCCATACATTTTGATGGTGTTGGTGCTAAATCCCTAATTTCTTTTTTTACTCTTCCTTTGTCATCAAACAATTCTTCAGGATGATAACTTTTTAACCATTTTTCTAATAATGGAAGGTTCATTGGATTATCCCTAGTAATTGTTATCGGAACTTGATGAGCTCTAAAACTACCTTCTATTTGTTTTTCTTCTATTTCTTTTGGGCCAGTCCAGCCTTTAGGTGTTGTTAATACAAGCATTGGCCATTCATGGTCAACAGTTGCTCTTCCCTTTAAACCATTAATTTCTTTTACTATTTTGTCTAGAGTTTTTGCCATTTCTTCATGGGCTTTTTGTGTATCTGTAGCAGTAACAAAGTACGGTTTCCATCCATGTCCATAAAAGAAATCTTCTAATTCTTCTTCTGTCATTCGACCAAAAATAGTTGGATTTGAAATTTTATAACCATTTCTATGAAGAATTGGTAATACGTAACCATCTGTTTCTAGATTCAAAAATTTATTAATATTCCATGATGTCGCTAGTGGTCCTGTTTCTGCTTCACCATCTCCAATAACACAGGCAGCAATTAATCCTTTATTATCTAATACAGCACCTGCAGCATGAGCTAGACTATACCCTAATTCTCCACCTTCATGAATAGATCCTGGAGTTTCTGGAGCAACATGTGAAGATACTCCACCAGGAAAACTAAATTGTTTAAATAATCTTTTTAAACCTAATTCATCTTCAGTAATATTTGGGTAAAATTTTGTGTAAGTTCCATCCACATAGTTATTAGCAATCATTGCTTCTCCACCATGTCCCGGTCCTGATATATAAATCATTTTCAAGTTGTATTTTTTTATTATTCTATTTAAATGCATATAAATAAAATTTTGTCCAGGTGCAGTTCCCCAATGACCTACTACGTTTGGTTTTACATCACTATTTGCTAGTGGTTTTTTTAATAGTGGATTATCTAATAAATATAGTTGTCCTACTGATAGATAATTTAATACACGGAAATATTCGTCCATTAATTTTAATTCTTTTTTTGTAAGTGTTGCCATATTATCTCTCCTATCTTAATCATTATATATCAAAACAATGTATTTTTAAAGACTAAAATAAAAAAGGTATTTCTACCTTTTTTACTTGTTATTATGATTTATTAATTAAATCT
>JAGHJJ010000028.1 GCA_017886705.1 Bacilli bacterium | reverse complement strand
TGAATTAAGCAATAAAAATAATTCTTTGAAAAACATGAAAAAAGAATATAAATAGGAAATATGAAATAGGTATTATGTCAAATATAGTAAAGTTTTTCTTTGAAAAACTTTTTCTTTTTGTTATAATAAGTAGTAGCAAGATTAGGAGTGATAAGAAATGGCATTAAAATATGATGAGTCATCGATAAAAATATTGGAAGGACTAGAGGCAGTTAGAAAAAGACCTGGTATGTATATTGGTTCTACTGATAAAAGAGGACTTCACCATCTAGTTTGGGAAATTGTAGATAATGCTATTGATGAAGCAATTAACGGGTTCGGAGATTATATTAAGATAATTTTACATAGTGATAAATCTGTTAGTGTAGAAGACCATGGACGTGGTATTCCTACAGGTATGCATGCTTCTGGTAAATCTACTCCAGAAGTTATTTTTACGGTATTACATGCTGGTGGTAAATTTGAAAGTGATGGATATAAGGTCTCTGGAGGACTTCATGGAGTAGGATCTAGTGTTGTTAATGCATTATCAAAATGGATGGAAGTAACAATTAAACATGATAAGGGTGAATACTATATTCGTTTTGAAAATGGAGGTCATGTTGCAGTACCATTAAAAAAGATTGGTACTACTAATAAGACAGGAACGACAGTACGTTTCTTACCAGATGATGAAATCTTTACGACAACGAATTTTTCTTATACGACAATTTGTGAAAGAATGCAAGAATCTGCGTTCTTATTAAAAGGAATTACGATTGAAGTCATTGATGAAGAAGACGAAAGAAGTAGTAAATTTCATTATGAACGTGGTATTGAAGAATTTGTAGAAGATATGAATAAAGGAAAGAATGCTCTTCACAAGGTTTTAGCAATCACTGGTACCAAAGAAAAAATGGAAGTAGATATTGCGATGCAATACACAGATTCATATAATGAAACAATTGTAAGTTTTGTAAACAACGTAAAAACAATCGATGGTGGAACACATGAGGTTGGATTTAAAACCGCACTAACACGTGTATTTAATGACTATGCCAAAAATAATGGATTCTTAAAAGCAAAAGATAAAGCACTAGAAGGTAGTGATGTTAGGGAAGGTCTAACCGCAGTTATTAGTCTAAAGATTCCAGAAGGTATTTTACAATTTGAAGGACAAACCAAAGGAAAACTTGGTACTCCAAGTGCTAGGGTTGCTGTTGAAAATATCGTAACAGAACAAATGAAAGTATTCTTAGAAGAAAATAAAGCAATCGCAACAGAAATCATCAATAAGAGTCTACGTAGTAAGATAGCAAGAGAAGCAGCCAGAAAAGCAAGAGAAGAAGCTAGAAAAGGTACTAGTAAAAAGAAAGAAGAAAGGAGCTTGTCAGGAAAACTAGCACCAGCACAAAGTAAGGATAAAACAAAAAAGGAATTATTCTTAGTCGAGGGAGATTCTGCAGGAGGTTCTGCTAAACAAGCAAGAGATAGACGCTATCAAGCAATTCTTCCATTACGTGGAAAGGTATTAAATACCGAAAAAACAAAAGAAGAAGATATTTTAAAAAATGAAGAAATAAATACAATGATTTATACGATTGGTGCAGGATATGGTGCTAACTTTGATATTAATGATTGCGAATATAATAAAGTAATTATCATGAGCGATGCTGATGAAGACGGAGGTCATATTCAGTGTTTATTATTGACATTCTTCTATCGTTACATGAAACCTTTAATTGAAGATGGAAGACTTTTTGTAGCACTTCCTCCATTATTTAAAATACAAGCTGGTAAAGACATTCAATATGCATATACAATAGAAGAAATGAAAGAAAAATCTAAAGGTAAAAAATGTGAAATTCAAAGATACAAAGGACTTGGTGAGATGAACGCTGATCAGTTAGGAGAGACTACTATGCATCCAGGAAGCCGTACTTTGATTAGGGTAAACATAGAAGATGCTCAATTAGCCGAAAAACGTGTCTCTGTTCTCATGGGAGATGATGTTGCACCAAGAAAAGAATGGATTGATGAGAATGTTGAGTTTACTTTAGAAGATGAGTATAAGATATAGGTGTTAGTTTATGAAAGAAAATACATATGATGTACCAGCATATAAATTCTTTATTGTAAAAATTCATGATGGTAAAAGGGAACATTCTGTGAATGAATATACGTATTCATTACAGAATAATCCTAACTGCATTCTTCGTATTCCATTTGAAGATGTTGATGGACTAACTATTCACGAAGTAAAAGGTTTACTTGATACATCAGATATTGCCTTACTTGGTTGTATCGCATATGCAGTTGGAACTATAGTATTCCAATGCAGTGTTACAAATGTGTTCTATGTCGATTTTAAAGATGTTAATATTAAAGAAGATGATACCATTGATAAAGTTTTTGAGCGGCAAATGGAAAAAAATTATACGGGAGCAGATGATACTGCGAATCGAATGATGCGATGTTATTTTGAGCGCTATCAAGATAAAAGTTATGAAAAAACAAGACAAAGAATTTTGTCATTAATGATGAAAAATAAAAAATGATAGGCATGTATCATAGGAAAATATAGTTTAGAAGTTATCCTAAAATATAGGAGGTAAATAATCTGAAAAATAAAACTAAATTTATTTTAAGAAAAATAGTAAAAAAGGGCAGACTTCCCCTTACCCCAAGTTAAAGTCAAAAATTTAACTATTCAATAATGGCATTCTGATTTACTATTTCTA
>JAGHJJ010000027.1 GCA_017886705.1 Bacilli bacterium | reverse complement strand
TATCAGGTGATTTTATGTTGAAAGATTTATGTTTTGAGATTATACAAACTTGTCCTAATCATTGCTTGTTTTGTTCTTCTGTTGCTGGAATGGATAAACACAAAACCATTGATTATGATTTATTCAAAAGAACAATAGATTATTTTATGAGTATTGGTGGTATTGAAGAAATATCTATTTCTGGAGGAGAGCCTTTTTTACATCCAAGATTATTTGATATAATTCGCTATTGTAAGTCAAATAATATTAGAACAGTATTATTTACTAGTGGAATAAAAATGAGAAATAAGATGTCAGCTAGTGATAAAGAACAGTTAGAATTTAATTTAAGACAACAATACTCTTCTTATCTTAATGAAGGAATGCCAAAAGATGAATACGAAAACCTAATTACAAAATTAATGAACACTTATTTAAAATATGATTCCATGACTTTTGATTCCCTTTCTACTTATGACTGTCATTTATTAAAAGATTTAGGTCTAGATAAAATTGTCTTTGATTTTCAAGCATGGGATAGAGATACATATAACCAAATCATGGGATCTAAGGATTTTTTTGAATTTGTTACTCTTTCTATGATAAAGGCTGAAAGTGCTGGTCTTGTTACAGATGCACATTTTATTCCAACTAAAATAAACTATAAAGAATTACCAGATATTGTTGAGATGCTTAATGTAGCAAACTTTAATCAATTGAGTATATTGAACTTTGTTCCTCAAGGACGTGGAAAAGATAATGAAAGCATTCTTTCTTTAAATGAAGAAGAATTTCAAGAGTTTATTCAAATCTATGATAAATGTAGAGAGCAATTTCACGGTAATTTAAGAATTGGTATTCCACTACAAGGTGCTGATACTCATAAATGTACTGCGGGATTTGATAAATTAGTAATAAAATATGATGGAACGGTTTTACCCTGTCCTGCTTTTAAAGAATATGATACAGAAAGTCTTAATGCTTTAGGAATCAAAACGCCTAATATTCATGACAACTTAGAAGATATTAAAGTTTATCATGGTACTAGAAAAGAACCTTTATGTAAGCAACTTTATAAATTTAATAAATCAATACAATAAAGAACATAGTAAATATTGTTATTCACTAAGCTCTTTTTATATATATTTATTTAAAATATCCCAAATTGTTATTAACCCTACGATATCCCCTTTAGTCGTTCCATCTGTTGTTATAAAGAGACATTCTAGATTTTCTGACATTTCAAATGACTCTTTAAACATTTTGATTATTTTATCGATTTTTAAATCTCTTTTAATTATTTTTATTGTTGTACTATAATTAGCAATATTTAAATATTGTTTGATGTCGTTAAAATCATTTATTAAATCTAATGATGATATTTCTTCTTTACTTATATAGTCAAATAATGTTTTTTCACAAAATACTCCAACTATTTTATTATTTTCAATAATTGGAATATGTGTGTATGTTTTTTCTCTCATTATTTTAATGGTATCTTTTATATTGTCTTTTAATGATTTAGAATATATATTGTTTTTTGTAATACACATATCAATAGCACGTAGAGGATTTTCAACCATATTATTTAGTCTTTCTAACAATTTATAAGCGTATTCACTAACGATGATTATATTTATAGGTCTATGAGAAAATAAATTTCTTATTTTACTGCAATAATCAAAGTCATCACTATATTTATTATATGGATAGATACCCTTTTCTTTTAATTCTTGTATTGCGTTATGAAATGTTGGCTTTTTGTTCATTTCATATCCAATTTCATTATCATATATTTTTATTGTATTTTTCTCTAATCTTTTAAATAATTCTAAAAATTTTTGATTTATATTCATTTACTTCCTCTTTTCTATATTTGTTTATATCATTATAACAAATATAACAAAAAAACTAGGAGAATGTCCTAGTTATCTTTATCATGGGGCGTCGTAAGGGAATCGAACCCTTGCATACTGGTGCCACAAACCAGCGTGTTAACCACTTCACCAACGACGCCATATATCAGAAATATAAACTTATTTTACCAGTCTTTTTGTATTTTGACAAGTACTTTTTTTACTTTTGTTGTAATTTTAGGTATTTGTCTTAGACAGATGTCATTTTTTAGAATACATTAAATCGAAAGGAGATATTATGTTTAACCAAAATTATGTTTATCCATTTTTAAATAATTATGCAAATTCTAATACGAATATGAACTTGTTAAATCAACAAGATTTATACAGAAATTCTACAATGCCATCTTTATTTACACCTGCAGTAGGTTTAGATAATGGTAATATGTTTTCTAATTTATATGAACCTTACAAGAATTATAAACCTACAAATGTTGCTGCTAATAATGAAAGGGAGTCTTTGATAAGAGAGCTTGCTAGAATGGGTTTTGCAGCTCATGAATTAAACCTTTATTTAGACTTACATCCTGATGATACTAGTATGATTACTTTGTTTAATGATTATCGTGAAAAATATAATCAATTAGTCAAGCAATATGATGAGAAATTTGGACCTCTTTTAATTTCTAGTAATACTTTAAATCAAACTCCATTTATATGGGAAAGAGATATATGGCCATGGGAGGTAAAACCTAATGTTTAGATATTCAAAAAGATTACAGTATCCTATTAATATTAAAAGAAAAGATTTAGCAATGGCTAAATATCTAGTTACTCAATATGGAGGATCTAATGGAGAAATGGCTGCTGCACTTCGTTACTTGAATCAAAGATATACAATGCCTGATAATCGTGGAAAAGCTTTACTTACAGATATAGGAACAGAAGAACTTGGTCATGTAGAAATGCTTGCGACGATGATTTATCAATTAACAAAAGATGCAACTCCTGAGGAGATGAAGCAAGCTGGTCTTGGTAGTAATTATGCAGAACATGGTAACGCTTTATATCCGACTGATGCGAATGGTGTTCCATTTACTGTTGCCTACTTTGCTTCGACTGGAGATCCTTTAGCAGACCTTTCAGAAGATATGGCTGCTGAACAAAAAGCTCGTGCTGTTTACGAAAACTTAATTGATTTAACTAATGACCCTGATGTGATTGCTCCCCTACTTTGGTTACGCCAAAGAGAAATTGTACATTATGCTAGATTTAAAGAATTATTTGAAATGTATGAAAAAGAATTTAAGAATGGGCAAAATAAAAAGATGTAGAATATGCGTTCTACATCTTTATTAGTTATATTTTAATTCTTTTACTATCTTTTTACTCTCTTCTAACATTTCTTCTTTATGAGTATTTTTATATACTTGTAATAAATCAATGATATCATATACAGATAATCTTTCTTTTAAGAATTTTATTCCTTTTAATTCATTATCATTTTCTATTATTGTTTGCATTAAACCTTGATAATCTTCTTCTATTGTTAGCATATCTGTTTTTGATGATGCCCAGCGCCATGGAACTTTTTCATATCTATTTAATATTCTATAATCATAATCAATAGCTGCAGGCATAGAGTATTCAAAATCTAATAATATAAGACGATCATCTTGATAAATAATATTATCAAAGTGTAAGTCACCATGAATCTGACCAAATTTATTTTCTTTAAAATAGATATCACACAATGATAATAATTCATCAAATAATTCATTTGTGATATTACAGTCTTTTATAAGAGTTTTTATTTTATCTTTAATGAATGTATTGAAATCATATTCTTCTACTTTTTTACTATGAAGATGCTGTAATACGTTGATTAATTTTAAAATAACTTCTTTTCTTTCTTCTTCTGTTAATTTATACCATACTTCATATAGTGTTGGTCCTTCTATTTTTTCTAATACCTCATAATTATAAGAAATTAATTCTTTGGTTTTTTCTGCGATATATAATTTGGGAATATTAGTACTTTTATTATTTTGATAAAAGTCTATTTCATTCTCAAATCTTTTTTCGTTTTCTTTCTTGGTACAAATTCTTACTATATAATCTTCTACTTGATATATAGTATTGGTAAATCCTGCGGATATTTTGTTATAGGTTTTCCCTTTTAAAAGTGGTGTGTTTTCTATAATCTTTTCTATTTCTTTATCAAAAGATTGCTCTTCAGTTCTGATTAATCTATCAATAATATCATCCATGGTTCCAATTAATTCTAAATATCTAGAAATTTCTTCTATTGTCTTTGATACTTCTTGTTCTCCTAAAGATTTTTCTTCTTCCTCATTCGTAATTATTCCCAGACTTCGTTCTAAATTATATTTTAGCCATTCAAATCTTCCAACTAAGTTTCCACAGATAGCATCATACCAGTCAATACTTTTAATATCTCTTAGTTTTTGATACTCTAAAAATACGGCTTTAAATTTTTCTTCACTAAAGTTGTTTGTTAAAAAACCAGACCAGGAAAGAGCAGTTTCTAATAATTCTTGATAAGGATTTGCTAGTGTTGCGGACTCCCAATCGATAATTATAGGATTATCTTGATTCCACATTACATTTTTAGGATTCATATCTCTATGGCAAATCGTTGATACAGTATTTGCGTCATTAAATCTTTCATTTGCTCTTTTTAAGATTGAATTATATTTTTTATAGTTTTTTAAATATTCCTCTCTGTAAGACATTTTGTTAAAATTTACTTCTAACGCATAACCTTCCCAGTCATATAATCTTTTATATTCTACTCTTTCTTCTGTTAATCCTAATTTTTGGTAATCTAGATTATGAATCCTAGCAAGTACTGTTCCAATCTTTTTACAATGTTCTACTGTAATTTCCTTATCCGATAATATTTTTCCTTCAACATAATTAAATACCATATAATAAGTATTTTCAAATTCTGTTAGATAGTTTCCCTCAATTGAGATAGCACTAGATATCGGAATATTATTTTCTTTCGCTAGATTTGATATTTTTTCTGATACTATGAAGTTGTTATAAGCTTCTTCTCTATTCATTACTTCCCTATTTAATACTTTTATAGCGTAAGTTGCTGTTGTAGTTTTTACTTTAAACATTCTATGCATTAAACCACCAGATAATTTTTCTATATCTATTACTGTTCCTAAGTTGTATTTTGCACAGAAAGCTTCTATGTTCATATTATCACGTCCTTTTATTCTACGGGTTTCTTTTTCTTTATCGTCCTATGTTTAACTTAGAAATTTTTTTATTTTGCTTTTGGAACATCATATAAGCCTTTTTCTTTACAAATTACATTGATTTTATCTTTTGCATCTTTAATTGGAGTTCCACTGCCATTATTATCTAGTGCTAACTCAATTTCATAGGAACCTCTTTCATCTATCTCTTTTAAATTATCTACTAATCCCATTAGTGTATCATACTGATAATCATTCATTCCTGCTGGTAACCAAACTGGAACAGTATACTTATCGCATAACTGAACAATTATATTTCCCTTTTCTAGGGCTTCGTATTGCCAAACAGGTTCCTCCCATTTTGATTCTTTCGGATCTCTATCATATAAATAATTGTAAATATTTAAAACAGCTTTATTATGATCTACCCAAGAGTAAACACTTATCATTCTGTCTTTTGTAATTACTATTGCTGCAGCATCTAAAGATTTACTGTAAAATTCTTCTAAATCAAAGATACTATTTTCATACTCTATTTCTTGTCTTAATAGTTCTTTATCTGTGACACCTTCTACCGGGTATTTCACTTCTTTTACTCCACCTAGCATTATAGTATCATAATCAATTCCAGTTAATTTAAATGCCACATCGGTTTCTCTTACAGTAATGGCTATATTCTTATTAATTGTTGCACTAATCCAATTTTCATTCAGATATTCTAAATCACTTATCATTGCAATATCTTTTAAGGCTTTCCTTAATACTGTGTCATCTTCTCCAGTAACTTCTGCTTTCGTTTTTATATATAGTTTGGGTTCTTCCATTTTGCACCTACTTTTTTCATTCTACAATTATTTTACCATCGATATTACATATATAACAATCTTTTAATTTCTCTTTGATATGTTTTAGAGCGTTTTTATCTTGTTCTATTTTTCTTCCTACTAATACTCCTTCAATTAAAGTAGAGGGTAATCCAAACATAATAGCAGATTCTCTATCTGTTGTCGATGCATCTTTATTAAATCTTAACTCTAAAAATTTTGAATAATAGCGATAATCTAGGAATTCTTTTAATGTTTCTTCGTCTAACTCTGTATTCCAAACATTTGCTTTTATCATTTCTTTTGCATAATCACTTTCCATATTTAAAATAAAAGCAATCTGTCTTTTATCTGATACTAGACTTGGTAAAAATGTTACTTCTTTTGTCTTTTCTGCCCAATAAGTCCAAATATTTTCATCATTATTTATCTTTTCCGTTTCTTCATCAAATTTATGATATGGAATCATTTTAGATACTTCTTTCGAACCTGGTCCTCTACCAATAGTATAAGTAATTGTTACTCCACTGTAATTAATAATATAATCTTTTAGTAAAATATCTTCTTGTATATTCCACATACCAATACTATTTTTTATTTTATTTTTACCTTCACTATTTCCTGTAAAATCAATTGCAACAAAGCCATGTTCTACTATCCAATCAAAATTATCTAGTAATCCAGGTATTCCATGCATATAGGTTTCTTTCTTTAGTTTTACTTCTTCTCCTACATGATATTTGTTTTTCTTTATTTCTTTCTTCTCATAAAAAAGCTCGATATTGTTTAATACTAATTCTAAGGCTTTGCCTTGAAAGGTCTTTTTTGCATATTCTATGTATTTTTCTTTATTCATAATTATCCTACTTCCTTTTATACTTTTCTTTTTTATTACTATTAACTCTATTATAAATTTCTTTTCTTCCTTTTTCTATAAAATCATCTTTATTATTTTTTATACCATATACTATAGTTTCAATTGGATAGTATTGTTCCACAATATCTTGATATTCTTTTGCTTTTTCTAGATTCATATCTCCATAAAGTCTTACTATATCTTCTCCAAATGATGGACCAATTTCTTCTTCGCTATCTTCTAATAGATATATAAAATCACAATATTCATCGATAATTCCAGAATCACCAAAATCAATAACACCAGTTAATCTATTATCATTATCCAGTAATAGATGATTACAACTAAAGTCATTATGACATAAACATTTCTTGCCATCGAATATTGTCGTGGTATTTAATAATTTCATAAATTCTTCAATATATTCTTTTTCTATGTTTGTAAGACTATCATATAATGTATTTCTTAATAATTGATATTCTTCTAATACATTCTGTTTATTGTCTATTGTGTATGAACTTATATCCGTATAATCTAAGTCATGCATTTCTCTTAAGAAACCAGCAATATCTTTCTTTAACAATTCCTGTTTTTCTTTTGACATGGCAAAATATATTTTTGGAGTTAAGAATTTTCCTTTAATTTCTTTGTACCCTAATATAGATAATTCTTCACTTATGTACGAATATTCTATCTTTGGTATTTTTATCTTTGAATGTAATTTTTTATTTAGAAAATCATATATTGCTTTTTCTTTTTCATACCCTTTCTTTTTATTAGCACTAAACTTAATTTTAAATATATATTCTTCATTTACTAAATAGGCAACACTATCATAGCCACTACCCTTGACGGAAATTGTATTTACTTTTAGATTATCAAAAGTATGCTCTAGGAGATATTTTGTTGCTTTTAGATTTGTTAGATTATCATCATAACGATACTCCATTAAATAGCAATCTTCTTTTTTTCCTTCATGTAATTCATGTTCTTTTAAATCTTCAATAATTCTAAATCCTACTTTTTGATAGGCTCTTATTGCTCTTAAATTATTTTTATGAGGATCTAAAATTACAGCATCAGCATTTCTTTCTTGTTTTAAAAATTTAAAAATCATTTTAATATATTTAGTACCTATTCCTTGATTCCAATATTCTACTTCTCCAATAAATTGATCCATACCATAAACAATTTCCTTACTTTTTGGATAATGATAATCTGTATATAGTTCATCATACATTTTATATATCTGTCCATAACCAATAGGTTTTTCTTGATACTCTATAATTACTCTAATTACTTCCTCTTTCCAAGTTTCTGTATAATGCTCTTTTACCGTTTCTAGAGTGTATTTTTTATCTCTTCCACCATAAAATGCTAATACTCTTTCATCTGTTAACCATTTGTAAAGATAAGAAAAATCTTTTTCATTTAAATCTCTTATTCTTATTTTATCTTCTATTATATTCATTTATTTCACCAACTATCTTTAACTTTTCTTCTTCAAAATTATATTTGTAATAATGTATTTGTCCATTATCATTAATTCCAATTTGTTCATCATAGACCTTATATATAAAAGGTTCTTTAAACTTATTTTTTAAAAACTCATATGTTTGAATATATAGCGGGTTATACATATCGTTTATTTCAATATCACTAATATTAGATAATTTTTCGTGATTTGTTAATTTTTTTATTATTTGCCATCCTATATAACTCTCTTTTATTTTGTATGGTTCAAATCCCATATCTAAATATAATTTTACTGCTAACCATGTATGAGTTTGTGTATGCAATATTGTCTTTTTATGACCTAATTTTCTCATTTTCTTTAATGCTTCTCTTATTAATGGTTTTGATAAATGTTTTCCTTGATATTCTTTTTTTATTGCTAGCCAGTGGAAATCACCAGTAATGTCATCTATTGGACTTTCTAGATAAAAAGCAGTAGCGGTTGCAACTTTTTCCCCCTGTTCATTTTCAATAAAAATACATCTTTCTTTTAATTCTTTATAGTGATTGGCATAATACTCTTGAAATTCTTGCTCACCTTCTTGTTTTGTTAAAAACTCTCCACTGGATAGTTCTATTTCTACCCAGTATTTTTCATCACCATCTGTAAATGATACAAATTTATATCCTTTTGGTAATTGATATTCTTTTATATTATCTAAATCATTATTTACTAGATATAAGTCAACATATTTTAGTGTTCTATCAATTGTCTTCAACTTATCACCTCTTTTATAATTCTATTTTTACAATTACTCCTTCTATTTCTTTATTAAACTTTTTCCAAGTAGTTTTTTCTATTATTTTAAATCCTATACTTTCAAATACTTTTAATGTATTTTCTCTATCTATTTCAAAATTATCATATAGACTTTTTATTCCTTGTTCTTTTGCATAATTACATAGTAGTTTTAATCCTTCTTTAGCATAACCATTTCTTCTTTTTGATGCTTCTATTACAACACCACATTCATACCTATTATCTTTTTCATTATATTGATAGTTTACATATCCTACAAATTCGTTTTTTATATCATCTTTTAAATAGGCAAAGAAGGTGTTTTCGTCTTTTCTTTTATTATATTTTTCTTGCCATGTTTCTTCTTTAAAATCAATACACCCTGTTTCATAATGATATCCAGAATAATTTACATCATATCCGGCATTATAATTCATAGTATCTTTATCGCTTAATAACTTTTCTTCATACCAATAATCTTTTAACTGTGGAATATATAGACTTAACATTTGTTATCTTTTAAAACTAAATATTCCGTCTTTAAAATCATTCTTTTTATTGGTATATTCATCTATTACATTTTTCCAAAAATTATAAGCTATTTCATTTCCTTTCGATGGCGATACTTCCCAGGCTCCTTGATATAAATCAAAACACATAAAAGCTACTTTTTTTCCTATCTTATTTCTTCTATATTTAGGAATTACCATAAATTCTGCAATACTATGTCCTTTTTTTGTGTGCTGCATATAAGTATTAATCATGACAAACCCTAATAATTTATTTGATTCTTGTTCTCTAATAAAAAAGGCATCTCTATTGTTATCTGTAAAATAGTTATCAAAATATTTATATTCAAATATGGCATCCTCATTCATTTCATTACCATCTGTTAGACTTTCTTCAAATAAAGAATATTCTAGTAATCTATACAAGGTATCTTTTTTATCTATTTCTACTCTTTCTAATTTTATATTCATTTTATCTCCTCCTATAAACAAAAAGACTCTCTAAATAGAGAGTCCCATCACACTAAAAAATATTTTTATACGATTAAAAGAAGTGTGATTTCTCCACTATTTATTCTATTGATATTATTGTTCTTCATTAATTTTATCATGTCCATCACACTCCTTTCTTTTGGCAATATTATACCTTATATTTTTGTTTTGTCAACTACTCTACGGTAACACTTTTTGCAAGATTCTTTGGTTTGTCAATATCACAACCTCTTAATTTGGCAGTTTCATAAGCGATTAGTTGTAGTGTTGGTACAATTAATATTGGTTGGAAATATGGACTTATTTTTGGTACTACTACTTGTAGTTTTTGATTTTGCCAAGTTTCATTACTAATAATAATTGTCTTTGCTCCTCGAGATTTTACTTCTTCAATATTTGATACAGTTTTATCTTTAATACTTTCATCTGTTACGATTGCGAATACTGGCATTCCATCTTCTATTAGGGAGATTGTTCCGTGTTTTAATTCTCCTGCTTGATAAGCTTCACTATGAATGTAAGAGACTTCTTTTAGTTTTAAGCTTCCTTCCATGGATGTTGCATAGTCTATTTTTCTACCAATAAAGAAGATGTCTTCTGAGGTGTAAATCTCTTTTGCTATTTTTTGATATTCTTCTCTTCTATCTAGTACTTCTTTAATTAGTCTAGGTAGTTTTTCTGCTTCTTCTAACACCTTATGTTCTTCTTTTACTAGTCCTTTTTCTAGGGCTGTCTTATAGGCAAGTAGAGCCATAATACCTACTTGTAATATATATGCTTTGGTTGTTGCGACTGCAATTTCTGGTCCTGCTTCTATAAATATCTTTTCATCACTTTCTCTTGCAATCGTTGATGTTTTGACATTGACAATAGCAAGCGTTTCTACATTATGTTCTTTTGCTTTTCTCATAGCAGCAATTGTATCTGCTGTTTCTCCAGATTGGGAAATTAATATTACTAAAGTCTTTCTATCGTAAATAATATTTTTATATCGATATTCACTTGCGACATCAATTTCAACTTTTGTATTCGCATATTCCTCTAAAAGTGTTTTTCCAATCATTCCTGCATACATTGCTGATCCGCAGGCAACAATATGAATCTCTTCATATTTTGTTAAGTCTGGTAATTTATCTAACTGTTCTAGGTATGGCTTAAACGTTTTTTCTAATACTACTGGCTCTTCCATAATTTCTTTTAACATATAATGGTCATAGCCATTTTTATCTTTAGCAGCACGTTCTAAATCTGTTTCATGTACTTGTTTTTCTACTATTTTACCATTTTTTGTTACTTCAACTTTATCCTTGGTAATATGGGCAATTTCTCCTTCTTCTAGTAATACATATTTATTTGTATAATCAATGATTGCGGCAATATCACTTGCAATAAAGTTTTCCTCTTTACCAAGTCCTACAATTAAAGGAGAATCTTTTCTTACTGCATATAAATCATTATCTCCTTGGAAAAGTATTCCTAGGGCGTATGATCCTTTTACTTCTTTTAAGGCCTTATCAATTGCTTCTACAGGATTTTTTTCATAGTATTTATTTATTAATGCTGCAACTACTTCGGTATCTGTTTCACTATTAAAAGTTACTCCCTCTTTTTTTAGTTTTTCTCTTAGTTCTTCAGCATTTTCAATAATACCATTATGAACTAGTGTAATTTTACCTACGGTATGAGGATGAGCATTTTTTTCGCTTGGCTTTCCATGCGTTGCCCATCTTGTATGAGCAATTCCTAACTTACTTGGAATTACTTCCATACTTTTTATTTTTTCTTCTAAGTTTACAATTTTTCCAATACTTTTGATTACTTCTACTTGGTTACTATTTTTTAAAGCGATTCCTGCTGAATCGTATCCTCTATATTCTAAGCTTTTTAATCCATTAATTAAAATATCTACTGGATTTTTTTCTCCAATATATCCTATAATTCCACACATATTTTCCTCCATGCTAAAAATAATTGTGGTGATATATCCTTTGTTATAATCTTGATTTTACTTTTTGCTATATATCTAACGAATCACATGTCCGCAGTAGCATCCGCCGAGTTTTTCGATCACTACTGTCCTCGTCAACTGTAAAAGTCCAGGCGCTTAAATGAATTTTTCTCCTTTCTAGTATTCATTCTATATCTATTATAACAAAATTATGTTTCTTAAGTAAACAAGAAAAAAGATACCTATTCTGGTAAGGTATCTAGTGTGTCATATATATTAGTTGTATTTTTACAGTTAGCAATTTCATCTTTAAATACTTTATCAAATTCTGGCATTGCTTTGGTAATTACATCTTGGTAGATATTTTTACTATTTACAATTGCTTTTCTAAAATCTAATACATTTACTTCTCTTCTATTATCAAATAAAGCATTAGAGAACGCTTGTTGCACGATTGTTAGAGAAACATCTGGATAACGTGAACCAATTTCGTAAATTCTTTTATATTCACTAGTGATATCTGTAATAAATTCCATCATTTTTCTTTGAATAAAGGGAGAATACATCATTTTGGCACCAGTTCTTTTTTCTATTTTTGGAAGGGTTCCTACTAATATTTGAATATTTTCTTCTCTTGTTGGTTCGTTTATTTCTACTTTTTGGAAACGTCTAACAAAAGCTTTATCGCGTAGAATATATCTTTCATATTCTTCTGTTGTCGTTGCTCCTATTACTTTAATATCACCACGATCTAGGGCTGGTTTAAACATATTAGCAAAATCTAGTGCTTCTCCTTTAGTTCCCATTAACGTATGAATCTCATCGATAAATAAAATCAGTTTTGTTTTGCTCTTTAATTCATCAATTAACGTTTGAATCTTTGCTTCTCCAGTTACTGGATCTACACCAAGTAAAGCTGAAGTGTTTACCTTAATTACTTGGTAACCTTTTAAAACATCTGGTACTAGACCTTTTTGAATTCTATAAGCTAGTCCTTCTACAGTTGCAGTTTTACCAACACCTGGTTTACCAATTAATACAGCAGATTTATCTGGTGTTAATAATATTAATATCAATTGTTTAATTTGTTCATCACGACCAATAGCAGGATTTGTTATATAGTCCTTGTTTTGAAAATTTTCTCCATAATTTTCTAAAATACTTATACGTTTCTTTTTTATATCAAAAGGTTCCTTATTCATCAAGTTCTCATTCATTTTGCATCCTCCTTCTTTCCTTTTCTTATTATATCATACTTTTCTTTTGTTACTACTTTATATTTCTATTATCTTTCCTACTCTAGTCCTTTTATATATAAAATATCTTCTATTGCTTTATCTATATTAAATGTTCCATTGCCTACTGGATAAAATACAGAATAAAATTCATGATTGTCTTTTTCAAACTTCTTTTTTCTCACTTCTGATACTTTTATTTTTTGTTCTAGTACAATCGATGATACTTGGTTTCCAAATAATATTATTCTTTTGGGATTTACAATCTCTATTTCTTTTTTAAAAAGTTTTAAATAATTTTTAAATACTTCATCTTTTAGTGGTCTTGCATCTATTTGTGTACATTTTGCAAGATTTGTAATATATAAATCATGGTCCTCTATATTTTTATAAACCTGTTCACAAAATTCTTTTGTCCAATCTTGTTTCTTTTTCTTTTGTATTTGTTCATAGATTTCTTCATCAATTAAGTCTAATTTATAAAATAATTTCCATACATTTTTGGTACCTAACCAAGGATATCTTGGACCATCCCAGGTAGGTTCTGCCGCAACATTTCCAGCTGTTGGATTCATAAAGACAAAGCATAGCTTAGGATTTTCTTTTTTTCCGCCAAAATAGATTGAATGTAGCTTTTTGTCTCCATACTTTCTTTGTAATTTATCATATTTTTCATATAATTCTTCTAGCATTTCTTTCCTACTTCCTACTTTTTTTTGTTTCACAAATTTGTTCATAAGTTTTTTTCATATATTTTTTATTTAAAATATATTTTTCACCATGAATAGATAGGTCTGTTAATACGTGTTCAAAAAACTCGGCTGTTTTTTCATGTACTGGAGCAAAGCCAAGATTTGCATACCAGTACTTTAATGGTTCTGTTTGATTAAATTTTTCTTTTTTATACGTTTTTCCAGCTGCGATTCTATCACAAATGCTTTCTACTACATATTGATAAGGCATCATTACTGGTCCATTACTATCCACCCAGTATTCTGGATGATGGGGATTTCTTCCTTTATGATGGAGCCAGGCTTCACTTTTTCCTGTTTTCTTTTTACACTCAGAAATTGGAGAATGACTTCCTACATAATATTTTGCTCCTTCTAGGAATTCTTTTGGTGAATATTTGGATAAGTCATGTGTTAGGCCTCTCCAGTATAATCCACATCTAAAACACATATTCATTACTTTTAATCTATGTGATGTTATTGTTATAAAGTGTTTGATAATATGCATATTGGTCCCTACTTTCATAGTTAATAGTATAACAAAATTTAGGAAAAATAAAAAGGTATGATTTTCTCATACCTGTTCTTTGTAGTCTTTGTAAGCATCATATCGTTCTTTCTTGTTATATGCTTTTTTTATAGCATCTTTTATTGCTTCTTTATTTTCTTCTGAAAAACCTATGAACACTTGGTCTCCAATGATTAAACATGGAACTCCTTTTGTTTCTTGTCCTAGATGTTTTCCTAATTCTGTCATTAACTTACTGTTATCTTCATTATACCATACCTCTAGGGTATATAAATCAAAGTACTTATCATATTCTTCAGGAAGTGTATTTAAGTAGCTAATTAATGCTTCACAATGCTGGCATCCATTTCCCCAGAAAAAGTAAACATTTATTTTTTCATCATTATATTTAATATCACTTGCTGTTTGCTCTTTTAGTGTCCTTGTTGTTCTAGAAGATGCTTGTGTTGATACTGCTCCTACTAGAATTGTCAATACTACTATTGCAGCGACTAGTGATATTACTACACTTTTCTTTGTCATTTACATCATCCTTACTCTTCTATATATTTTCCAGTCTTATATATTGTATCATTAATTTGTAAATATAGGGAGTATTTTCCAGATAAATTTTCTTTATTTATATATTTTGTGACTATAATACCATTTTTATTTTCTTCTTCTGTGAAGATATCTACACACATTGCTGTATATGGTTTTTTACTAATTGGAATATTGTATTCTTTTATTATTCCATTTTTGTAAAGTATGGCCTTTACTTCTACTCCTCTTTTAAATCTTCCTTTTATTTCTAGACGATCTTCTTCATTTTTAATACTAATTTCATGGGATTTATATTCTTTATCTATATCTTTAGCACTTGTTATAAAGCCAAATCTTGTAGTATCTACTTTGGTTTCTCCTAGACTTCCTTTTTTCTCTCCTTTTCCTAATTCAAAATTATCATTTCCATATAATGACATTTTTTCTACACGATAGTTATTGGTTGGTAATTTTATTTCAAAAATCACTTCATCATTTAATAGTTCTATCGTGTCGCTTACTAGTTTATCTGCTCCACCTAGTCCAGCTGGTTGATTTGAGTTTTTACCATCTACATAAACGATTCCTGCAGAATGAATTATATAATGGTCTTTGTCTAGATAATCTACATCAGAAATATATGGTGAATAAAATTCACTACCTCTTTCTTTACCATACTCAAAGACTTGCTCTATCGTCATGTTGTCTGTGTCAATTTTATACATTACTCCTCTAGAATAGCTGTCTTCTGCAGATACATATTCTTCTTTTTCTTTTGACTTATTATTTCCATTATCAAAGATAAATACATATCCTTCTGGAGTAATCATAGCAGCATGTTGACTCCATTGCCATTCAAAGTCTTTCCCTACTGGCTTAAAGAAATATTTTTGATATTCTTCACTCCAATTGGTAGGATCACCTATAATCCAATTTAATTTTTCTGTTTCATAGTCAATATTAATTACAGCATCTTGATGTCTACCTGATAAAGTAATCGAATTCGTCTTTTCGTCATACCATACAGAATTATTATGGAACCAGTCATATTCTACCCAGTTTTCACTTTTACCATCTTCTGTGTTTAAGATATCTTTTAGATTAATTTCTTTTACAAGGTTTCCGGTCTTTCTATCTAGTTCTACAATATAGTCTTCTACTGTTCCTTCGCCATTTGCAAAATTATCACTTGCTACTAAAATATTACTATTTGGCATTTCATAATAGTCATGGTGATATCCTCCAGGTAGACTATACTCTACATATATTTTTCCTAACATATCCATTTCATATAGTCCAGTTAAATAGTATGGTTGATTTACTAATCGTTCTGTACTTACTAATAGATGACCATTTTCTAATCTATTAATTTCCCAAGTTGCGGTATTAGTTAAGTACCATCTTACATCACCATTTACATCATAAGCACAAGTGTATCCACCACTGGATGGTGTAAAGAAATATAAGTCATTTGTTAACTTACTTTCTTCCTTTTCTACTGATGTCGGTAAAATGAAATCTTCTGGTAATGCATCCGTTTTTATCTTTAATTCTTGTTTTTCCTCTCCATACTCGATTACTACTGTATTTTCTTTTCCAGGATATAATCCATAAATTGGTAAGTAGTGTGTTGTTTCTTTTTCAAATTCGTGAGTATAGGTTGTTAATTTATCTTTACCTTTTATGGTAACTTTTGGAGCAACACTATCTTTTGTCTCAAAGATTACTAATGCTGTCAATGGTGAGTTATCATAGGGATCTACAATAATATTAGGATTTTCTAATGTATATCCTTTACTTGTGAATTTTTCCTCTAGTTTTTCTTGTTTGGTTATTAGACTATCACTTACAGCAAGTAATTTTCTTTCTGTTGATACATTATTTAATACTAATAATGTTACTATGATAGCTACAAATGCAATAGCAACTACTAGTAATACTACTTTCTTTATCATACTTTTTTTCTTACTTTGTTTTTTCTTTGGCATATTTTCACTCCTTGTTATTATTTTAACCTAAATTTTAAATAAAAAAAATAAACGTATCGTTTAATTTAGTAAACGATGCGTTTAGTTACAAGTTCCTGTTAATTTTAATGGTACTTTATAGGTTGTTAGTTTATTATTTGTATCTAGTAAATTAATACTAATATATAAGTTGCTGTTTTTCATATTACGGTTCGTACAACTAAAGTTTTCTACTTTAAATTCAGTTTCTGTTAACAACTCAGATAAAGTCTTTGGTGTTTGTTTTTCTTCTTTTAAAGAGCCACACTGGGATACTTTTTCTTCTAAATCATTATGACTTTCATAGAGAATACATTCCATACCAATATATTTTTTATCTTCTTCTCCATCTAAGTATTCTATTTTTGATATATATATCGAGTTTTTGTCTTTAGAGTAAGCTGCTACTCCACTTACATCAAATTTGGTACTTACTGATTTTACATCACTAAAGTTATAATCTTTTGGAGATAGAAAAACATAGATAGAAAAACATAGGACGACTCCTAGAAAAATAAGCGTTATGATATGCCATTTAGATAATTTCTTTTTTTCTTTTTTCCCGGTTAGAATACTATCGATATCGACATTAAATTCTTTACTCATTTTTTGTAATATTTCAATATCTGGTATTCCTCTTCCATTTTCCCATTTGGATACTGCTTGTGCAGTAACGTGTAATTTATCTGCAAATTCTTTCTGGGTCAGGTTATTTTGTTTTCTTAGGTTCAAAATAAATTTTCCAATTTGTTCTTGGTCCATACTGCATAAGCTCCTTTTCTATAATATTATATCTTTTTTTATTTTTGTTTGGTATAGTTTTTACTTAATTTTCACAATAAAAAGGCATTCCTGCCCTTTATTTTTTCTTATTATTAATATGAATTGGATCTACATGAATGACTGTTAAGAATATTTCTGGTATCTTTTTTGTTATTTCTTTTTCTAAGTGATTCGCAATTTTATGACTTTCAAAAGTTGTTAGGTTACCATCTACTTCAATTGTAAAAAATATTTGATATTGATATCCTACTGGTGCTGAATGAAAGTTTTTCATTCCTTGCACTATATCATGGTCTTTTACGATGTCATATACTTTTTCTTTTGTTTTGTTATCTATGGATTTATCCATTAATACATCATAACTTTCTTTAAATATACCTATTCCTGTTATGATAATCCAAATGGAGATTCCTATACCTACAACACCATCTACAAAATAAATTCCTTGACTACCTAACAGTATAGCTATTAAGTTTAGAGTTGTTACAATACAGTCATTTCTATGATCTTTACAGTTTGCTTTCATTAGTAGGTTATTATATTTCTTGGCAATATTTCTAGTATAAAGATATAGCGCTAGTTTAGTTATTATTGTTATGATACAGATAATTACTAGCCAGATAGAAAATGTAAATTCTTCTCTTTTTATTAGGGTATTTACAGAATCCGTTGCCACTGTTAGTCCCATTACAATCATGGCTATACTAATTAATAAAGAATAAATATATTCGGCTTTTCCATGACCTAGATTATGGTCTTCATCTGAGGGTATAGATGCTATTTTATTACCAATTAATGTCATTAGTGAGGAAAAAATATCACCAGCACTATTTGTTGCATCCGCAATCATTGCTTGACTTTTAGTTATGATACCAATTGTTCCTTTTAATAGCAAGAGAATAATATTGCCAGCAATTCCTAAAATACCAGCTTTTTTTGCCTTATCAAATCTATCCATTATTCATTCCTTCTTTTGAATTATTTGTATCATTATACTACCTTTTTAGCTTTTTTTCTAGACTATACTTTTTGATATATTTTTGGTCTTTCTTTGTTTAAGGCTTTGTATATAGAACTATTTCTATATTTTTTATCATCTGTTACTTCTTTTTCTACTTTTATAAAATCAGGAAGTGTGATTTCTCCTTTATTTGATGATGGTTCTATTTCTAGTATTTGTAGTCCGTGTTTAAAGATATCTAGTCTAAAATATTGATTTTTATATTCGAAACAGTATCTAGTTTTTTGAACTGGCGTTTCTTCCGATAAATTTCCATAATACTCTTCTTCACTAATTAATCTTCTTGTTGTGATTCTTTCATTGTTAATAGTGGTATCTATTTTGGTAATTAAAGTGTATTTTTCCTCATCTTCTTTTCCTGTTTTTCTATAGATGTATTCAATATTACCACTTTCTATCATGTATTGTTCTATAGATAGTTTTACTAATTTTATTTCTTCTATCTTAGAAAGATCAATTTCCTCTACTAGATATTTTCTTTGTATCTGGGTTGGATATGGTTTTGCTAGTGTACCGTAAATTTCTCTTATTACTTGATTTATTTTCTCATTAAATGAGGTTTCATTACCAATAATTTTAAGGTTTTCATGACCAAGCCAACCTTCTAGTGTTTTCTTATCTTTTTGTCTTGCCTCTTCTACTGTTTCTGTTCTTGCACTATTATTATCTAAAGTATAGAATTCTTCTTTTCCTAGGGCTGCTGTTCTTAGATGAAGAGTTAGGTTATAACGATTCATAAGGTCTAACTCTTTTACTTTAAATTCTTTCAGTAATTGTTGCCATTCTTTTTTTGTTACATAGGCTTTATCATCTAATAGGCCTCTATCACATAAAATAATTACTGGCTTGTTACTTTGATTTGCGACTTCATCTGCGATACTTTCTAATGTTAATTGTAGTTTTATTACTTGTTTTTGAAATTCTATGGTGCCTATTGCAAAAATTCCAAAGGGTCTTATTCCACTATTAATTAAAATGGTTGCTGCTTCTGGAACAATTAATACTAAATATCCTTTTTCCGTAAATTCTTTTTCTATTTCTTGAATAGCTGTCGTTTTTCCGGCACAAGGGCCTCCGGTTAAGGCAATCTTTTTTATTTGTCTGGACATTTATTTTTTCTCCTTCTAATATATACTTTCTTATGAAAACATTCTCCACAAAGTGGTACATATTTTACACGGCTATTTTCTCCATCGATTACGATATCTTCTCCTTCCATAGTAAATTCACCGTCTACTAATCTTGCATTAAATACTGCTTCAGAACCACAGGCACATAGTGCATTTGTTTCAATCTTTTTTACTTCATCAGCCATGGCAAATAATCTTGCAGTTCCTTCAAAATAGTCTGTTTTAGAATTACTTCTTAACCCAAAGCAAGTAACGCCAATATTCATTCTTTTATTGATTTGCCATATTTCTTCTACTTGTTTTGAATCTAGAAATTGAGCTTCATCTACTATAATATGAGTGCAATTAAAGATTTTTTCTAAGTTTTCTCCTGATAGTAATGTCTCTCCCGGTTGCAGTAGGATATCTACCTTTCTTCGTTCTTCTTGGCGATTGATAATTGCCTCTTCTCCCTTGGTATCTTTAGCAGATTTTATGACTAATACTTGTTGATTATTCTTTTCTAATACGTATAGCATCTGAAATATTCTTGTTGTTTTTCCACCTTCCATACTTCCATAATAAAATGTTAATTTTTCTTTCATTTTACTCCTCTTTTTCTTTGAATATATAAATTTTAGCTTTTTTCTTCCCTTCAAATATCTTTTCTTCTTCTGTTGGAATAATCATATCCATATTTAGTATTTTCTTTCTAAAGTTTCTTCTGTCTAGTTTTTTTTCTAGAATGCTTTCATAGACTTTTTGTAATTCTGGTAAAGTAAAGCCATTCGGGAAAAATACTTTTAATAAGTCAGTTTTTAAAATTTCCTCTTTTAATTTTTTGATGGCATCCGCAATGATTTCGTTATGATCATAGGCAAGATGTGGAACTTCATCAATACTAAACCATTCGGCATTACTAGTTTTCAGTGTCGATTTTGCAATTTCAACTTTACTAGCATCGATTATTCCTATGTATGTTACAGCAACCATTCTCATTACTGGTGAACGGTTCTTTTTACCAAAGACGTTTGCTAATTTTACTTCGATATGTTCTAGTCCAGTCTTTTCATAGATTTCTCGATTTAGTCCATCTTCTAAATCTTCATCATTATAAAGTGCACCACCAGTTAAGGCCCAGTGGCCTTGATAAGGATTGTTTTTTCTTTTTACTAGCAGAATCTTTAACTTACCCTTATCGATGGTGAAAATAGATGCTATTACATGGATGCCTTGGTTCTCATACTTAGGATTATTTACTTCCATGATTTATTACTCCTTTCTACAATTTAATTATATGCGTACCATTAGACGCTTGTCAATTTTTTTCATGAAAAAAGAAAAGTAATTTTACTTTCCTTTGCTGTTTTACATTTCTTTCCTCTGAGCGACACATTCTTTACATTTTATTTTACATAAAGTTGTCACTATATTCTGGATGTTTTTCCATCCAATGCTTTGCATAAGAACAACTTGCGGTTGCTTTTTTCTTTTCCTTTTGTAGTTTCTTAAACAAGTATTCCATTAGATTTCCTGCAATATGCCTTCCTTGATAATCCGGATCTACATAAGTATGATAAATATCTATCGTGTTTTCATCTATTTTTTCATATTCTACTACACCTATTTCTTCTCCATTTATTTCATAGATAATTTTATTTTCTTTTTCTATCATTTTCTTGTTCCTCCCTTTTTCACTTTCTCTACTGCATTTTTAGTTATTCTTTGTATTAATTCTTTTGTCTTTTCATTTTGCTGTAGTCTAATATTTAAAATTGAATTATAAAAATCATCAATATTATTCATATCTCTCGCCTTTTAGAAGTTGCTTGTTTTTATTTACTCTTAAAGATTCCTTAATATTATCATGATAGTAGGTGTTTTTTTTCAATGTAAATCCTAAAATGATAAAATTCGTAGTTTTACACATTTGTCACCATATTTTAATATTAATATCAATTTTTTCTTCTGCTTAGCTTTCTTTTAATTTTTAATTTCTACTTGTATAAACTCACTTCCTTATTTTTCTGTTTTTAGTATAACATATTTATTTCTTATTTAAGAAAAAAAGCACAAGTTATTATTTTGTGCTTACAAATTTTTCAGTATATATTAATAATTCATTGCTTTCTGTTTTACTTGAGTCATTTCCTTTCTAGTTTGATTTTCTGTTATGTAATCAGCAATCAATAAACCCTCTTGCCTATAATTCCTGTTAGCGTCTTTTATTCCTATTCTTTGTTGTAATACAGTATCTTGTGGATTCTTTGTTTGATGAGATATATTAATACAACTGTGAAATGTTTTTAATCCTACATCATAACCATTTCTTGCAATATCAAAGTAGAATTGTGAATAATCATTGTTTAAGTCTTCTATTAACTCCTGATAACTTTCTTCTGATGATGATTCTTGTAATTGCTCTACTGCTTTTACAATGACATCTTTATAAAAATATGTTCCTGTTTCCTCTAAAGAATATCCTAATTCTTCTAATATTTTTAATGTCTCTACTTCTAATTTTTCTCTTTTTTCTAAATCGTCTACTAGTATATTCCCTTCTTTATACGCACTATATTTTGTTACCATATAGTCATATGATAATGGTTGAGTATTAACCAAATATATCCCATTATCTTTTTGTAAATTATTTTGCATGTTTCTCTCTCCTTTATTTTACTTTATGCTTTGCAAAATAAAAAAGCACAAAGTCTACTGCTATTGCTTAGCGACTCCGTACTTACTGCTTTGTTCGTGTAGGTTTTATCCCGAGATAGCTCACAAAATTGTTTATATCTCCTCGCTTGCTTCTTCATTATAGTATATATTTTTTTACTTGTCAAACACTTTCTCGATACGACTATTTTGTAAATCTTTTACTTTATCTACGATATGTACCTTTTGAAGTTTTTTCACTTTTTTTCACTAAGTAGTTTGCGATTCTTTGATTTTCTTCTCTTGATATTTCTGTACCAAAGGAAAGACCCTTTTCTTCTACAAATTGTTGATATGCATTAAATGTCCATTGCCCTATACCGTTTTGGTTTCTGATTTCTGATTCTGTTAATTGAATAAAATGTGCAAGACATACTAAAGGTTGCCCTGGTTGTTGCTCTCTTCTTTCTACTGCAAAATTAACTCCTAAATTATTATTTTTCCATACAAATTCTTTTTGAAGTAAAAAGCTTAATGGATAAGTTGCTGAGCGTGGACCTATTTGTTTAATTTCCTCAAAGAAATCTTCCATTGGTGTTAATAAAAGCTCCTTTTTACTTTCTAATTCAGGATCATTAAATATTGTTCCTTGTTCTGAATCTTTACTTAGCTCAGGCAGTTTATTTAGGTAATCTCTTATTTGTTTAAGATGGTCTAAATCGTTACTTTGTATATCTCTTTGAATTATTTTTAAAATTTGGTTATATTCTGTTTGATTCATATCAACCATCTTTTCTTGTACATTTTTTAGTGTTACCTATTTTTTCATCTAATGCTTCCATTACTTTTCCAATACTATCATAGATAATTAAATTGCATTTATTATCATAAGGTGTCTTCTCTTTATTAATTAATATTAGGTTTTTACCTTGGAAATAATTAATCAACCCTGCTGCAGGATAAACATTTAGAGATGTTCCACCAATAATTAGTGTGTCTGCTTTAGATATTTCTTTTACTGCTTGTTTTAAGATTTCATTATCTAATGGCTCTTCATATAGTACTACTTCTGGCTTTATTATTCCACCACAACTACATTTTGGAATGTCTTCTTTAGAAAAAATATATTCTGCATCATAAAATTTGTTGCATTTCATACAATAATTTCTGAGTATAGACCCGTGAAGTTCTAATACATTTTTTGAACCAGCCATTTGATGAAATCCATCGATATTTTGGGTAATAATTGCTTTTAATAGTCCTTTTTCTTCTAGTTTTGCTAAAACATAATGAGTAATGTTAGGTTTATAATTTAGACTGTTCATTTTATCCTTGTAAAACTTATAAAATTCTTTGGTATTTTCTAAAAAGAAGTGATGAGATAATATTTCTTCTGGAGGATAGTCATATTTTTCATGATATAGGCCATCTTTACTTCTAAAATCTTTTAGACCACTTTCTGTTGATACTCCTGCTCCTCCAAAAAATACAATATTAGATGAATCTTTCATTATTTGAGCTAGTTTTTCAATTTTATTCATGATTTACTTTTTTCTCCATCATTTTTCCT
>JAGHJJ010000026.1 GCA_017886705.1 Bacilli bacterium | reverse complement strand
TTGATATTATGTTAACTTCTTATATTAATCCTATATTTCCAAAGAAAAGGTTATAGTATTCTTTCTATTTGAATTTTTGTAATAAATAATACTACTGCACCACTTAATATAGTTCCCGCAATCGTTGCGATATATGATGATGTGAAATCTTTCCAGAATTCTATATCTAAGTTTTTTATAATACCTAGTTTTATTAACAAACTTGGTATATTAAAATAGTCTGTAATATAAATTAAATATGGAAGTATTATAATCGAACCGATAGTGATTAATAGAAATTATTCTAGAAATGTATCACATTTTTTTACGTTATATTTTATTACAATTATTATAAATATAATAACTAGTGCATAACCTATTAATTGTATTAGTGCCATATTCTTCTCCCCTACTCTTTTACTATTTTATATTAATAAATCTAGATTATTTAAAATTCTATTTATTACATATAGTTTTTCATTTGGATAATCTGTATAGAATTTTATTAGTTTTATATTGGCTTCTGATAATATTTTATCTACTTTTTTATCGCGTATAATTCTATCTGTTCTATAATGCGAAGAGTCATTTATTTCTATTGCTAATAAAAGTTTGCTATAATTTTTATCGAATATACCAAAGTCAATGTTTCTAAAGAGTTCATTAGCATATTTATGTTTTGTTGTCTTTTCAATTATACTTGCTAGATTAATTTGTGGTTGGACTTTTACATCATATTCTTTTTCAATTTCTTTCAATATATTATAGAAATACTGTTCTGATTCAGTCATAAATTCTTTTTGCTGATACATGGTTTATACTCCTTGACGTTTTCATTTTTTCTTCAGGAATACAAATATATTTATTAAAAGTTTGTATTACTAATATTTTATTCATAGGTATAACTTGTTTTGATGTGAATTTATTAAAACTAGTAGTGATATGTGCGTTATATGTTGGTAAGTATATAGTAATTATATTATGTCTTGTATTTGGTGAATTACCTATATCACTTATATATCCGGTATATATAGACGCTGAATTATTGTTTATAGAAAATATCGTTAATATATTTATAATTATATTACTAATCATAAATAAAGATATAATTATGTATATTCCAAATGGAGCTAATAAATTTATGTTGTTTGTTTTTATATATCCATCCAAAAAACTGAACGGGTGCAAAATTAATGCTAATAGAGTTATTAATATAATGTTTTTTATTATTGATTTTATAATATATAGAAAACTCTTCCTTTTGTTTTCATTAGTTAAAGTTATATTGTGCTGTGTTTTTTTAAAGTCAAAATAATTACTATGTTCTCCTCTTTTTTTTAAGTTTTCTAATTGTTTTAATTGATTAAATTTGAATACTCCTTTTTTCAAATCAAATATCTTTAATATTAAACTATCTTTATTTTCAAAATAATTGCAATAATTTTGTATCTCTTCTTTTTCAGTATATGCTGAAATTATATCTATTAATTGATTAAATTCTTCTTTACTTTCTTTTGTTTGATTGTGATTTTCTAAAAGATTATATAGTTTTTGTTTTGAGTTGTAAATATATATTAAGTTATTTAAATCAATGCTTGTATATATTTTTTTTATTTCACTATAAGCATTTTCATACTTGTCTTTATAATTAGAATCATTTAGGGTATTGCTGATACTGAAATTTAAATATAAGCTTCTTAAATTTTTACTATTTAAAAAAAGGCTTTCAATTTCATATATGGAATTATTCGCCTTAAGTGTTTTTTCAATATTATATATAGTGTCTTTTATATTTTTCCCATTAGAAAGATGATACATTAAATAAAAAACATCTTGCATAATAAAATTATTTTTGTCTAATTTTATTATTGAATAGAGCTCTAATGCTTCTTTGGGAAATACGAAATTATACATAGTCTATACCTTTCTTGATTGAATCTCTGCTATTTTTTCTAATACTTCTTTCGCATTATCTTCATTAATTTCTGTATATCCTAATTCTTTTAATGCTTGTACTTTAGCAGTGTTTAATTCTTGTGTTCTAGATAATTTTTCTTCATTTTTATGTTCAATATCTTGGACAAATCTTTTATGAGTTTCACTAATTCTGGTTTTAGATGCTCCTCCATTATTATATAATGTCATGGCACTAAACATAATACTTTCAAATACATATTGTTTGTCTCTGTTAAATACAAATTCCATTGGATCTGTAAATCCAAGAGATTTAGACATATAACATAAGATATATTTTAATTCTTCTGTTGTTTCCATTGATTGTAGAAAATGATATAAATATAAATAAGTATTATAAGTATCTTTTGTTTTATCTGTTGCTAGTTTTTCTTTTAATAAATTAATAATGTCAGATAATAATTCTTGTTCTTTTTTATTAAAACCTTTTAGGTCAGCTATTACTTCTTTGTTAGATGAGTCTTTTACTCCTTCTTTTAATCTAGATTCAACTTCAATTATATATTCTCCATTAATCTTTAAGTTTTTTATTTCATCAATATTTTCTATATTTAATAAACTTAGTAATTTAGCAGCTTTTTCTTTTGGCCAGTCATTTAAATTATCGATAGCTAAATAGTTATATAACATTTGTCTAGATACACCTAAATATTTGGCTAGTCTTACTTTGCTAATTCCTAATTCTGTTAATACTACGTTTAATTCTTTCATTATTCTTTTACCCTCCTAATATAATTATAGACATTATGTGTAAAATAATCAAGTGTAAATTGACACATTTTTCTGTCTATCATTTTTTTATATAGCCACTACCTAGACATTCGTTTTTATTATTATAAAATACAATATATTGACCAGGTGTAATTGCACGTAATTCTTTTTTGAAAGTTACTTTTAAGTCTTTTTCATTTGTTATTATGCAGTTATCTATTTCTTCTATAGAACCTCTAGAGCGAATTTTTGCGTATAATTTTGTTTTAAAAAATTCATTTTTATCTACTAGATAATTTATATTACTGGCAATTAATTCTTTTTTTAATAGTTCATTATTACTTCCTACAATTACGTTATTATTTTCTATATCTAATTCAAGTACATATAAAGGCTCTTTATAAGCTATATTTAGACCTTTTCTCTGTCCTATTGTATATTTATATATTCCATTATGTTTTCCTAAAATTTTACCGTTTTTTAAGATAATATTACCTGGTGTGTTTTTCATATTGTTTTTTTCTAAAAATGATTTATAATCATCATTTGGTATGAAACATATTTCTTGACTATCTTTTTTTTCACTTACCGGAAGACTATATTTTTTAGCAAGTGAGCGAATTTCATCTTTAGAATTAAATTTGTTTAAAGGAAAAAGTACATATGGTAAAACTTCTTTATCTATTTGACATAAAAAGTAGGATTGGTCTTTTTCTTTTGCATCTGACATAATTAGTCGATTATTTTCTACTTTAGCATAGTGTCCTGTTGCGATATAAGTTGCATTTAATTCTTTAGCTTTTTGATAAAATAGTCCAAATTTAAAGTATTTGTTACAAACAATACAAGGATTTGGTGTTAGACCTTCCTTATATGAGGTTATAAAGTTTTTTATTACTATTTCTTTAAATTCTTTTGTTAAGTCAAATATATAATGAGGAATATCTAATTGATTGCAAATTTTTTTGGCATCTTCTATTGCTTCTTTGGTTTTTTTATCTTCTAATAGTTTCATCGTTGCACCTATTACTTGATATCCGTCTTCTTTTAATAGGCAGGCTGCAACTGATGAATCTACTCCTCCAGACATTCCTATTACTACGATTTCTTTTTTCATACTATCACCTTGATTTATTATATCGTAGTTTTTCAAAAGAAAAAAGATATCTTATTATATCTTTTAACAAAAAATTAAAATTTTAGGAATTAGGTAACTTTCTATTAGTGATAGTATGATTGCAAAAGCAATATAGAATATACCTATTTTTATATATCTTCTTATTATTGTTTGCCAAGCTCTTGTTTCTTTTTTAAATATTGTCTTATATATCATGATAGAAAAAGAAATGGCATAATAACACAATAGAAATGAAAATAAGGCATTCATTATATTAGGTAGTGTATAGACTATAGCTTTTACTATTCCTGCTGGTCCATAGGTTATTAAAATACTGGTAAAAGAAAAACCTACTAGAAATCCTTTGAAAAAAAGTATTCCTAATATCAAGGGTATTCCTATTACAGAAATTCCTAATATCCAGATCATAAAAAATACTAATATATTATTTGTCATACTAGTTGTAAATCCGGATATAAAATTTATCTTTTCTTCTTTTATTCCCGATATGAATGTTTTGATTGACTCATGGATTAATTCCTTATTATCATTTGTTATTACTGCTGGAAAAAGTATTCCTAATATGATAGATATTGTTCCTAGTATTAATAATACTGTTAATAATTTGTTTTTCGTTGCTTTATTTATTAGTTTTTTCATATTTTCACCTTGGTAAAATATATTAATCTCGTCTTTAAACTATGTGAAAAACAAATTTACTTTTTTTTACATTTATTTTATAATTATTATGAGGTGTAAGATATGAATCAAAAAGTTATAAAAATAGTATCCATTATATTAGTTGTTGTAATGGTGATATCCTTTTTAAGTGTATTACTTTATTTATAAAAACGACTTCCATGTGTTTGGAGGTCGTTTTATTTTTCTATATATCCTTCTAATTCTGGAATTATTTCTTTTACAATTCCTTCTGGAATGTTATATTTATTTACAATATCATTAATTCTGTTTACGTCTTTAGCAAGATATAGCATTAAGATACCAGCAATACGATTTGCTGTATATTGGTCTAGTATTTTTCTATCTTGGTCTTGTATGTGATATTTTCTAGTAATTGCTTGGATTGGTCCATATCCATATAAATAGTTTGTTAATGATTTTGCAATTAATTCTACTTCGTGATTTTTATCTGTTAATTGTACTTTTGTCCATACTTTCATATCCTCATCCCCTGTATGTCTTACTATTTTAACATAAAGTTTTAGAAAAATAAAGAGACTTTTTGTCTCTTATTTGTCTCCTTCCTTTAACATTGTCGTTATAAATATCCCATATCCTTTTTTTGTATCGTTTACAATTACATAGTTAACAGCACCTATTATTTTATTATTCTGTATAATAGGGGATCCACTCATACCTTGTACTACTCCACCGGTTTTTGTTAGTAGATTTGAATCTGTAATTTCAAATAAAATATTTTTTGTTTTGCTTGCTGTATCAATATTTAGTATGTTAATATCGAACTCTTCAATATCATCGTTGTTGATTACCGTTTTAATTTTTGCGGGACCTGTTGTGATATCTTCTAGTTCTCCTACTTCTATTGTTTCCATATTTTCAATAGATTCTTTGTAAGTTCCGTAAATTCCAGTTATTTCGTTTGCGTCTATTTCTCCGCTAGAAGTAGTAGTATCATAGGTTGCGTTTTTTTCTCCTGCTTTTCCATCCCTACTTTTTTCAATTTTAGAGACACTTGCATCATATATTTTTCCATCTTTGATTTCAAATTTCTGAGCGGTTGTACTTTCTACAATTTCGTGTCCTAAAGCACCAAATCGTTTTGTTTCTGGATCTATATAAGTTAGTGTTCCTATACCATTAATTTGATCTTTTACATATAAACCAGTTTTTATTATTTCGTCTTCTGTTTGTTCAATATTTAATTTAATATCTTTTGTTGTGTTATTCCTTACTACTTGAAATACAAATTCGTTTGTGTTTAAATCTTCCATAGCACTTACCATGGTACTAATTGATTCTACAGATTTGTTGTTTATTTTTACAATTTTATCTCCTATTTCAAATCCTGCATCTTTGGCTAGAAATTTGTTGTTTATTTCGTAGAAACCAACTACTAAAACACCTTTGGAATTTACTTCAATTCCGATTGTTTCTCCGGATGCTATTACATAATTAGAATAAGCAAAGACATTTATGGGAATAGTAACTAAAAGAAGGATAGCTAGTAGTAATTTATTTTTTAATTTCATAGCATCACCTCATTTTTTATTACTACATTTATAGTTTTAATTTTTTTTCATGGTTTATGTTTATTAGTTTTTACCATTTACACTAATTTTTTACATTTTTTTTGACAATTTTTTTTATTTTGGCTATAGTAATATTAGAGGTGATATGATGAGTGATAATAAGGATATAGAGATTCCTTCTTTTATGAATAATACGTCAAGAAATAGTGAAAGAAGTCCAAGAAGAGTGACTCCTCAAGAACGTGCAGAAATACTAGAAGTTGACTTTCAAAGAACTAAAGAGCAATCACTTGATGATGAGGTTATTCATGCAAAAAAATCTAGAAAAAAAGTTAGTAAAATGTCTCAAGTAAAAAAGATGGGAATTGCTTTCGGATTAGGTGTTGGTGTTACATTAGGTGTTATTGGTATCTTGAATAAAGATACTATTGTGGAAATCCCTGAACATTGGAAAGAGCGACAAATTACTAATGAATATTTGTCTGATTTATATGATGTTATTCATGATAATGCCCATCACAATTCTAATGGTTACTGGTATGATACTGCGGGTATTGCTCAAACTTTTCATAACATGATAGAAAGAGGCGTTCCGGAAGAAGCTGTTGCCTATGTTACTGCTAATGGTCTTGATTATGTCTATGAAGAAGACGAAAGAGATGTTGTTTTTCATAGTCTTTTTGATGCTACACCTGATGAATGGGCGAAGCAACATGGTTATGATAGTATAGAGGATAAAGATTTGAAAAAAGATGTGAAGAGAAATATTGTCCGCAGCGAGAAAGCCGATGAATATAATCAAAGTTTAACTTCCATGCTTGAAGATAATGCGAATCAAATGGATTCTAATGTGAAAGGTTTGGGTGGTAGATAATGAAAGAGGTTGATATTTATACTTTTGATAATAAAAATTATGTTTTACTAGATAGAATTGAAAATTATTTATTTCTTTCTAATGAAAAAAATGATCATGATATGATGATTCGAAAAATAGAAAATGAAGATGAAGAAACATTATTACCGTTAGAATCTGATGAGGAATTTGAAAAAGCACTATTGTTGCTGGTAACTAAGAAATTAAAAGAAGAAGAAATTTAAAAAGGAGTGTTGCTAGGACACTTCTTTTTTTTGACTCTTTTTATTCTTCTATGTTAAAATCACTTAAAGAGCCATCTGGATTTACAATTTTAGTAATTGCTTCTTCCGCAGTTTTTAATTTTTCATCACATTTTTTAGCAAGAAGCATTGCTTCATTAAATTCGTTAATAGCGTCATCTAATGGTACCTCTCCGCTTTCTAGTTTTTTTATGATATTTTCTAATTTTTCTAAACTTTCTTCAAATGTTAATTCTTTTTCTTCTGTTTTTGCCATAGTTATTCTCCTTTTATTATAATACTTCAGCATTGACAGTACCATCTGTCAAAGTGATTTCTATTTTATCGTTTTTCTTTAGGTCTTTGGTTTTTGTTATTACTTTTCCATCTTTTTTAGTCATGGAGTAGCCTCTTTTTATTGTTAATAAAGGGCTTAATGTTTCTAATTTTGATATTAATTGTAAGTATTTATTTTGTTTGTTATCTATTAATTTTTTTGGTTCTTTGAAAATATATGAACTCATAATTTGATTGAATTTCTTGTCTTTGATAGTAATTAAGTTTTTACTTGCAAATTTTAATCGATCTAGGATACTATCAAATTGTAGTTCTTTTGCTTGGTAGATGGCAATGGGATTTTGAAATATATATCTACTTTTGATTTCTTCTAGTTTCTGGGTATTGATATTTATTTTATGTTGCATTGCTTTATTAAGTCTTATTTTTAATTGGTTTAAGTAATTTTCTACATCTACTTTTTGTGGAACGGCAAGTTCTGCTGCTCCGGTTGGAGTTGGTGCTCTAAGATCGGCTACGAAATCAGCAATGGTAAAGTCAATTTCGTGACCTACAGCGCTTATTACTGGGATATTGCAAGCAAATATACTTCTAGCAACATCCTCTTCGTTAAATGGCCATAAATCTTCAATAGAGCCTCCTCCTCGCCCTACGATTAGAGTATCTAGATTATAGCCCTTAGCTCTTTCTATTTGCCTTACGATATCATCTTTGGCATTTTCTCCTTGTACTAGGGATGGAAATAGAATGATTTCTGCTAGAGGCCAGCGTCTTTTAATGGTTGATATGATGTCTTTGATAGCGGCCCCCGTTGGTGCTGTAACTACCCCTACTCTAGTTGGAATTTTCTTGATTGGTTTTTTGTATTCTTTTCTAAATAGTCCCTCTTGTTCTAGCCTCTTTTTTAATTGTTCGTAGGCAATATATAAGTTACCAACACCATCTTCTAACATGTCATTTACGTAAATTTGGTATCCTCCATTTGCTTCAAACACACTGATTTTTCCAGTTACTAGTACCTTCATTCCGTCTTGTGGCATAAATTTTATTTTTTTTGTATTTGATGCAAACATAATAGCGTTTATTCTAGAACCTTCATCTTTTAGGGTAAAATAGAAGTGCCCTCTAGTATGTGCTTTAAAGTTTGATATTTCTCCTTTTAGAAAGACTTCGTTTAGATTGATGTCGTTATCTATTTTGTATTTAATATATCTAGTTAATTGTGTTACTGTGATATATTTTTCATTCATAGTTTAATCCCTTTCTATTTTTCTTCTTCGTGATAAATCTTGTCTAGTACACCATTAATCATTTTGGTAACAGCCTCTTCTGAGTACTTTTTAGATAATTCTATTGCTTCATTGATTGCTACTACACTTGGTGTATCTGTATACATAAGTTCATAGATTGCAAGTGATAGAATGGCTTTATCTACTTTGTTTAATCTATCTATTGTCCAATTATTCATATATTTGTTTGCTAATTTGTTGATTTCTTTTTGATTTTTGATAATGCCTTCTACACAAGTGTTTACATAGTCGTTTTCTATTTCTAATTGTTCTTTTATTAAATCATCAATATTATATTCATTTTTGGTTTTATCTAATATATAAGTTTGATAAATTACTTTCATAATTATCTCTCTTAGTTCACTTCTGTTTTTCATGTTATCCATCCTTTCTATTTTTTTTGTTTTACTATTTTTGGTTCTGATGACACTTTTTCAATAAATTTGTCAATATCGTAACTCATCTCTGTAATATCTATTTCCTTGTTGTTATTAGAAGTTGGGAAAAAAATTACCCTTCTTATTTTTTCATTCCAAGCTTCTTTTAATTCTGCATTATCTGATAAATCATTGATTGCTTTTTCTATTGCATCTAGCGATAGTTCTGCTAATGGTTTAACTTCGCATTGTAATTGTTTACTTGGAAAGTCATTGTGTCCGTTGAATGATATTTTATATTCGCTATTATTTTTTGAATCAACTTCTATATCTGCTGACAAGTGTAAATCAGGAATAATGTAATTTTTTTCTTTTCCTTCTGTGATAATATTTTTTAGTTCTTTTGCGAAATCAGTATAATAATTTACACTAATTAAATTATCTAAGCCTTCTTTTAGTTCTTGGATTGTTTCTACTGCATAAAAATCATAAACACATTTTTCAGCTTGGATATTTTTTAGTATATAATTACTATTTCCTATTTTTGATATTGTTGCGGTTACCGCTTGAAAATAGTCATAATTTTCTAGGCAATAAATTTCTATATAGGAATAAACCAAATCTGTTCCTTCTCCTTCACTTATAGCAACTGTTGCTGTAAATGTTTGGGAATTTTCTTTATTACCGAAACAACCATACTCTATTTTTTTCTTTTGTTCTTCTTCACTTTTTTCAGAGTCTTGTTCGATTGTATCTACTCTAATTACTTTTTGATATTCTGTATGTTTAAGATCTATATATGTATCCTCGTTATCAATTTCTTTTACTCTAAATGTTTCTTTAGCTGAAATTATATCTTTGATTAACGCTTGATATATTTTGTTTTTTGCTAGGCTTGGTGCCCAGTTTTCTAATACATAATAAATGTCGTGTCTCATAATTTATTCCTTTCTGCTTACTTCCTTTTTTAATTCATATAGATAGTTTAATGCTTCCATTGGTGTCATTTCTAAGGGATTGATTCCTTTTATTTTTTCTTCAATTGGATTTATTTTTGGTTCTGCTTCACTTTCTGTTAATTCAAATAACGAGGTCTGAGTAAATGTTTCTTTTTTTACATTTTTATGTTCATAGATGTTTAGTATTTCATCAGCTCGTTTAATTAGAGACTCTGGTAAGTGAGCTAGACTTGCAACATGGATACCATAACTTTTATCGATTGCTCCATTTTTTACTTTATGTAAAAATGTAATTTTTCCGTCTTTTTCTACGGCTGATACATGAACATTTTTAAGGTGTTTTAAGTCCTTTTCTAGTATTGTTAGTTCATGGTAATGGGTTGAAAACATGGTTTTTGCTTTTATTTTATCGTGGATATATTCTAGTATTGCTTGTGCTAGACTCATTCCATCATAAGTAGCTGTTCCACGTCCTAGTTCATCAAATAAAATTAAGCTATGTTCTGTTGCTTCACTGATAGCAGTATTTGCTTCTTTCATTTCGACCATGAAAGTAGATTCTCCACTGACTAGGTCATCACTTGCACCAATTCTAGTAAATATCTTATCAAATATTGGCATCGTACAGCTTTTACATGGAACAAAGCAGCCGATTTGAGCCATAATTACAGTAATTGCACATTGTCTCATATAAGTGGATTTACCAGCCATGTTAGGACCAGTAATTAATAAGATATCGGTTGTTTTATCCATAATAATATCATTGGGAATATATTTATCTTTCATTACTTGTTCTACTACTGGATGACGACATTCTATCATTTTTATTACTTTTTCATCGGTTAATGTTGGCCTCACAAATTTATAAGCATCACTTACTACTGAGAAAGATTGTAGCATATCTACTTCACTAATGATTTTAGCAATTCTTTGTAGTTTTCCAATATATCTTTTTACCACTTCTCTGATATCCATAAATAATTTATATTCTAGATTGATTATTTTTTCTTCGGCACCTAGAATAATATTTTCTTTTTCTTTTAGAAGTGGTGTTGTAAATCGTTCACAATTTGCTAGAGTTTGCTTTCTATCGTAGCCATACTCTTCCTTTACTAGGTGTGTTTGACCCTTTGATACTTCTATATAGTAACCGAATACTTTATTGAATCCTACTTTTAAGTTTTTGATACCAGTTCTTTCTCTTTCTTTTTGTTCTAATTCTAAGATAAAGTCTTTAGAACCAGAACTAACTTTCTTTAGTTCATCTAACTCTTCACTATATCCAGGTTTGATTAGATGTCCTTCATGTAGGGAGAATGGTGCATCTTCTAAAATAGTTTTTTCTAATAGTTCGTATAACTCTTCTAATGTTTCTAATTTTTTATCATAACCGATTTGTTCTAGAATTTCTTTTATTTTCGGAAGAGATTTTAGGGAACTTTTTAATTGTAATAAATCTTTAGCATTTAAGTTTCCGTAAGTAATTCTTCCGGCTAATCGTTCTAGGTCGTAGACATTTCCTAATTCTTTGATTAAATCATCTCGTAATATGAATTCTGTGGATAGTTTTTCTACCATGTGATATCTTCTTTCGATATCTTCTCTACTGGTTAAAGGATTTTCGATGTTGTGCTTTAAATATCTTGATCCCATGGCAGTTTTATTTTTATCTAGTAGCCATAACAGACTATATTGACGCTCTCTGTTTCTTAATGTTTCTGTTAGCTCTAAATTTCTTTTAGTGTTGTTGTCAAACTCTAAGAATTCACTATTTTTTATTACTCTGCATTTTTGAAGGTGATGCAAATCTCCTTTTTTGGTATCGATGATGTAATAAAGTAAATGTTTTAATGTCGATACAATTCTTATATCTTCAATATCTTTATAGATATATTCATAGTTTTTATCGTCTAACTCTTCTTTGGTAATCGTTACTAATACATTATAGTTTGTTCTTAATATTTCTATAATTTCTCGGTTAATAGAGTCATTTACAATTACTTCTTTAAATCCGTGTTTGGTTACTTCTTTGATTACTTTATCTTTTTCTCCTTCAATTAGCATTGCATATACTTCACCAGTTGAAATATCTGCAAAACTAATTCCGTAGCAGTAATCAAAATTATAAATGTTAGCAATATAGTTGTTGCTTTTAGAGTCGATATTTTCATCGATTCTTGTTCCTTTGGTAATTACTTGTATGACATCACGTTTTACCATTCCTTTGGTTTCTTTGGGATCTTCTAATTGTTCACAAATTGCTACTTTGTAACCTTTTTCAATTAGGTCATCTACATAGGATGCATAAGCATGGTGAGGAACGCCACACATAGGTACTCGTTCCTCTAGTCCAGCTTGTTTTCCTGTTAGTGTTAATTCTAAAACACGAGATGCGATAATTGCGTCTTCAAAGAACATTTCATAAAAGTCACCTAGTCGAAAAAAGATAATACTGTCTTCGTATTTATCTTTTATCTCCATATACTGTTGCATCATTGGACTTAATTTTTCTCTTTGTACTTCACTTCGTTTCATTTCTTTCACCACTAGTACTATTATAGCAAAAAAACGTTATATTTGATAGTAAAAATATGGCTTATGTATGTAAAAATGTCATTTGGTTTGACTTTGCTAGAGATGGTGATTTTCTTTTAGGGAAAAAGTTCGGTAGTATTAGAGATAATTTTTTCTTTTTTTCTTTAATTTGGTAAGTCTCACTAGGAAGTTTAGAAATTTCTGCAAAGGAGATGGCTAGTTTTTCGATTGGAAAAAATAGATTTGCTTTTTCTAAATAGGCATCTAGGGTGTTTTTCATTAATCGCCAGTAAGAATTAGTAGAAGTATCTAGTTTGATATGGATGATTTCTCTTGGTATGATGTTATTTGCATATTTAATATAAAGATAGATGGTTTTGGTTACTAGCCCTTCTTCTTTTAATTTTAGTATGTTAAAGTCTAGTAATTTTTGCAGTTTGTAGTAGCTTTCTTTTCTTGATTTTATACTTTCAAAAGTAGTAGAAGATGATACTGTTTTTGGTAATGTTTTCTTATTTAGATCCATGATTGTGTTGCTTTCTAATCCTAGTGAGTGATTGATTAAATATTCAGCATTATATCCAAATTCTTCATATAGTTTTTCATAGGGATAGGCTCTAATATCTTTCATGGTTGTAATTCCTAGTTTTTTTAACTTTAACATCATACTATGACTGATTTGCCAGAAATCTGTTAGTGGTTTATGATTTGAGCAAATAGAAAGATATTCTTTCTCGTCTAAATATGCTATCTGTGTATTTTTTTCTTTAGTTATGATATCACAGGCTGTTTTGGCTAAAAATAGATTGGTTCCCATGCCGATGATAGGTGTTATACTCCATCTTCTTATAAAACTATTTTTTATTTCTATGGCTAATTGATATGGTGTTTTTCGATATAGTTCTTGGTAATTGGTGATATCAATAAAAAATTCGCATTCACTATAGCAATAGATATCTTCATAAAAGAAATACTCTGTTAACCATTCATAATAATGGTTATTTTTACTAATATCTTGTTGTTTGGCATAATTATTTGCTGGCCTGCTTTCTTTTACTTTGCTTCTTTCTTTATTTTCTTTTTTCTTGTTAGTTATTTGTAACACTAAATATTTTTTCTGCATATTTTTTCCTCCCTTTCATTATCTGATATAAATATAATACATTTGTTCGTATAAATCAATCGAACAAAGCAAAAAAATCGAAAAAAAATTCGAGCAAAGAAAAAAGGAGATTATTCTCCTTGATTTATCACACTTTTAAACTTGTCAATTAATTTGTCAACTGGAGCACAACCTAAGAAACATACTACTGATGATTTCTCATTTTTTAATTTATCCATAGTATCTAGGCTAATCATGTCACCAGATGCTAGTTTGTCTACAATAATATGTGATGTAATTTTTGGATAATCTTCTGGTCGTTCTCTATTGCAATCTATTTCTGTTAAATAAGTTTTATCAGCAATTTTAAATGAGTCAATAAATTCGTCTTTAAAATCTCTGGTTCTAGAATAAGTATTTGGCACAAAGACTACTACTAATCTTTTATTAGGATATTTTTGTTTTACGGCTTCTAATGTTACTTTTATCTCGGTGGGATGATGAGCATAGTCATCAATAATGATACAATCCCCTACTTTCTCTTCAGCAAAACGGCGTTTCGCGTTATGAAATGTTTCTAGTAGATTGTGGATTGTCTCTTGCTTTAGACCTAATTCTTTAGCAATGGTAATGGCTGCTGCAGCATTTGCTACCATGTGACTACCATATAGAGGAATATCAAAATGACCATAGAACTCATTATTCATATACAAATCAAAAACAGAGCCTGTTTCTAATAATTCCATATTTTTAATTACGATGTCGTTTTTGTCATTAAATCCATAGAATAATACTTTGGTTTTATAATTAATTTTTCTTACTTCTTCATTATCTCCATTTGCTACTACTAATTTTTTTGTTTGATTAGCAAATATTTCAAAGGTATTTCTAATATCATCAATATCTTTATAACATTCTAAGTGTTCTGCTTCAATATTAGTTATGATAGAGTATGCTGGATGATAATCTGTAAAATGACGGTTAAATTCATCACTTTCTACTACAAAATATTTATTATCTTTTTTGGCATAGCCATCTCCTGCTCCTATAAAATAGTTACATCCTACTGTGTTTTCTAAAAGATGTCTGATTAGCGAAGAAGTTGTTGTTTTTCCATGAGTACCAGATACACCAATAGATTCAAATAAATCAATAATATCTCCCATGATTTCACTATATTTTTTAATTTTTAATCCTAATTCTTTTACTCTTTTCATTTCTTTATGATCTTCTTTAAAAGCTACACTATATGTTACGATAGTATCTTTATCGATGGGATGTTCTCCGTCATAGTAGATGGGAATATTTCTCTCTTCTAGTCCTTTTTGAGTAAATTTATATTCTTTTGCATCATCATAACCAGAAACTTCATTTCCTAAATCATATAATATTTGAGCTAGTGTTGACATTCCTGTTCCTTTGATACCAATACAATAATACTTCATGTTCTCACTCCTTTTTATATATGTAAGTATACGCTACTTTTTTTTATAAGTAAAGTTAGTTTAATTTATGCAAAAAGAAAAAATATTGCTACGAGGAATCTAAAATTTATTTTTTTACTTTTTCTGTAGCTCTATCATAAAAATAGGATATTAACTCCCCTTCTTGATTAAATATTTTTTCTTCTGTAGGAAGTGTTTCTATTTGATATGTGCTATCTACTTGTCTAACTATTTTAATTGATTTTTTTCTTATATAGTTTCCTTCATTATCGGTTGATATCGTATACGTGTTAAGATAGAAGTCTTCCGTTACATTGTCTAAATTACCATATTGGATTGTAATATTACCTTTGTTATCGGTAGTCATTCTTGGCGTTGTTACCGTAGATGTTGCGTTATTCAGCAATTTTTCTATCTCTTCTGTTGTTAAGAGCTGCATACTTTTATTCATTACTTCTAATAACATTTTTTCTTCTTTTGATGTTAGTGCTTTATAATAAGTTAGGGAATTGTATATTTTTTTCCAGGCTATCATAGCATCTGTTTTCTTCTGCTCTATACTTTTTATATATTGTGTGTGGATTGTACTCGTGATAAAGTATCCTAGATCATCTATTATTTTAGGACTGTCTAGTATTGTTTCATTCATACCTAAGTTCTTTAAAAAATTACCATATAACTCTATCCAAAATAGTGGTCCTGATAATTCTTGTTGATTTAACTGCTCCATATTTTAATCCTTTCTTTTTATTTTGGTAGATAGATTATTGTTGTTTTTCTTCGTATTTCGTAGTTAGCAATTCTCTTTCTTTTTTAGAATATATACAACCACAATAGTCTTGTCTATATAAATTGTATTTTTTAGATAATTCAATACTTCTTTTATATCCGTTTTTCTTTTTAAAGTCGGCATATAGATAAGTTGGCTGATAATTTTTATCTAATTCTTCTCCAATTTCATTTAACCATTTACTATTTTTATAGGGACTAATCGATAGTGTTGTTGTGAAAAAGTCAAATCCTAGTTGTTCTGCTACTTTAGCTGTTTCTTCTAATCGTAACTTATAACATTTGTAGCAGCGTTTTCCTCGTTCTTTTTCTTGTTCTAGACCTTTACTAATTTCGAAGAATTCTTCTGGTTTATATCTTCCTGGCATTACCTTTATATTATCTAAATTAAGTTTTCTTACAAAATTTTCTAATTCTTGCAATCTTTTCTCATATTCTTCTTGATCTGTAATATTTGGATTGTAATATAAAATAGTGATATCAAAATATTTGGCAATTCGTTCTAATACTGCTGATGAACAAGGTGCACAACAAGCGTGTAATAATAGCGTTTTTTTGTCAGTTAGATGATTTATTTGCTTTTCCATTTCTAAATCATAATTCATACTATCCCTCTCATTTCTTCTGTATTATACCATATTTTATTATTTATTTGGTATTGTTTTTTTACTTGTACATAAAATTTAGTATGAATTCGATTATATTAAGTTTTCTTATTACTATTCTTGCTGGTTTTTCTACGATGTTAGGAATTTTTCCTATTTATTTTCATAAGAAGAAGCAAGATGTCATTATTCCAGTTTGTTTGTCATTTGCTGCGGGTGTTATGATTTCTATTTCTTTATTTTCTTTAATTCCAGAAGCAATAGATGCGATTAGTCAAAGTTTTGTTTTGTTTCCGGCTATTTTAATTGTATCTATTTTTATTGTTATTGGAATATTATTTTCTTCTTTTGTTGATCAAAAAATAGAAAAGAGGTTTTCTAATAATCAGTTATATAAATTAGGTTTAATTTCTGTTATTGCATTAATGTTTCATAATATTCCTGAAGGTATTACTACTTTTATTTCTAGTAATCAAGATTTGCGTCTTGGTATTACGTTATCGATTGGTATTGCTTTACATAATATACCTGAAGGAATCTCGATTGCTGTTCCTATTTATTTTGCTACTAAAAATAAGAAAAAAGCGATTTTACTCACTTTTATTTCTGGTTTTTCTGAATTTTTTGGAGCAGTTTTTGCTTATTTATTTTTAGCTCCTTTGATTACTTCTTTTGGACTTGGTGTAATTTTAGCATTAGCTGCTGGTATTATGATTCATATTTCTATTTATGAACTGATACCTACTGCTTATCGGTTTTCTTGCTTCTTTAAAAATACTATTGCTTTTATTATTGGATTTTTTGTGATGCTTGTTTGCCAGATGCTTATTTAATTAAGGATGGTGCTAAAAAGTCAAAGAAAGGTATGTTTCTTAGTACTCCATAGCCAATAAATAGAACAATTACTACTATCCATATTTTATCTGGTACTTTGTTATATAATGGCTCTTTTTTTGTTAGAATCGCCTCTCCTATAAAAAATAGAAATACTGGAAGTGTTATAAATAGTAGTGGATTGTAGCGAAAGGCTTGATAAAAATCTAGTTTTAAAATTGATAAAAGCATTCTAGTAATTCCACATCCTGGACAATAGAGTCCAGTTATTTTTTTGATAGGACAATCTATATAGAGATGAAAGTAGTTTCCTAATAGTAGGTAGATGATTAGGAGTAATAGAAAAAAAATAGCTATTATTATTTTCTTTTTCATAGAAAGAAAAAAAGCATTATGCTTGTACTCCTGCTTTTTTTCTGGCAATTGCATTTAAACTATTTTGCATTAATGCATAATTGATAATTCCTAATCCTACAAGTTGTAAAATAAGGTATAAAACAGAATTATCTTCTGCAGGTATGCCATTTTTACTTTCTGCTGCTGCGATAGTTTTACCCATTTTGTATGCCCAGTAAAGACCGTAGATACCACAAGTAACTAGTGTTAATAAGAAAGCAATTCCTCCTGATGGAGCATTACTATCTCCGCTTTCCATTCTAGCGTCATCTGTTAGCACTACAAACCAGTAGATTCCGTAAATTCCGCAAGTTACGATGGATAAAACAATCGATACTGCAATACTTCTTTCTCTCATAATTCACCTCTCTATGATTTTATCATAGCATACTGTATGTAAAAAAGCTAGAAAAATTTCTAGTATTTACAGTTACTATTCTTAACTTTAATCTAACTAATATAAAATTATAGTAATGCTTCTGACGCTTTCTCCAATGCAGTCAATTTTCATTTTGTAATAGTCGTTTGCTCTTTGAAAGTCGCTTTCATGGTTAAAGTCAAATTTTCCGGTTATCGTTGGTAGTAAAGCTGGAATATCTTTTGATTTAGTGTTTAATGTAATTCCAAATACGGAAAAAACTTCATTTGCTGTTTCACTGACCTTACTAGTATTCTCACAAATCTCAAGCATAGATATTTTAGTATTTGATAACTTTTCAATGGCTGCTGCACTATTGATATCTCCAGTTGATGTTTCTAATTCTTTTGCTTCTTCTATTGAATTTTCTGGATATTTTATTTCAATCCAGAAATCATATTTATCGTTTACTAAGTCATATGTTTGGGACATTGCACCTTTAATTTTCCAACCATCTTTAAATAATACACCTGCCATGTCTTCTAGATTATATTCTGTTCCATTGTATGTTACATTTATTGTTGTTATTGAATTGTTATCTATAGAACCTTCTGTTATTTCTTCTTTCGGTGTGGATGTTGTTGCATCATCTGGTGTTTCTTTTTTTATATTATCTTCTTTTAAATTAGATAATACTACTCCTGCTGATATTAAGACTATTCCACACAACATACATATTAATACTCTCTTCATTTTTTCTCTCCTTTGTTTCATTATAGCATAGTTAATAAAAACTTGTTTTTTTTAAAAAAAATATTATGTCAAGTTTACAAATGCTTTTAAGAAAAAATAAAAAACTGGAGCTTTTACTCTAGTTCAAATGCTCCAGTATATAGCTGATAATATTGACCTTTTTGTTCAATTAATTGATTATGATCTCCTCTTTCGATGATATGTCCGTGATCTAGTACCATAATTGCTTTTGAATTTCTTACAGTTGATAGTCTATGAGCAATTACTAAAACGGTTCTTCCATCCATTAGTTTATCCATTCCGTCTTGAACAATTTTTTCTGTTCTGGTATCGATAGAAGATGTTGCTTCATCTAGAATCATAACTGGTGGATTATTGATTGCACATCTAGCAATTGCTAGTAATTGACGTTGTCCTTGTGATAATTGAGCACCATTTCCGGTTAACATTGTATCATATCCATTTGGTAATCTTCTGATGAAGTTGTCTGCATTGGCTAGCTTTGCTGCTTGAATTACTTCATCGTCTGTTGCGTTAGATTTTCCATATTTAATGTTATCTTTTATGGTACCAGTAAATAAGTTGGTGTCTTGTAGTACCATTCCTAGTGATCTTCTTAAATCATCTTTCTTTATTTTTTCAATGTTAATTCCATCATATCTAATCTTACCGCTATTGATATCATAAAAACGATTTAATAGATTGGTAATGGTTGTTTTGCCGGCTCCTGTTGCACCAACGAAAGCAATTTTTTGACCTGGTTTTGCGTATAGGGAAATATCGTGTAAGACGATTTTATCTGGAGTATATCCAAATGTTACATCTTCAAAATCAATTTTACCTTTTAATTCGATAAACTCTACTCTTCCATCATGATGAGGGTGGCGCCATGCCCAGGTACCGCTGTCATCATTTGTTTCAATCATACTTCCATCTTCTTGGATATGTACTTTTACAAGAGTGACATAGCCATCATCTTGTTCTGGTTCTTCATCCATCATAGTAAATATTCTACTTGCTCCCGCTAAAGCCATAACGATAGAGTTAAACTGGTTCATGACTTGGTTAATTGGTTGAGCGAAGTTTCTTGATAATTGTAAGAAAGATACAATAGTTCCAATCGATAAAGCGATTGTTCCATTAATTGTTAATACTGTACCAATTAAGGCAATACAAACGTATTGGAGATTGGCTAAGTTATTGGCAATTGGCATTAAGATATTAATAAATTTATGGGCATGATACATATTTTCATTTAGTTGTTCATTTAATTTATCAAAGTCTTTTTTAGCGTGTTCTTCATGGGTAAATACTTTTACTACTTTTTGACCATTTAACATTTCTTCTATGTAACCATTTACTTTTCCTAGAGCATATTGTTGTTTTAAGAAGTATTTAGCACTTTTTGAGGAAATTGTCTTGGTAACTATTAATGTTAATAAGGTAAATACAATTACAAATCCTGTTAACATGGGACTTAAATATACCATCGAACAGAATATTGCGATAATACTAAATACTGATGTGATTACTTGTGGTAAGCTTTGAGATAACATTTGTCTTAACGTGTCTGTATCGTTTGTGTAGTGACTCATAATATCTCCGTGAGTATTTGTATCAAAATATCTGATTGGTAATTTTTCCATTTTTGTAAACATTTCATTACGGATGTCTCGTAATACTCCTTGCGATACAACAGCCATTAATCTACTGTATAGGTAGGATGCTAATATACCAACGATATAGATAGTTCCCATGACCGTTAAGATTTGTAATAATTCTGTAAAGATAGGATTTTTATCTTTTAGTAAAGGTGTTATATAATCATCAATTAGGGTTTGTAAAAATAAGGATCCTGCTACGCTGGCGATAGATGAAATTATGATACAGATGAAGACAAAGATAAATTGCTTCTTATAGTTTTTTAAGACGTAACTTAGTAGTCTTTTTAGAGTTCCTTTTTTTATCTCATTTTTTTTCATTTGTATCACTTCCTTTTGTTTGAGAGTTATAGATTTCTTTATATATTTTATTTGATTTTAATAGTTCTTCATGAGTACCGATTCCATTTATTTCACCATGATAAATAACAATGATTCTATCACAGTTTTCTACAGAAGAAATTCTTTGAGCAATAATAATTTTTGTAGTATCTGGGATTTCTTCTTTAAATGCTGTTTGAATTAGATTGTCAGTTTTGGTATCTACTGCCGAAGTTGAATCGTCTAATATTAAGATTTTTGGTTTTCTAAGTAGAGCTCTTGCGATACATAATCTTTGTTTTTGTCCTCCAGAAACATTTGTTCCACCCTCTTCAATATATGTATCATATTTTTTAGGAAATTTTTGGATAAATTCGTCTGCTTGTGCTAATTTACATACTCTTTCCACTTCTTCTTTAGATGCTTTTTCATCTCCCCAGCGAATATTTTCTGTTATGGTTCCTGAAAATAGTACGTTCTTTTGCAAAACACAAGCTACTTCTTTTCTTAATGCTTCTAAATCGTAATCTTTTACGTTGACACCACCTACTTTTAAACTTCCTTCGGTTACATCATATAGTCTTGGAATTAAATTTACTAGACTAGATTTCCCACTTCCCGTTCCACCTATAATACCAATCGTTTCTCCAGATTTTATATGTAGATTTATGTTCTTTAAGCATTCTTTTTCTTTCTTTCCTACGTAACTAAAACTAACTTTATCAAAGTCAATTGATCCATCTTTTACTTCGTAGATAGGATCTTTTTTGTCCTTAATACTTGGTTCTTCTTCTAATACTTCTACAATTCTTTCTATGGATGCGCGTGATATGGTAATCATTACGAATATCATAGATAACATCATTAAGCTAGATAGTATTTGAATACTGTAGGTGAACATAGTCATTAGTTCTCCTGTTGTTAGTCCTGTCATGTTTGTTGTTACAATGATTTTTGCTCCAAACCAGGAAATTAGTAAAATACAGGCATATATAGCAAACTGCATTAATGGTCCATTAAATGCTAATATTTTTTCTGCTTTACTAAATCCTTGATAAATTTCGTTAGATACATGTTTAAATTTTTTGATTTCTTCTTTTTCTAACACAAAAGATTTTACAACACGTATTGCTCCTACATTTTCTTCTACTACGTTATTTAAGGCATCATATCTTTTAAATACTCGTTCCATGATTGGATGTACTTTTTTTGAGATATAAAATAATCCAAAGCCTAGAATTGGTATTGCAATTAAGAAAATTAGAGATAAGCTCTTATTGATAGAGAATGCAAAAAATAACGATATAATTAGCATTAATGGTGCTCGTACAGCAATTCTTATAATCATTTGATAAGCCATTTGTACATTAGTAATATCTGTTGTTAATCTAGTAACTAAGCTACTGGTTGAGAATTTATCAATGTTGGTAAATGAAAATGTCTGTACTTTATAATATAGGTCTTGTCTTAGGTTTTTGGCAAAACCAGAGGAAGCTTTTGCTGCAAACATTCCACTAAGCATACCAAAAATTAAGGAAAGTATTGCGCAGATGATTAGCTCTACTCCTATTTTATAGACTAACCTCATCTCTCCTTGATAGATTCCATCATCGATTAAGTTTGCCATTAAAAGCGGGATAATTACTTCTAATACTACTTCTAAAGCTACAAAAAATGGAGCTAGTAATGATGGTGTTTTGTATTCTCGTATGGATTTCATTAATCTTTTTATCATTTTTCTTTCTCACTTCTTTTTAATTATTATTTTTCAAACATTAACATTTTACGAGGATATTTTTTAATTGTCAAGAAAAAATAACCAGATGTTTCAACCTGATTATTCGAGATACTTTTTTAATTCTTTTTTAAATTCTTCTTTAGATAATTTGCTTAAATCTTTATCAAAAGCTAGAGGGGACTTTGTAATTTCTTGTCCCATCCAAGTTTCTTTCTGATATAAGTTTTCTTCCTTCATATTTGTAAAGGTTACTTCTACACGATACAAACCTTGATAGTCTCCTAAATATTTTTTTATTGATACTCTTTTATCGTCTAAATATAGATAACTATCTCTTATGATTTTAGAGTAAGCGTTTTCTTTTAAAGATAAAAATTCACTTTCCGAAATATTTTCTTTTCTTGTTACTGTGTTATTTTCATTTAATATTTCTTTTTCATAAGTATTACCCTTCTTTTGGATTCTTAAAGTATCACTTATATAGTATCTTTCATATCTTATTGGCATACTTAGGTTTAAGTTATCTAGGGAGGATGTGATAAATCTTTTCGTCAGTTTTCGCATATTTATTCCTTTCTATTATTTATCATAAGTTGCGATTTCTATTTTGTTGCCATCTAAATCTTCTATGGCAAAACACTTGTAATGATCTTTTGAGTTAGGTATTTCTTCTGGTTTATAAATAATTTTGGCTCCTATTTTCTTACATAGTTTATAAGCTTCTTCTAAGTTTTCTGTATATAGACCTAGTACTGCGTTATTGCCTTTTATTAATTTACAGTCTGCACTTTTTTTGCTTATAATTCCAAAATAAATTTGGCCTTACGCCCTACGATCTTTTATTATGTTTGCTGGTTTCTGATTTAATAAAGTTGTATAAAATTCGACTGATTTTTCGATATTTTCTATAACGAAATAAAAATTATCAATCTTTATCATTTCAATTTTCTCCTTGTTATATTTTGTTTCATATTTTGATATTAAGTCCTTTAGTTTTCCTTATAAAAATAGTTATTTATTTTTAAGTCGTTCATATTGTTTTTTATCCATGGATTATTTACCACATATTTACTTATTTTCATTGTGATTGTCATTTCTTTGGTCTTGATTATCATTTCTTGTTCTAGAAGACCATTTTTCATTTTAAATTTTTCTATCTCTTTCCATGGTATTAATAAACTATCTGCAATATTCCAATCACCTTCTATAGGAAATAGAGTTACTCCTTCACTATTAAATCCAAATAAATAAGAAGTTGCTTGTTCAAAAGCAATGATACTTGCACTTCTGGCTGGTAGAATCCATTTTACTTTTGATTTTGTATGACCAGATAAAATATTGTCATTATAGGGATAATTATATTTTTTTAATTCAGTTTGTACTTTTTCTAAGCTTAACATTATTATTTTCCTTTCTTCTTTCTAAATTTTATTAAATATACTATTTGATAAATAATACAAATTAAAAATAATGGTATTAAAATTTGACCAAACATATTTGGATAAAAAACATAATAGAGATAAGTTTTTACAGCAGAGTATCCATACTGTCTGGCTGGCCAGATGGAATTTACTACTTCTTTTGTACTTCCAAAGCCATTGATATAAGAGTTAATTGTTCCAAATATTAATAAGACGTATGGTATGATAGATAAGATAAATAAGATTTTAAGTACTATTCTTTTCATTTTTTCTTCCTTTATATTCCTTAGATTATTATAAACTTGTATAGTTTATTTATATCATTATTTCAATGATATAGCAAATATTTTCTAGATAGTATTAATTGCATTTGTTATATAAACATGATATATAATAACTATGTTTATTGAAAAGGATGGATTTGTATGCAACTTAAAGTTTTTATTGATTTGGATAGTCCTTTAATATTGCCAATTAATTATAATCATATTTTACAAGGAATTATCTATACTGCTGCGAATACTTCTAATGGTAAGTTTACGAGGAA
>JAGHJJ010000025.1 GCA_017886705.1 Bacilli bacterium | reverse complement strand
TGTACTGGAATTGAAAATGATATTTCTTTAGAGGTTGCACTTCAATATAATGAAACTTATAATTCTAGTATTTATTCTTTTGTTAATAACATTAATACACCAGAAGGTGGAACTCATGAAGATGGTGTAAGACGTGCTTTAACTCGTATTTTGAATAAGTATGCTACTTCTAATGGTATGCTAAAGAATAATGATGATTCTTTGACTGGTGATGATGTTAAAGAAGGTCTTACGATGATTGTTTCTATTAAACATCCTAATCCTCAATTTGAAGGACAAACAAAGACCAAACTTGGAAATAGTGAGTGTCGTGGTATTGCAGATCGTATATTTTCTGAAGCTTTTGAAAGATTTTTAATGGAAAATCCTGATCAAGCAAAGATTATTGTTGAAAAAAGTATGACTGCATCTCGTGCTAGAGTTGCTGCTAAAAGGGCTAGAGAGTTAACTCGTAGAAAAGGTGATTTGGATATTACTAATTTCTATGGAAAACTATCTGATTGTAAGAGTAAGGATCCTTCAGAGTGTGAAATTTTCTTAGTCGAGGGAGATTCTGCTGGTGGTTCTGCAATTAAAGGTAGAAATAGTATGACTCAGGCAATTTTGCCTTTACGTGGTAAGATTTTAAATGTTGAAAAAGCCAGACTTGATAGAGCGCTTGCTAATGAGGAGATTCGTACTATTATTACTGCTTTTGGTACTGGAATTGGTGATGATTTTGATTTAAGTAAATTAAGATATGACAAAATTATTATTATGACGGATGCTGATGTTGATGGTAGTCATATTCGTGTATTGTTACTTACTTTATTTTATCGCTTCTTTAGGCCTATTGTTGAAGCTGGACATGTATATGCTGCTCAACCTCCATTATTTGTTATTAAACATGGTAAAAATATCAAATATGTGCTTAATGAACAAGAAAGAGACGAGTATTTAGCAACACTTTCTCCTAATACAAAATACGATATTATGCGTATGAAAGGTTTAGGAGAGATGGATGCAGAAGAATTGAATGAAACTACTATGGATATTGAAAAACGTGTGTTACGTCAGATTACAGTAGAGGATGCTATGGCTGCTGATGAGACATTTGCTCAGTTAATGGGTGAAGAAGTAGGTCCTAGAAGAGAATTTATTGAAGAAAATGCTGTTTATGTACAGAATTTGGATATTTAGGGAGGTAGGATAGAATGGATAAGTTAGAAAAAAATAATATAGTTAATGAAGTAAGGGATTCTTTCCTTGAATATTCTATGAGTGTTATTGTATCACGTGCTTTACCTGACTTAAGAGATGGTTTAAAGCCTGTTCATAGACGTATTTTATATTCTATGTATGAATCTGGTTATACACCTGATAAACCTCATAAAAAGAGTGCTAGAATCGTTGGAGATGTCATGGGTAAATATCATCCACATGGCGACTCTAGTATTTATGAAGCTATGGTTCGTATGGCACAAGATTTTTCATATCGTTATATGTTAGTTGATGGTCATGGTAACTTTGGTAATATTGAGGGATATGGTGCTGCAGCAATGCGTTATACCGAGTCCAGATTATCTAAGATTTCGTTGGAGTTATTAAGAAATATTAATAAAGATACAGTTAATTTTATTCCAAACTTTGATGAATCTGAAAAAGAGCCTGAAATATTGCCATCTAGATTTCCTAATATTTTAGTTAATGGTACCATGGGAATTGCTGTTGGTATGGCTACTAACATTCCTCCACATAACTTAAAAGAGGTTATTGATGGATGTATTGCTTATATTGATAATCCTGATATTGATGTTGATGGATTGATGCAATATATTAAAGGTCCTGATTTTCCAACAGGAGCTACTATTTTAGGTAATAGTGGTATTCGAAAGGCTTATGAAACGGGTAGAGGAAGTATTACTATTCGTAGTAAAGCACGAATTGAAGAGAAAAATGGAAGACATTATATTATTGTGGATGAGGTTCCTTATGGTATTAATACATTAGAATTAAAGAATAGGGTTGCTGAACTTGTTCATAATAAAGTAATTGATGGAATTACTGATTATCATACAGATTTAAAAGATGGTATTAAGATTACGATTACTCTTAAGAAAGATGCTAATCCTCAGGTTGTTCTTAATAATTTATATAAGCATACTGCTTTTCAGACAAATTATGGAATTATTTTCTTAATGCTTGATCAAGGTGTTCCAAAAACATTAGGATTAAAAGATATTATTTCTAAATATATTGATTATCAAAAGGAAATTATTATTCGTCGTACTAAGTTTGATTTAGCTAGAGATGAAGCTAGAGCGCATATTTTAGAAGGATTAAAAATTGCACTGGATCATATTGATGAGATTATTCAGTTGATAAAATCGGCTAAAAACGATGAAGAAGCTATGATTGGCCTTAGAAATAACTATAAATTATCTGAAGCTCAAGCTCAAGCTATCTTAGAAATGAAGTTAAGACGTTTAACTGGATTGGAAAGAGATAAAATAGAGAATGAGTTACAAGAATTACTTGCTGAAATTGAAGAATTAAAATCAATATTAGCAAGTGAAGCTAAAGTATTACAAATTATTAAAGACGAAATGACAGAAATTAAGAATAAATATGGAGATGAACGTCGTACAAATATTGATATGACTGCAATTGAATATATTGAAGACGAGTCATTAATTCCTGTTGAAGATATTATTGTTACTTTAACTAATAAAGGATATATTAAGAGATTAAAATCTGATACTTATAAGACTCAAAATCGTGGTGGAGTAGGTATTAAAGGTATGTCTACTAATGAGGAGGATTTTGTAGAGCAATTGGTTTCAATGAAAACACATGATTATATTCTATTCTTCTCTAATAAAGGTAGAATTTATCGTATGAAAGGTTATGAAGTTCCAGAATTTAGTAGACAATCCAAAGGATTACCAATTATTAATTTATTACCATTAGAAAAAGACGAGAACATTAGTTCGATAATATCGCTATCTGCTGATAATGAAGAACATAAGTATTTAGTATTTGTTACTCGTCAAGGTTTAGTAAAACGTACAGAGCTTTCTGAGTTTGATAATATACGTAAGAGTGGTAAGATTGCTATTGGATTAAAAGAAGATGATGAATTGATCTATGTTGGTGTTACTACTGGTAATGATGAGATAGCAATTGGTGCTAATAACGGTCGTATGGTTCGTTTTAATGAAGCTGAGGTTCGCGTCATGGGACGTAGTGCTTCTGGTGTTAAAGGTATTGAACTTGAAGATAGCAAAGTTATTGGAGCAGAAGTAATTAAGCCTGGTCAATTAATTCTTATTGTTACAGAAAATGGATACGGAAAGAAATCAGAAATTGAGGAATATCGTTTAACTCATCGTGGAAGTAAAGGTGTTAAAGCATTAAATATCACTGAGAAGAATGGTATGATGGTTGCTTTGGATTGTGTTGATGCTGATGGTGAGTACGATTTAATGATTATTACTGATAGTGGTACGATTATAAAATTACCATTAGAGCAAGTTTCTACGTTAAAGAGAGCAACACAAGGTGTTAGATTGATTAATTTGAAAGATGATCAAAAAGTATCTACGGTTGCGGTTGTGGAAAAAGAAGAGACTAGCGAAAATGAAGAAGCTAACGAAGAAAATCAAACTGTGGAAAACATAAATTCAGAAGTAGAAAATACGCAAACAGAAAATTTAGATATTGTGGAAAAATCAAATAATGTTGAGAATAATTAAAATTATTTTTAGTAGTAAAACGAGATGATTTACTTCTCGTTTTTTATTTGCGTTAATAAACTGCTGATTTATCTATGTTTTCATTTATCATAATTTCATCTTTTGCGTTTTAACTGTGGAAAAATATATCTCTAAATTATTTGGGAAATTATTTCCCGGGAAATAATTAAATGTAAAATACGAATAAAAACAAATTATTATTATTTTTGTTTTTATTCGTATTGTGGATAAAATTAATTTTGTTTTCTAAATAATAATTTATATGTTTTACGTGAAACTTAATATTTTTTAAAAGTAATTGTTCTTAATGTTTATATGGTAATATATTTTCTTTCGTGTTGTTTCTTAGTTTGAATTTTTTTAATAAATTTTGTTTTTTTATTATATTTATTGTTTATTTTACGTATAAAATATAATGTTCCACGTGGAACACTATATATCATTTTAATTTTAATATGATTTTGTTGATTGTATATTTAAAAATATTTTTATATTCTTTGATAGAATAATCAAATGATTTATTTTGAATCTTATTATAATTGTAATTTCTTGGTTAGATCTTTTTTATGATGATTTTATATTTAATATTTTATGTTCCGCGTGAAACATAGTTAGTTAATATACTTGTTTCTTTTAAATTATTGTGTTTTTTATTTAGGTAAGATTATTTGTAATGTTTCACGTGAAACATTATCTTTTTCTTTAGTTAGGATGTTTGTATATTAATTATTTGCTTTTGCTCAAATTTATTTTTGCTTTATTGTATATTACTAAATTATATGTAATGTTCCACGTGGAACATATTAATGAAATCAAAAAACTGTTTACAAATAACATTGTTTATATTAAAATATCTATAGTGCAATAAAAGTACTAGAACCAGGTCAGGACCGGGAGGTAGCAGCCTTAATAGTCAACTTTTATGTGCACTTTTATTTTTAGGTGATTTTATGAATAAAAAATTTATGGATTTAGCAATAAAAGAAGCACAAAAAGCTTTTTTAATTGATGAAGTTCCTGTTGGATGTGTTATTGTACGCGATGATAGGGTTATCTCTAAAGCTTATAATAAGAAAGAAAAATTGTGTTGTGCTAGCAAACATGCAGAAGTTTTAGCTGTGGAAAAAGCTTCTAAGAAATTAAATAATTGGAGATTAGAAGGCTGCGATGTTTATGTTACTCTAGAACCTTGCCCTATGTGTGCTAGTTTATTAAAACAGGCGAGAGTTAATCACATTTATTGTGGATTATCAAATTCTGATACTACTAATTATGAAATTGTTAAACAAATATTAAATAAAGATAAAAATAATTCCCGTGTTTTAATTTCTAATGATTTAGCTGTGGAAAAAGTATCTGTATTAATGAAAAAATTTTTTGCAAAGAAGAGAAATAAGTAGGTTTGTTCTCTTTTTTTTATGGTATAATATTTTTGTTTATTTGGAGGTGCGTTTATGTATCAAGCTTTATATAGAAAATATAGGCCTCAAACTTTTGATGATGTTGTAGGTCAAACTACAGTGGTTAAGGTTTTAAAAAACTCTATTTCACAGCATAAATTTTGTCATGCGTATATGTTTTTTGGATCTAGAGGAACTGGAAAAACCTCTTTATCTAAAATTTTTGCTAAAGCAGTTAATTGTTTAGAGCCAGTTGATGGTAATCCTTGTGGAAAATGTAAAAATTGTTTAATTGCTAGTGAAAAAGAATGTGTTGATATTTTAGAGATTGATGCTGCTTCTAATAATGGTGTAGATGAGATTCGTGAATTACGTAATAAGATTAATCTTGTACCAGGTGAATTAAAATATAAAGTTTATATTATTGATGAGGTTCATATGTTATCTATTGGTGCATTTAATGCGTTATTAAAGACGTTGGAAGAACCGCCAGAACACGCTATCTTTATTTTAGCAACTACTGATCCTCAAAAAGTTCCTGAGACTATTATTTCTCGTTGTCAATGCTTTTCTTTCGAACGTATTTCTACAGATATGATTGTGGAAAGATTAAAATACGTTTGTAATCAAGAAAATATTTTAATTGAAGATGATGTTTTAAGGGAAATTGCTATCTCATCTGATGGTGGAATGCGTGATTCTTTGGGAATTTTGGATAAACTTAGTTCTTATACTAGTGATTTAATTACCATGGATATCTATATTGAATTAAATGGCTTGATTACGAAAAAAGATTTAAAAACATTATGTGATTTTGTATTTACCGCTAATTATAAAGAGGTGTTGAATCAAATTAATTCTTTTAATAATAGTGGAAAAAATCTTATTCAAATTCTGTCGCAATTTATGTATTATTTACGTGATTTATTGATTGATTATTATGTAGAACAAAATAGTATTAATTATTCTGTTTTACTTGTGGAAAAATTAATTACTAGCATAAACGAAAAAATGTTCGATATTAAAAAGAGTGGTAATCCTAAAATTTATATAGAAATATTATTGTTGAATTTTATGTCTGATATTTCTGATTCTAATTCCACAAAATCTGTGGATAATAAGGTAAGTTCAATTAAGAATACGCTTGTTGAAAAAAATAGTAATGATAATGCAGGTCATAATAATGTTGTCAATGATGATAAGTATGAAAATGTTGAGTCTGTTGAATTTAAGATGAAAAATGAGGATATTCTTACTAATTCTAATGATGATGCTATTTCTCAAGATGATTTATCTACTGTGGATAAAAAAGTTGTTGATAATTTTAATACCGGTGATATTTTGAATATAGATGATATTATAAAAGTTCGAATTAATAATGCTTTTGCTTTGGCTAATAAACAAGTTTTAAATCATGAAATTGATAATTTAAAGTTATTAAATGACTATACTTTTGATCAGAAAATAGGTTATCTTGTTTGTGAATTATTAAATTCTAAATTTCGTGTTGCTAGCGATGATATAATTGTTCTAAGTTACGAATATGAATCTATAGTACAGCAGAATTTATTACATTTAGAACAAATGGAAGAGGTGTATTCGGATATTACTCACTCTTCTAAGAAGTTTGCTATTATATCTGACTTAGAATGGGATAAATTAAAGAAAGAGTATATTCAGCATTTAAAAGAAGGAAATCATTATGAAGTTTTAGAGGAGCCAGAAAAAGTGTTTAAAAAAGAAGAAACAGATGATATAATATCTAGTGATGCCAGTATGTTATTTGGCGATATTGTAGAAATTGATTAGGAGGAATGTTTAATGAATATGCAAGCTATGTTAAAACAAGCTCAAAAACTACAAAAAGATATGATGAGTGCTAAAGAAGAAATTGATTCTATGGAATTCATTGGAGAAAGTTCTCTTGTTAAAGTAACTGTTAAAGGTAATAAAGAAGTTGTAAAGGTAGAAATTGATAAGTCTAATTCTTTAGATGCTGATGATTTAGAAATGTTAGAGGATATGTTTTTAGTAGCAATTAATGAAGCATTTAAAAAGGTTGACGAAACAACAGAGAAAAAGATGGGAAAATTTGGTAATATTCCTGGATTGTTTTAGTAGGTAATATGTATCCAGATAGTATTAGAAATTTAATTGAATCATTTAAGTTTTTACCTGGAATAGGGGAAAAAACTGCTGAACGTTTAGCTTTTTCTGTTTTAGGACTTGAGGATGAACAAGTATCTTTTTTCTCAGATAGTATTGTTTCTGTAAAAGAAAAAATTCATCCTTGTCCTATTTGTAATACGTTTACTGACTCTGATAAATGTATTGTTTGCTCTGATTCAACTAGAGATAGAGAGACTTTATGTGTAGTTGAAGATACAAAAAATGTATTCTTATTTGAACGATTGGGTATGTTTCATGGAATGTATCATGTTCTGGATGGATTAATTTCTCCTTTAGATGGTGTTAATCCGGAAGATATTGGATTAGATAAGCTAATTGATAGAATAAAAAATGAAAATTTTAAAGAAGTGATTTTTGCTTTTCGTCCAAGTATTGAAGGTGAGACTACAGCGCTTTATATTAAGCGAGTATTGGATGGTCTGGGTGTTGTTGTTACTAGACTTGCTAGTGGTGTTCCCATGGGAGCTGATATGGAATATGTTGATAGTCTAACTTTAGAAAGAGCTTTAAATGATAGAAAAGAAATAGAATAAATCATGGTTTTTTTCATATTTTTTATCAAGGTGATACAATATGAAAAAAATAGTTGAATGCTTTAAAAAAATTATTATTAGTGGTTTTATTTTATATGGTTATAATTTGATTGCAGTTAATTTTAATATGATATTACCTATCAACATTATTACGTTATTATCTATTACTTTTCTTGGAACTCCTGCTTTATTTGCTTTAGTATTATTTCGAATTTTATTTTTATAAGTGGTGATGATATGAATGATTTAACTTATATACAACAGAGATTTGTTAATTATATTGAGACTATTATAAAAACGGATAAGTTATCTCATTCTTATCTAATTGAATTAGGGGATGTTTCTTTAGATTATCCCTTTGTTTTGCTGTTTGTAAAAATGATATTATGTCCTCATCCAGTTTCTAATATAGATGGTTTGAACTGTAATAGATGTAATACTTGTCAATTAATTGATGAAGGAATTTTTCCAGATTTAGAGATTATCGAAGCAGATGGTATGCAGATTAAGAAAAAACAGCTTTTAAGTTTGAAAGAAGAGTATCAAAATTATTCCTTGATTGGGCATAGAAGGGTATATATTATTCGAGAAGCTGAAAAACTTAATCCATCTTCTGCTAATACTATTTTAAAGTTTTTAGAGGAACCAGAAGAAGGAATTATTGCTATTTTACTAACTAAAAATAGATATCAAGTCTTAGATACTATTTTATCTAGATGTCAGGTTCTATCTTTAGTTGATTCTACTGAAATTTCTTCTATTGATGATACAGTTATTCGATTTATTCGTTATTTAATTTCAGGCGATGATTTATTTGTTCATTATAAGGAAATTTTAGATAGTATTATGCCTGATAAAACTGTTGCAAAAGAAGTTTTTGATATTGTTGAGAAAATATTTATTCAGTTTTTGTCAGGACAGGAAAATGATCAACTTTCTTTTTTAAGTGATACTCATAGAGATAAAATCTTATCTTATATTACAATAATTGAGGAGGAAATTCCTAAATTGGTGTATAATATTAATTATAAATTATGGTTAGATTCCATCTTTTCCCGTTTTGTGGAGGTGAAATAGATGAAAAATGTAATTGGAATTATGTTACCTATTAGTAAATCTTTTTTATATGCTGATGTAAATAATATAGAGTGTAAATTAAGTGATGTTGTTATAATTAAGGGAGAATCAGGAATAGATTCAGCAGTTGTGAAGAGGGCACCTTATCTTGAATCTGAGGATAATTTACCAACTGATTTGTATTCTGTTATTAGAGTAGCAACACCAGAAGATTTGAAGCAAATTAATGATAATAATGAGAAATCTGTTAAGGCTTTGGATATAGCTAAAAAGTATAGTAAAGAATTAGGGTTAGATATGAATTTTGTAGATTGTTTTTATACTTTTGATAAAAGTCAGTTGATTTTTTCTTTTGTTGCTGATAATCGTGTTGATTTTAGAGAATTAGCTAAAAAACTTGCACAAAAATATAAGACTAGAATTGAATTAAGGCAGATAGGTGTTCGTGATAAAGCTAAAAAAGTTGGTGGTCTTGGTCCTTGTGGATTGTTTTTATGTTGTCATACCTTTTTAACAGATTTTAATAGTGTATCTATTAATATGGCTAAAAATCAATTTCTTGCTTTAAATCCTTCTAAGATTAATGGTATTTGTGGTCGCCTTTTATGTTGTTTAGGCTATGAGAATGATCTTTATACAGAATTAAAAAAGGGTTATCCTAAGATTGGGACTATAGTTGAAACTAGTTCTGGTACTGGTAAGGTTTCTTCTATAGATGTTTTCAAAGGCTCCTTTCAAGTTGATTTAAAAGAGAAAGGTTTTGTTGATATAAAAAAGGAAGATTACCATGGAAGTTCTGAATGATATTTTAGGTTATCCTAATCGAAAAATTTATCAAAATACTGATTTTTTTTCTTTTTCTTTAGATAGTGTTATGCTTGCTAATTTTGTAACAATACGTTTACGTGATAAAGAAATATTAGATTTAGGTACTGGTAATGGTGTTATTCCATTGATTTTATCTCTTCGTACAAATAAAAAAATTACAGGAGTAGAGATTCAACCTAAACTATCAGATTTGGCTTCAAAATCAGTTTTTTATAATCAATTAAATAATCAAATATCTATTATCTGTTCTGATATGAAGGATTATGTTTCTAGTGATACAATAGAAAAATATGATGTTATTACTTGTAATCCTCCATATTTTAAAGTTAATGATAAGAATTATTTTAATGAAAGTGTTGAAAAGACGATTGCTAGACATGAAGTTAAAATATCTTTAGAAGAAGTAGTGATGGTTGCTAGTAAATTACTTAAAAATAACGGGACTTTTGCTATGGTACATCGGACAGAAAGGTTACTTGAAATTTTTGATTTATTTAGAAAGTATCATATTGAACCTAAAAGAATTCGTTTTGTTTATGAGTTTGTACATAAGCCATCTACGTTAGTTTTAATAGAAGGAATTAAACATGGTAAACTTGGATTAAAAGTTGAGTCTCCTTTTATTATGAAAATGGATGATGGTAGTTATTCTTCAGAGTATGAGCATTTTTTAGTAGAGGTGAAGTCTAGTGAGACAGAGTAGTTATGATGGTAGTGCTAGTTTATATTTAATTCCTACTCCAATTGGGAATTTGGATGATATTACTGTAAGAGCACTAAAGACGTTAGAGATGGTTGATTTAATTTTATGTGAAGATACTAGAGAAAGTAGTAAGTTACTTAATCATTTTCATATTAAGAAAAAACTTGTTAGCTGTCATGAGTATAATGAAGATAAAATAAAAGAATATGTTATTTCTGAATTGGCTAGTGGAAAAAATATAGGTCTAATTACCGATCAGGGTTCTCCTGTTGTAAGTGATCCTGGCTATGTTGTTTCTAAGGCTGTTATTGAACATCATTTTAATGTTATTGCTCTTCCAGGCGCTACAGCATTCGTTCCTGCTTTAACTTCTTCTGGAATTTCTCCATCACCATTCTTATTTTATGGGTTTTTGCAAACGAAAGAATCTAAGATTAAAGCAGAACTTATGAGCTTAAGTAAGTTACCTTATACGTTGATTTTTTATGAAGCACCACATCGTATTGAAAAAACTTTAGGGTATATGTTAGAAGTTTTTGGTAATCGTAATATTAGTATTCATAGAGAAATTTCAAAGTTGCATGAAGAGATTTGTCGTGGTACAATACAGGAACTAATTCCAATTGTTTCTGAATTAAGAGGAGAATTCGTTTTAATTGTAGATGGTAATCATGAGAAAATAGATTATTCTAGTATGTCTGTTTTGGAACATGTACAACTTTATTTGGATGATGGAATGTCTGAAAAAGATGCGATTAAGACAGTTGCTAGAGAAAGAGGAGTTGCTAAGTCTATCATTTATAAAGAATATCATGAAAATAAGAAATAATTATTTCCCGGGAAATAATTTAGATTTTAGATTAAAGTAATTATTAAGAGGTGATTGTGTGAAATTAATCGTTGGTCTTGGTAATCCAGGTAAAGAGTACTCGAGTACGAGACATAATATTGGCTTTTCTTTTATTGATTTTTATTTATCTAAAAAGAATATTATTCCAAGCTGGAAAAGTAAGTTTCAAGGACTTTATTTTGAGACTAATATCCATGGTGAGAAAGTTTTGTTTTTAAAACCACAATCGTATATGAATTTATCAGGAACAGTTGTTAGTCAGTTTGTTCAATTTTTTAAGTTAGATACGTCAGATATATTGATTATTTCTGATGATTTAGATTTGAATGTTGGTAATTTTAAATTAAAAGATAAAGGTTCTTGTGGTGGACATAACGGTCTTAGAAATATTGAAGCATGTATCCATACTCAAGAATATAAGAGGTTAAAGATAGGAATTTCTAATGATAAAAATCGTGAAACTAAAGATTATGTATTAGGAAGATTTTCTAAAGAAGAAAATGTCATTTTAAATGAATTATTTTCAGACTTAGTAAATGTTATAGATGATTATTTTTCTATGGACTTTTTGTCTTTAATGAATCGCTATAATCGTAAGAATAGGTGATTTTATGAATGTTTTTCAGAAAATAGGAAATATTGAATTAAAAAAAGACTCAGGTATTACAGGTCTTACCGATGAGTTTTTTTGCGTTTTATTATATTCTACTTTTATAAATCAAAATAAAAATATATTGGTTGTTGTAAATTCTTTATATGAAGCTAACCAGTTATATTCTTCACTATCTAATTATACTGATGACGTTTATTTGTTTCCTATGGATGATTTTTTAACTAGTGAAGCTTTGGCTGTTAGTCCTGAACTTCAATATAATCGTTTAGAAACAATACATACTATTTTTGAAAAAAAAGGTATTGTTATTACTAATTTGATGGGATATTTGAGATTTTTGCCTGCAAGAGAAAAATATCCACAGTTTTTTGTGGAACTTACTGTAGGTAAACAATTTAATCCACAAAAGTTGGTGGAAAAGCTAGTACAATCAGGGTATACTCGAGATACTATTGTTAATAAAACAGGTGAGTTTGCTGTTCGAGGTTTTATTATTGATGTTTTTCCTGTGGAAAGTGATAATCCAGTTCGTATAGAGTTTTTTGATGATGAGATTGAGTCTATCCGTTATTTTAATCCTGATACTCAAAAGTCATTATCTAATATTTCTACTGTATTAATTTTGCCTTGTACAGAGTTTTTAACTGATAAGCAGGTTTTAGAGGAAGAGGCGTTTAAACAAAAATATTTACCAAAGTATGAAGATGTATCTTCTATTTCTGATTATTTAAGGCCAGCTATTACATTTTTTAAAGATTATGAGCAGTTAAAGGTAAGTTTTCAGCAAATTATGGAAGAGGTATTTACTTATCAGAGTACTAAAGATATTTCTTTTCATGGTAATTATATGTTTGATTTTTCGCAAATTTTAGTAGATTATCCTGTTTATTATATGAATATTGATCATTATCTTTCTGATAAGATTATAGATTTTAATGTTCATACGATTAATAATTTTAATGAAAATGCTGACAGTATTAATCAGTTTATTCGTAAGGTTATTGATGATGGTAAGACTGTTGTTTTATGTTTACAGAAGTATCAGATATTTAGTGTTATGAAGTTTCTTAATATGAAAGTAGTTGAGACTGATTTTGATCATATAGAAATCAATCAAGTAAATTTAGTTTCAAAGCCTATACGTTCTGGCTTTATTTATCAAGATTATGTTTTTTTGACTGCTAATGAATTATTTATCATTAAAGAAAAACAGAAAAAGTATCGTACAAAGTTTAAATATTCTTCTACTATTTCTGATATTAACAAATTGGAAGTAGGAGATTATGTTGTTCATAATGTTCATGGTATTGGTGTTTATAATGGAATTAAAACGCTTGCTTCTTCTGGTGTTGTTAAAGATTATGTAGAAGTTTTATATCAGGGAGAGGATAAATTATATATACCTGTTGAAAAAATTGATTTACTTAGTAAATATACAGGTAAAGAGGGATATGCTCCTAAAATTAATAAACTTGGTGGTACAGAATGGCAAAAAACTAAGAATCGTGTTAAGAAAAAAGTTCAAGATATGGCCGATGATTTATTGCAATTATATGCGGAACGTGAAGCAAGAAAAGGTTTTGCTTTTTCTCCGGATAATGATTTAATGCTTGATTTTGAATCACGGTTTCCTTATGAATTAACACCAGATCAGAAACGAGCTATTGTACAGATTAAAGAAGATATGGAAAAACCGGTTCCTATGGATCGTCTATTATGTGGTGATGTTGGTTTTGGTAAGACGGAAGTGGCTTTTGTTGCGGCTTTTAAAGCTATTTTAGATTCTAAACAAGTACTATTCTTATGTCCTACTACTATTTTATCTAATCAGCATTATGAGAATGCTATGGCTAGGTTTAAAGACTTTCCTGTTTCTATTGGTCTTTTAAATAGATTTACATCTCCTAAAGAAGTAAGACGTATTATAGAAGGACTTTCTAATGGTACGATTGATTTGGTTTTTGGTACGCATCGTTTATTAAGTGATGATGTTAAACCTAAAAATCTTGGACTTTTAGTTATCGATGAAGAGCAAAGATTTGGTGTTACTCATAAAGAAAAAATTAAAAAGTATAAAACAAATGTGGATGTTTTGACTTTAACTGCTACACCAATTCCTAGAACGTTACAAATGTCTTTGGTTGGTATTCGAAGTTTATCATTAATTGAGACTCCACCTGTTAATCGTTATCCTGTACAAACTTATGTTATTGAAGAAAATAAGCAAATTTTGAAGGATGCTATTTATAAAGAATTATCTCGTGATGGTCAAGTTTTTATTCTTTATAATAAAGTAGATTCTATCGAAGAAGAAAGGTATCGTATACAAAGTTTAGTTCCTGATGCTAGAATTATTACTGCTCATGGACAAATGAATAAAAGTGATTTGGAAAATAGAATCTTGGATTTTATTAATCATGAATATGATATTTTGGTGTGTACTACCATTATTGAGACGGGTATTGATATACCAAATGTTAATACTTTGATTATTATGGATGCTGATCGATTTGGTCTTAGTCAGTTATATCAGATTCGTGGTAGGGTTGGTCGTAGCGATAAATTTGCTTATGCTTATTTGATGTATCATCCAGCTAAGGTATTAACGGAATCAGCTATTAAGAGACTTAATGTCATTAAAGAGTTTACGGCACTTGGTAGTGGTTTTAGTATTGCAACAAGAGATTTGTCTATTCGTGGTGCTGGTGATATTCTTGGTAGTGAACAAGCTGGCTTTATCGATTCTGTTGGAATTGATTTATATTTGAGATTATTAAATGAAGAAGTTTTGCGTAAGAAGAATCTTTCTTTACCGGAGGAAGAGGAAGTAGAGGATACTAAGCCATTATTAAATGTTAGTACTCATATTGAAGATGAGTATGTTCATGAAGATGACTTAAAGATTGAAATTCACCGTAAAATTAATGAAATTGATTCTAAGGAAAAATTAGAAGAAGTAAAACAAGAATTGGAAGACCGATTTGGTCGTATTAGTGAAGATATGCTTGTTTATATGTATGAGGAATGGTTTGAAAAACTTGCTAATTATGTTCACGTTAAAAGGGTTTCTCAAACGAAAAATTCTATTGAATTAGTGTTCCCTGCGGAGGTTGTATCTAATATTAAAGTAGATGAATTATTTATGGATTCTTATGATATTAGTCCGTCTTTTAGATTTTTGAGTAGAGGCTCTAATTTAGTTATTATTTTAGATATTATAAAATTAGAGAAACATCCTATCTATTATTTAACATCTTTGTTAGATTTAATGTATCGTAAATTTTTGTCTTAACCTTGACTAATAGAAGAATGTTTTGTTACACTTACAATGCTAGGATGTGGTAGTATGAATGAAGAAACAGTAGAAGAATTTAGAAAAAAACATTTTGAAAATTATCAAAATGCTGTAATGGAGACTTTGAAAAATAATACTACTGTGTTATTTGAAGATGATATTTATTCCTTGCTACAAAAACCACCACTTGATTCTATGGATATTATTAAGTGTAAATTTTTAGATTTAGCAAAACGTCATAAAATTATTATTCGTTCTGATGTTTTAGATCAAGTTTTAGAAGATTATCGATCTAGTATTATTTCTTATCTTCCTTCTTGGAAAAAAATTAGAATTGATGAATTAAGTAAGATTATTACTTCGTTTGCTCCTAAAAAAGAGTCTGATGTTATAAAGTTCAATAAGAAGGATTTTACTCCTTTAAATCGTAAGTTAAAAAAGAAGATGAAAGAAGATATTGCAAAAGTAGTTGATAAAAAAGTTGTAAAATGTGTAAATCAATTGTTTACTCCTGATGTGGATAAAAATATTAAAAATGATATTTCTTCTGAAATGGTTAAATTTGTTCAAACTAATTATATTAAACAGCTTTTAGAAAGTATAGATTTTAAAATAATTGTGAAAGATACTACATTAATCAATGGTGTTAGAGAGCAAGGAGAACGATTTTTATTTACAAAAATGAATTCTTATTTATTAAATGAAGATAAAATTTCAGAATAGATTGGGACGATATTCGTCTCTTTTTTTTTGATAAAAACTATATGGAAATATTTTCCAAGGTAAATTTTGGGAATATTTATTATAATAAAGTATGAAAAGTGGTATAAATTGAAAAAATTTAGAAACAATAGTAGTATGGGAAAGTGAGGAATAATTATATGAAATCAACAGGTGTAGTAAGAAGAGTAGATGACTTAGGAAGAATTGTTATTCCGAAAGAAATTCGCCGTACTCTTAGAATTAGAGATGGAGAGTCACTAGAAATTTTTGTTGATAGAGAAATGATAGCTTTAAAGAAGTTTTCGAAAATGACAGATATGGATGAAATTTCGAAACAATTAGTAGATATTGTTAATACTGTTATACATCAAAATGTTTTTATTACTGATCGTGATAATTTTATTGCTGGTAGTGGTGATTTAAGAAAGAAATATTTAGGTAAGCCTATTTCTAAATCCTTAGAGCTTATTATGAAGGAGAGAAAAACTATTATTGAGCATAGTGCACATTCTATAGAATTATGTGATTCTATAGTTGAGAATTGTGCTTATGTTATTAGTCCAGTTATTATGAATGGGGATGCAATAGGATTAGTTTTGATAGTTTCTGATAATTCAGATATCGGGCAGGTTGAAGAAAAAATGGCTGATGTTGTATCTAAATTTTTAGGTAAACATATTGAAGAATAGTTTTTTTTATGTTATACTTTACCCTGTTGAATGTGATGAGGAAGAGTTTTATAAAAATATAGTTTAGTTTAGAGATTCCGGATGGTGAAAAAGGAAATAAACTTTTTATAAGATATGGCTTCTGAACTATTGCATCGATATGTAGGTGTAATCGTAGATAGGCGTTAACTATTTGAGTGTATAATATTTACTATTATAAAATAAGGTGGTACCGCGAATTTTCGTCCTTATGTTTATAATAGTTTTTTTATTTAGGAGGGATAGAATGAAAGAAAAATTTTATATTACAACAGCAATTGCGTATACTTCTGGAAAACCACACATAGGTAATACTTATGAAATTGTTTTAGCAGATGCGATTGCTAGATATAAACGATTTAAAGGATATGATGTTTATTTTCAAACTGGTACTGATGAACATGGTCAAAAAATAGAGGATAAAGCTATTGCTGCAGGAGTTAGTCCACAGGATTTTGTGGATAAACAGGCTGGTGAAGTTAAACGTATCTGGGATTTGATGGATACTAGTTATGATAAGTTTGTTAGAACTACTGATCCTCATCATAAAAGAATTGTTCAACATATCTTTAAGAAGATGTATCATCAGGGTGATATTTATAAGGGAGAGTATACAGGACTTTATTGTACACCTTGTGAATCTTTTTGGACTGAATCTCAGCTTGTTGATGGTAAGTGTCCTGATTGTGGACGTGAAGTAAAAGAAGCTAAAGAAGAAGCTTATTTCTTTAAATTAAGTAAGTATCAAAAGAAGTTAGAAGATTTTATTGAATCTAATCCAGATTTTATACAGCCAGCAGCTAGACGTAATGAAATGTTAAATAATTTTATTAAGCCTGGACTTCAAGATTTATGTGTTTCTCGTACTTCGTTTAAATGGGGAATTCCAGTGGATTTTGATTCTAATCATGTGATTTATGTATGGCTTGATGCTTTGACTAATTATATTACTAATATTGGATATGATGTAGATGAAGTAACAGGGGAGTTTAAAAAGTTATGGCCTGCTGATTTGCAAGTAATTGGTAAAGATATTGTTCGTTTTCATTCGATTTACTGGCCTTGCTTTTTATGGTCTTTAGGACTTCCTTTACCAAAGAAAATATTTGGACATCCTTGGTTACTTATGAATAATGATAAGATGAGTAAATCTAAAGGAAATGTTATTTATGCTGATGAATTGGTAGAAGCTTTTGGAGTAGATGCTGTTCGTTATTATTTACTTCATGAAATTCCATTTGCTAGTGATGGTAATATTACTTATGATTTATTAATTGACCATATTAATGGAGAACTTGCTAATGTGTTAGGAAACTTAGTACAACGTTCTATTTCCATGGGAAACAAATATTTTGATGGTATAGTTACTGGTAATGATAACAGAGAGGATATTGATAAAGAGTTAGAAAATAAGCTTGAGGCATTAGAGTCTTTAGTTGATGCGCATATGAATGATTTACAAATTAGTGATGCTATTACAGAAATATTTAATGTTTTACGTTTTACTAATAAATATATTGATGAGACTACTCCTTGGATTTTAGCAAAGGATGAATCTCAAAGAGATCGTTTACAGAGTGTTATTTATCATTTATTAGAATCTATTCGTATATGTGGTCTTTACTTAGAGCCATTTATGCCTAGTACTAGTAAAGAGATTATGAGACAACTTAATATTCATGATAATAGCATTCGTTATAATTCATCTAATCAGTATCAGTTACTTTCTCCAACCCCTTTATTTCAAAGGATTAATAGAGATGATTTTTTTAAAGAAATGTAAAGTTTAATGTCAATATAAAAAAGAAAGGTGTAAAGTATATCTTTCTTTTTTTAGTTATGCTATAGTGAAAGAGTAGTGGCTGTATGAAAGGAAAAAATTATGGCAAGAAATATAGCGCAGTCTTTTTATTTAGATGTTTTATATGTGTTTGGCAGTCTTTTTATTATTTTATATTTGGGTGTGACTCAAAATTTGATGGATGCTATTTATTTAGTAGTTATTACGATTATTTATTTTAGGATGAAGTTTTGTCAGTGGAAAAAATATCATTAATATGGTATTTTTATTTTGGAGGTATTATTATGTTTATTGATACACATTGTCATTTGTCGGTAGATGATTATGAAAATATAGATCAAGTGCTTACTGAAAATAAAGCAGTAGGTGTTAGTCCTATCATTATTTCTGGTTGTACGAAGAGGGATATTTTAGAGTCTTTGGAATATGCAAATCGTTATTCTGATGTTTTTTTAACAATTGGTTATCATCCATCAGAAGCAGATAGTATTACAGAAGAGGATTTATCGTTGTTAGAACAACAGCTTGTCTCTACCTCTAAGATAGTTGGACTTGGAGAGATAGGGCTTGATTATTATTATGGAAAAGAAAATAAAGATTTACAACTTCAATTATTTGAAAAGCAATTACAGTTAGCTGAAAAGTTAGCTCTTCCTGTTGTTATACATAGTAGAGATGCTACTTTTGATACTATTCAATTGTTAAAAAAATATTCTGTTTTTGGAGTTATTCATTGTTTTAGCGGAAGTTTGGAGACTGCTCAAGAATATATAAAGATGGGATTTTCTTTAGGAATTGGTGGTGTCGTTACTTTTAAAAATAGTAAATTAAGAGAAGTAGTAGCACAACTTCCTTTAGATAAGATAGTATTAGAGACAGATAGTCCTTATTTAACTCCTGAGCCTTTCCGTGGTAAGAAAAATAGTTCTAAATATATTCCTTATATCGCAGCAGCTATAGCTAATTGTAAAAAAATTAGTGTTGATGAAGTATCTACTATTACAACTAGTAATGCAAAAAAGATTTTTCATCTAGATTCGTTTGCAAAATAGAATAAAATAGTGTATTCTTATATATAAGATAGGGGTTGTATTTGATGATAAAAAAACATATTAGTCCAACACTTTTTATTTCTATATCTTTGATACTATTATCTATTTGTGTTTTTATAGGATGTTTATTTTTATATTTTCATAGTAATGATTCTTCATCTAAGAATGCTACTATCATCTTTTCTAGTTCTGATGATTCTTCTTTATTGATGATGGATAGTTCTATGCCTGTTACTGATGCGATTGGAAAGCAATTATCATTTACACCTAATCAGACAAAACACGGGTATAGCGAGTTTAGTATTTCTTCTAATATGGAAGGTATGGATGAAGTTCGTTATGAAATTTATGCTAAAAGTGTAGGAGTTTCTACAGAAATTGCTACTAATTACGTTAAATTATATTTGACTGATGCAGATACAGATCAACCAGTAGAAGGCTTTGATCAAGTTGTTCCAACTTATCGCGATTTAAAGGTTGCAGTTAGTAATCCTGCTGGTAAAAAGATATATTCTGGTGTATTAAAAAAGGGAGAAAGTAAAAACTTTAGATTACGTATGTGGCTTGCTGATACTTACCCTATCACTGAAGAAGTACGTAGTTTTGGTATTTTACTATATGTTAAAGTAATTAATTAGGAGGATTTATGGAATCAAAAGCTAAAACAAAAAATGTTGTTATTTTCTTAGTGTTATTAAGTGTTATTTTAGTTGCAGTTATTGGTATTTCTTTTTCAAGTTTTTTTAAGAAACAAGAAAAGAATGTAAAAGAGATTGTTAAAACAGGGACGGTTTCTATGAATTATAAATCAGAAGTAAATGGTTTACAATTGGTTGATTTGACACCTATTGCTGATTCTGTTGCTAAAGAAAATAGATTAGAAGGTAGTTATTTTGATTTTTCTGTTTCTTCTGAATTTAATGATGATACTGTAGTGGATTATGAGATTGCATTGATAAAAGACCAGTCATCTACTATTCCTGATGAAGATGTAATGGTATATTTAGAAAAACAAAGTAGTGGTACTTATGCTAAAGTTAAAGATCCTCAACCTTTTACTCCTATTAAAAAGAAGACAAAACTTGGTAGCCCTGCGAAATCGATGATTTTAGATAAAGTTTCGTTATCATCTAATCAAGTAGATAATTATCGTTTAAGAATCTGGGTTAAAGAAGGAGCAGTTATTACTGATTCTAATGCTACATACAAAGTTCGAGTTAATGTATATGGTAAAGCTAGGTAAAAGACTTTCTAAGTCTTTTTATTTTGAAAAAAACGTTTTCTATGTTATGATAATATTACAATAGATGGAGGAGTTTTCTATGTTGAAGTCAGAATCAAAACAAATTATTTTATCTATATTAGGAATTTCTATATTAATTATTGCTTTTGTTGGAATATCTTATGCTGCTTTTCATTCTGTGTTAAGTGGTGAGAAAAACTCAGTTGCCACTGGTACAATTTCTTTACAATTTTCTGATAATTCAGAGTCTATTTCTATTTCTAATGCTATGCCAATATCTGATGATGAAGGAAAAAGTCTTACTGGAAATGGAAATGTATATGATTTTTCTGTTTATACTATTTTATCTAAAAACACTACTATTAATTATGAAATTTCTTTAGAAAAGATTAATATTAATACTCCTAATTTAGATAACGAAAATGTACGATTTTATTTACAAAAACAAGAAGGTGATACTTTTGTGGATACTCCTATTACTACTGTCCCTCAGTCTTTTATACCTTTAGTAGAGGATAGTTTTCTTGGTACTAAAAAAGGTAATATGGTGATTTTTTCTGGAACATTTTCTAATACTACAGATTCTGATAGAGAATTAAACCAAAAATTTAGATTACGCATCTGGGTAGGAAAAGATACAATAATTGATTCTATTAGTAGAGAGTTTCAAGTAAAATTAAATGTTACTGCAAAGGCAATTTAGAGATGTCAATTTCTCTTTTTTTTATTGCAAAATATAGTTTTTTTTTGCTATGCATGTTATTATGATATTGAAGATAAGGAGGCTTTGGTATGAAAGAGTATTTTGATACAAATCATGATGACGTCATCTCTTTTATAGAAGTTGTACAATTCTTTTTTCATTTCATTACTAAAGTGATCTTATATGTTATATTAATTTTGCTTGTTTTAATTTTCTTTCTTTTCTTTTTTTATTTTGTAGATTTACTATATAATATTTCTTCTGGTGAAGACAAACCTCCTTTATTTGATGCTTATATTATTGTTAGTCCTAGTATGGTTCCTACTATTAATGTAGAAGATGGAATTATTATTCAGAGAATTGAGCCTGAACATATAAAGCAAGGAGATATCATTAGTTTTCTTGCTACTGAATCGTATTATAATGGAAAGGTTATTACTCATCGTGTTATTGGTATTGAGAAATCTTCTGATGGAAAATTATTGTTCCGTACAAAAGGTGATCATAATAATGTTGCAGATTCTTTTTTAGTTAATGAAGAAAATGTTTATGGTAAAGTTATATTTCGTATTCCTATGTTGGGATATATAAGACAATTTTTATCGACATATTTTGGTTGGATTTTATGTATCGTTATACCATTTTTATATTTGATATTATCAGAAGTAGTACGTGTTCGTAGGATGATTTCTAGTAAGGAGAAACAGAAAGCCTGAGTTATTTCGTTTCTTTTTTTGATTGGTAAAAGATATGATTTTAAAATGACAGAATTAATGTAGGAAATAATTAAAATAGAAGGATGGCTCTAGCAGTTATATTTTTTAGCAAAGTAATAATTTTCTAAGGTAAGGAGGAAAGTAAATTCGGTTTACTTAATGTTGTTGTTTTGATATAATCTTGTTGGTGAAGTCTGTGGAAAAATATAATGTAAATTTTAAAAAAAAGTTTGGTCAAAATTTTTTAAAACGACATGTAGTTGTTGAAAGAATTGCTGATGTATGTGATTTAACTAAAGACGACTTAGTTATTGAAGTTGGTCCAGGAGGAGCTATTTTAACTAAGGAGTTAGCATTACGATCAAAACAGGTATTAGCTTATGAAATCGATGAAGACTTAAAAGAAGAATTATCAAAAAAATTAGCTGAGTTTACTAATGTAGAAGTATTATTTCAAGATTTTTTAGATAGTGATATTCGTCAGGATATTTCTTCTTTTTCTTATCAAAATCTTTATTTTATTAGTAATGTTCCTTATTATATTACAACGCCTATTATGATGAAGATTATAGAAAGTAAATTAAATTTTAAAAAAATTTGTATGATGGTACAAAAAGAGGTTGGAGATCGTTTCTCGGCTCAACCTGGTACTAGGGAGTATGGTTCTATTAGTGTTTTTTTATCTTATTTTTATCAAATTAAAAAAGAGTTTTTTGTATCTAGAAAAGAGTTTGTACCTGAGCCTAATGTCGATAGTATCGTTATTTCTTTTACTAAAAAAGATGAGTTATTACCATTAAAGGATGAAGATTTGTTTTTTCAACTTGTGCGAGATAGTTTTCAATTTAAGAGAAAAAATATTCGTAATAATTTAAAAAAATATGATTTATCTATTATTCGTTCTGTGTTAAATCAACATGGTTATGACTTGAATGTTAGAGCAGAACAGCTTTCTGTTGAAATGTTTGTAGAACTTGCTAATGCGTTAGTTTTATGAATATTTCTTTTTTTTTGGCATAGATTTTATTGGAGATGATATTTTGAAATTTAGAGAAGGTGATTACGTAACTAGGATTTCTCATAATCATGATATCGTGTTTAAAATAATTTCTATTGATGATAATATAGCAATGCTAAAGGGAGTAGATTTAAGACTTTATGCGGATAGTTTACTTTCTGATTTAGTTCAAGCTAGTGTTACTTCTGATTCTGATCAGCAAATATTAGAAGAGAATATTCGTGATATTCAGATGGATAGGAGTCAGTATTTTTATTTACCTGGGAAAATTTTACATATTGATGGCGATAATGATTATTTGAAAAGATGTATGAAATTTTATCATTCTATGAGTGTTAAAGCTAACGGCATTACTATTCCTGAAATTGAGATGTCAAATAAGATAGTAGATTTACTCAAAGAATTTCAACCTGATATTGTGGTGATTACCGGACATGATGCTTATTTGAAAAAAAATAGGGGTGATTATCAAAATTCTCTTAATTTTATAGAGACTGTGAAAGAAGCGAGAAAATATGAGAAAAGTCAGGATAAATTAATTATTATTGCTGGCGCTTGTCAGTCTAATTATGAGGAATTGATTAAAGCTGGTGCTAACTTTGCATCTAGTCCTAAGCGTATTAATATTCATGCTTTAGATCCTGCTATTTTGGCAACGTCTTTGGCACTTTCTGATCGGAATAAAAGTATTGATTTGTTAAAAATATTAGAAAAAACAAAATATGGAAAAGATGGAATGGGAGGAATTATTACGAATGGAACTATGTATGTGGGGTATCCAAGATGATGATTGAAAATATAAAGCAGATTGTTGCTGCTAATCAGGGAATAGAGAGGTCTTTTCGATTTCATGGAAGTAGAAATCAAACAGATGAATTTCAAGGTGTAATTACAGATTTATACCCTGCTGTTTTTACGATTCAGCTTAGTAATCATAATATAAAAACGTTTAGTTATAGTGATATTTTAATGCAAAGTCTGGAAATTTTGCATTAAAATCTATGAAAATACGAAAATGATTGCTTTTTTTTACTAAGTATTATAGAATTAAGTTATAAAGTGTAATACTTTATGAGGGAGGAATATTACATGAAAATTACATCTGTAAAAGTACACAAATTTAACAAGGAAGGTTCTCGTATGAAGGGTATTGCTTCAGTATTATTAGACGATAGTTTTGCAGTACACGATATCCGTATTATCGAGGGTGATAACGGTCTATTTATAGCTATGCCTAGCCGAAAGATAGCTAATGGTAGTTACCGTGATATTGCTCATCCAATTAATCCTGAAGTTAGAGCTATGTTTGAGCAAGCTATTTTAGAAGAATATGAAAATACAGAAGACCCTGTAGAAAATGAAGAATAAGATGCTACGGCGTCTTTTTTTTGCATAATATTTTTTTTCTTGCATATCTTTTATTAGGAGGATATGTATGGATAAACAAGATAGCATTAATAGTTATAATCATGGAATTAGTTTGCTAGAAAGAAAGAACTTAGTTATTACTGGAGTAAAAAAAATAGAAAATTTTGACAGTGAACAATTTTTATTAGATACTATCATGGGTTTTTTACTAATTAAAGGGGAAGGGTTAGAATTGATTAAATTGGATACTATACAAGGTAATGTTTCTATTAAAGGACTTGTTCATAGTATTAATTATGTTGAGGATGCGAAAAAAGATAAAGAAAATAGTATATTTAATCGATTGTTTAAATAATGAATTTAAAAATACAAGTTTTTTCTTTACTTTTTTCTTTTTTTTACGGAATACTATTTTCTTTTTGTGTAAATCTTAATTATCAATACCTTTTTTTTAAGAAAAAGATTTTTCGAATTCTTATGACTTTTTTGTTTTTGTTAGATATGGCGTTACTGTATTTTTTAATTTTAAAGTTTATTAATGATGGTATTATACATATTTATTTTTATCTTATGATTTGTGTAGGTTTTTATATTAGCTTTCCAATTATGAAAAAAATACGTAAAAAATAGTGTCAAATTTCTATTTTTTTTTTGTGAATATTGCTCTATACTTTAAACTGGTCTATAATTTATTGTGAAAGAGTAGGTGATTAGATGGCTAAAACTAAAACTAAGGCTAAAAGTCGTAGAAGAATGCTATTTTTAGGTTTAACTTCTATTATAGTCATCGTTGCTACTACTTTTACTATTGGCAAGTATTGGATTGAAATCTATGATAAATATCAGGAAAAAAATAGATTAGAAAAAGAGTTAGTTTCTTTAAAGAATAAAGAAAAGAAATTAAAAGTGGATGCTAATAAATTACAAGATCCAGATTATATTGCTAGATATGCTAGAGAAAAGTATCTTTATTCTAAAGACGGTGAATTTATTTTGAAAATTCCTGAAGAATAAAGGGATTTTCTTTTTTTCGGATAATAATATATAAGGAGGTGCCTTATGGTTTCTATTGAAGATAATTTTAAATTTCATAAGAATGATATTATCGTTGTAGGATGTTCTGCAGGGCCAGATTCTATGGCTTTGGTAGATATGCTATTAAAAGTTAGAGAGAAATATTCTCTTAGTTTGATTGTTGCTCATGTTAATCATAATTTGCGTAAGCAAAGTGTGCAGGAAGAGGAATATCTTAGAAATTATTGTGAAAAACATCATATTATGTTTGAAGGTATGGTTATTACAGAGTATGGTGATGATAATTTTCATAATGAGGCTAGAAATATTCGGTATGATTTTTTTGAAAAAGTTGTTTATAAATATCATGCGCAGTATTTAATGACGGCACATCATGGTGATGATTTAGTAGAAACTATATTGATGAGAATTACAAGAGGTTCTAATTTAAATGGTTATAGTGGATTTAAAAAGGTTGTAGATATGGAGGGTTATCAAATAGTACGTCCTTTATTAGTATATACGAAGCAAGAATTAGAAGAGTATGATAAGATAAATCATGTCATGTACTATATTGATAGTTCTAATGCTAAAGATAAATATACTAGAAATCGTTATCGTAAATATGTTTTACCTTTCTTAAAAGAAGAAGATCCTAATGTTCATTTAAAATATTTAAAATTTAGTACTGTTTTAAATGAGGCTAATCAATTTATTGAACATGAACGTGATAAAGCATTAAAGAAAGTTATTCATAATGACTCATTAGAGATAGAAGAGTTTAAAAAATTAGACTTATTTATTCAAAAAGAAGTTTTATACTATATGATGAATGAATATTATCAAGATGATTTGATATTAATTAATGATAAACATATTGAACTTTTGCTAAATTTAATATATAGTAATAGGGCGAATGCTTTTGTTAATTTACCTAACGAAGTGATTGCAACTAAGACTTATCATGTATTAGAGTTGAAAAAGGTTACTACTGAAATTACTACTTATGAAGTTGAACTTTCTAAATATGTAGAATTACCTAATCATCATGTGATAGAGCAAGTAGATGAATTATTAGGTTCTGGTAATGATACTTGTCGTTTACTTAGTACTGAGATTAGCTTGCCGTTGACAGTTAGAACTAGAAAATTTGGAGATCGTATGTCTGTTAAAGGTAATGGTACTAAGAAAATTAAAGATATTTTTATTGATAAGAAAGTAAAAGCTAGTGAGAGAGATCTTTGGCCTGTTGTTGTAGATGCAAAAGGTGTTATTGTCTGGCTACCAGGATTAAAAAAATCTAAATATGATAAGAAAAAAACAGAAAGTTATGATATAATATTAAAATATAGTTAAGGAGGAAATACTGTGAATAAAACTATAGATAAAAAGACGATTAAACGAGGTTTGTTACCTTATCTATTTTTAGCGTTAATTATGCTTGGTGTTTTTTATGTAGTTAATGTTATGAATAATGATGTTAATGTATTAACTTATAATGAGTTTATGCATGAATTAAATGAAGGAAATATTGAGAAGGTACAAATTACAGCTAGAGGTAGTGCTTATACATATGAAGCTAGAGGTACTTTAGAAGGGTATAAGGATAATGAAACTTTCTTTGTTCGATTACCACTTAGTGAACAAGTAATGAAGAAGATTGTAGAAGCTAGTGATGTTCAAGATTTTGAATTGACTGCTGTTAATGATCCTGATGCATCTTCTATTTGGTTAATTTTAATTAATGTATTGCCAATAGTATTGTTAATAGGTTTTGCCTTTTTCTTCTTTAGTCGCCAGATGGCTGGAACTAAGAGTTCTATGGATTTTGGTAAGAGTAAAGCTAGATTAAATACGGATTCTAATAAAGTAACGTTTAAAGATGTTGCTGGATTAAAAGAAGAAAAAGAAGAAGTTAAGGAATTAATTGATTTCTTAAAGAACCCTAAGAAGTTCCAAAAACTTGGTGCTAGAATTCCTAAAGGAGTATTATTATTTGGTCCTCCAGGAACTGGTAAAACGTTACTTGCAAAAGCTGTTGCAGGTGAAGCTAATGTTCCATTCTATTTTATTAGTGGATCTGATTTCGTAGAACTTTTTGTTGGTGTTGGTGCTAGCCGTGTTCGTGATATGTTTCAACAAGCAAAAAGAAATGCACCATGTTTAATTTTTATTGATGAAATTGATGCTGTTGGTCGTCAACGTGGTACAGGTTTAGGTGGAGGTCATGATGAACGTGAACAAACGTTAAACCAGTTACTTACTGAAATGGATGGATTTGGAGCGAATGAGGGAATTATTATTATTGCTGCTACTAACCGTCCAGATGTATTAGATCCAGCCTTACTTCGTCCAGGTCGTTTTGATAGACAAGTTACTGTTAATTTACCTGATGTTAAAGGTCGTGAAGAAATTTTAGCTGTACATGCCAAGAATAAGATTTTAGCTGATGGTATTACTCTTGGTAATTTAGCTAAACGTACTCCAGGATTTAGTGGAGCAGATCTTGAAAATTTACTTAATGAGGCTGCACTTCTTGCTGTACGTCGTAATAAAGATAAAATTACTATGAGCGAAATTGATGAAGCTACTGATCGTGTATTAATGGGACCTGCCAAAACATCTCATAAATATAGTGAAAATGATCGTCGTCTTGTTGCTTTCCATGAAGCTGGACATGCCGTTATTGGTTTAAAACTTGCTCATGCTAATGTCGTTCAAAAAGTTACTATTATTCCAAGAGGCTCTGCTGGTGGATATAATATGATGGTTCCAAGTGAGGAAAAATTATGTTCTACTAAGACAGATTTGTTAGAAGAAATTACTGGATTATTAGGTGGACGTTCTGCTGAAGAAATTGTTTTTGGTGAGATTACTACTGGTGCTCACAACGATTTTGAAAAAGCTACAAAACTTGCTCGTGCTATGGTAACTGAATATGGTATGAGTGATTTAGGACCACTTCAATTTGAGCAACAAAGTGGAAGTGTTTTCTTAGGAAGAGATTATAATAAACCACAACATTTCTCTAATGAAGTTGCTAATGAAATTGATATGGAAATGAGAAAAATTATTAATGACTGTCATGAAAAAGCAAAAGAAATTATTAGTAAAAATAAAGATTTATTAGAGTTAATTGCTAATACATTGTTAGAATATGAAACTTTAACAAAAGAGCAAATTGATTATTTAGTTAAGAATGGAAAAATGCCAGAAGAAGATGATGAGACTAGTTATGAAAAGATGTCTGTTACTAAATTAAAGGAAATTGCTAAAGAAAAAGGAATTAAAGGATATTCTAAGATGAGTAAAGCAGAATTACTAAAAGAATTAGATGAAGCAAACCATTAGTTTGCTTTTTTCATTGCTATTAAAGAAAAACTAGTATAATATAATTTATATAGTTATAATTTGAAAGGATTGAAAGAGATGAAAATAAAATCAGGGGATATTGTTTGGCAAGGAAAGACAATGATTAATGATAAAAATTATAATGATAATAAGGATTGTAGAGTTTCTGTTGTTATTTTTTCTACTCAAATAGATGATGAAGAAATTGTTTGTACTTGTCCACTTACTAATTCGGTTGGTACAGCTCAGAGAAAACCAGATTGTTATTATTCTCAATCTTATTTGGTTTTAGATGGTAGAAAATTTAGTTGTGTAAAACTCGATTCGGTGCGTTTATATCCAGCAAGTATTGTTCATACTTTAGGAATTAGTGTTAATGATATCCAATATGACCGAATTACAGAAAAATTATTAGAATATCTTCAAAATACGAATCAAGATGATTTGTATTCTATTATTCAACAAAATATAGCTAGTTCTGTACATTCTAAAAACACATCAAGTATGGAGAAGAGAAGACGTAGAAGTCGTCATAGAGAATTAGTTAGACAGGCAAAAAGAGCTAATCAGAAGGAGAAAATATTATGAGTAAGGAAGAATTTATTTGGCGCGTTTTTGGAGTTTGTTCCATCCGAGAGTTAAGTGCAGAAGATAATGCTATAGAAGAGTATTTTTTTGACCATGATTGGTCTCGGGAACAGATATTTGAATATAATCACTTTAAAGAAGATTTTATTAAGAAATATGGTTCTATTTGTGCTAATCTCTGGTCTAGTGGCTATTTTTCGGCAATTTCTGCAGCCTATTTTGCTAGTCCTTTAGCAAAGGATGATTTAGTATCGATGCTTATGTTGGGAACATTTACAGTTTCTTCTGCAATATTTGCTAGAAATTTACAGGAAAGAAGAGAGTTAACCGATTCTTATAATCAAAAAAATAAGTCTTTAGGATTAACTTTTGTTAAGAAAAGGTAATTTATCTTTTCTTTTTATTTAATTTGTGATATATTATGCATGCAAAAGAAGGAATGTTAGGATGGAAAAGCAGGACATAACTTTGTTTTCACAGATGTTTTTTCATAGGGATGAATTTCCTATGGTTTGTGATTATTCTAAATTATTAGAGCAATATTCCAATTTTTTAAGTTTATTTTTGGATGCTAACTATTTTTTTTATTATAAAAATATGTCTTATTTGGAATTAGTTGTTGATGCGTTTGAATATTGTCATGATTTTTATTTTCCTAAACCTGAAGAAATTGATTATCAAGGTTGTGGAGAACAAATATTAAATCAAGTTGCTATGTGGAAGAAAAATCAAGTGGATACTTTTTCATCAGATGAGGTGGTTAATGTTTTATCCTGGGCGTGTTCTTTTGAATTATTGCACATTCATCATGATTCTGTTATTCATAGGGATGATGTGCTTAAAAAAGTTATTGGTAATTGTTACCGGGTTTCTTCAGTAATTGAAGATGTTAATGATACTACGAAAAGGAGAATGTAATATGCAGTGGAAAATTGGAAATGTGTCTATTAAAAACCAAGTTGTTCTTGCACCTATGGCGGGAATTTGTAATTCTGCTTTTCGGCGAATTTGTAAAGAAATGGGATGTGGCCTTATTTATGCTGAAATGGTTAGTGATAAGGCGATTACTTTTCAAAATAAAAAAACGATAGATATGTTATATATGACAGATGAAGAACGACCTTTGGTACAACAAATCTTTGGTAGTGATAAAGAGTCATTTGTGGAAGCAGCAAAGTATATTTATCAAAATATGCATCCTGATATTATAGATATTAATATGGGATGTCCAGTTCCTAAAGTTGCAGTTCGTGCGCAAGCAGGCTCCGCATTACTAAAAAATCCTGAAAAGATATATGAGATAGTGAAGGCTGTTGTTGATGCGGTACCAATCCCTGTAACGGTTAAAATTCGCAGTGGCTGGGATCAGAATCATATCAACGCTGTAGAAGTTGCTAAGATTATAGAAAAAGCTGGTGCTGCTGCTATTTGTGTGCATCCTAGAACTCGTAGTCAGGGATATAGTGGAAAAGCAGATTGGACGATTATCAAGCAAGTAAAAGATGCAGTTTCTATTCCGGTGATTGGAAATGGTGATATCAAAACTCCAGAAGATGCTAAGAAAATGTTAGATGAGACTGGTTGTGATGCTGTTATGATAGGTCGTGGAGTTTTAGGTAATCCTTGGCTTATTCGAAATACAATTTCTTATTTGGAAGGTGGATATTATAACTCTGATATTAGTATATCCGATAAAATATCTATGATTTTACATCATTTGGATTATTTAACACATTTAAAAGATGAACATATTGCAACACTAGAGATTAGAAATCATATTGGATGGTATTTAAAAGGTGTACCTGGAGGAAATAATGTTAAAAATAAAATCTATCAAACCACTAAAATTCGTGATATAATTTCTATATTGAATACATTTAAGGAGGAATTAGATGGCGAAGAGAAAAAAAGATAATGTTATTGATACTAAAAAAGAAGAGAAAAAGGAAGAGAAAGTTCAACTAACTTCTCAAGGAGAACAATTTGAAAAAGCTTTATTTGTTCAACGTTTTTTGGCTTTTTTATTAGATATTGTTCTTGTATCATTTGTAGCTTCTTTTATCTCATATCCTTTTTTAGATATGGATTCTATTCAAAAATTAAATGAGTCTAGTGTAGAAGTGATGGAAAATTACACTAATGGAAAAATTGATGAGAAAGAGTATTTTAATGAAAGCTCTACTATTAGTTATGAATTAGCTAGAAAACAAGGTGTTAATACTTTAGTTATTATCTTTTTAAATATCTTATATTTTGTCGTATATCAGATTAAGAATAATGGACAGACTTTAGGAAAGCAAATATTAAAAATTAGAGTTGTAGATAGCTCTAATCGAGATTTATCTATGAATCAAATGATTTTTAGAGCATTAATTATTAATTCTATTTTATTAGATATGATTAGTTTTGGAGTTTTAATTTTTGCTAACCAGAGTAGCTATTTTTATGGAGTATCTTTTTTAGCGTTTATTCAATTCTGTATTCTATCAGTTAGTACTTTTATGATTATGTTTGGTAAGGATAGACGTGGACTTCATGATTTGGTTGCACATACTGATGTTGTTCGATGCGATGTAGTAAAGGAGATGGAAACATGCGAGAATTAAGTGAACAAGAAATTGTTAGAAGAGAAAAATTAAAAAATATTAAAAATCCTTATCCAGAAAGATTTGAAGTGAACTATGAATTATGTGATGCTAGTCAGTTAGAAGATGGTGTTACAGGTGTTCGTGTTGCTGGACGTATTATATTAATGCGTAAAATGGGTAAGATGAGTTTTTTAACAATTGGTGATATTAAAGGAAAAATTCAGATTTCAGTTAAACTAGATATGGTTGGAGAAGAAGCTTATCAAGATTTTAAATCTAATTATGACATTGGAGATTTTATTGGAGTAGAAGGTGAGACATTTACTACTCATACTGGTGAGAAAACAGTTAGAGCTAGTAGTATTACTTTTTTAGGAAAAGCTCTTAAACCTTTACCTGAAAAATTTCATGGTGTTGAAGATATCGAGACGATTTATCGTGAAAGATATTTAGATTTAATTATGAATGATGAATCTAAGAAGAAATTCTTATTTAGAAGTCGTTTTATTCGTGAGATTAGAAATTATTTGGATGATGTTGGATATATTGAGATTGAAACGCCAATATTAAATAATAAAGCAAGTGGTGCTAGTGCTAAACCATTTATAACTCATCATAATGCATTAGATATTGATTTATATTTAAGAATTGCACCTGAGACTTATTTAAAACGTGCTGTCGTTGGTGGATTTACTAAAGTATTTGAAATTGCTAGATGTTTTAGAAATGAAGGAATCGATGCTACGCATTTACAAGATTTCACGATGATAGAGGGCTATGCAGCATTTTATAATTATAAAGATAATATGAAGTTTTTAAGAGAAATGCTTCAATCTATTATTATGAAATTATTTGGTACTTTAGTTATTACGGTTGGAGATAAAGAAGTAGATTTAAGTGGCGAATGGGAAGCTGTTAGTTTTCGTGATTTAATTTTACGTTATAGTGATATCGATATTAAAGTTTATGATACTAAAGAAAAATTATTAGAAAAAATAAAAGAAGATGGTATTGAAATTGATAGTGAAACTCCACTTGAAAACTTAGGATATGGTAATTTAGTTGATCAACTATATAAGAAAGTTGCTAGAGTACATATTGTAAATCCAATCTTCTTAACGGAACATCCAATTAGTTTAAGTCCTCTTGCTCGTGCTAATGATGATGATCCTACTATTACCGATCGTTTCCAATTAGTTATTAATGGTGCTGAGATTATTAATGCTTATTCTGAACTTGTTGATCCTGAAGAACAGGCTCGTCGTTTAGAAGAGCAAGCAAGACTTAAGGCTCAAGGTGATGAAGAAGCTATGCCAATGGATTATGATTATATATCTGCTATGGAATGTGGTATGCCACCAATTAGTGGATGGGGAATGGGAATTGATCGTGTAGTACAGCTACTAACTAATTCACAAAATATTAAAGATGTTATTTTATTTCCATTAATGAGACCAAATAATGAAAATAACGAAGACTCAGAATAGAGTCTTTTTTCTTTATATTTCACTAAAATTTCATAAAAAAAGGAGTCAAATGCTTGTAAAATTTTTTTTATCTAAGTATAATGATAATGGGAGGTTAATTATGAAAAAACATAATACATTTAAAGTCGTTCTAATTACTATTTTAGTGTTAGTATTACTTACTTGGATATTACCTGCTGCTTATTATTCAGGAAGTTATATTGACCAAGGACGCGTTCAAATGGGAATCTTTGATTTATTCAACTATCCTGTAACAGCTATTTCATATTTTGGCTATATTGCTATGTATGTATTAATTGTTGGTGGATTTTATGGTGTTCTAAATAAAATTGGAGCATATCGTACTATGTTGGATAAATTAGTTTCCAAATTTAAAGGTAAAGAAGTAGTCGTTTTATCTATTATGATGGTACTAATTTCTATCCTTACATCTGTATGTGGATTACAATTAGGATTAGTTATTTTCTTTCCAATGATTATATCTTTAATCTTATTAATGGGATATGATAAGATTGTAGCAGCACTTGCTATTGTAGGTTCTACTATGATTGGTATGTTAGGTACTACTTATGGATATAACAATACTGGAATTATTCCTAGTATTTTAGGAAATGGTTTTGCAGATCAAATTCTAACTAAGTGTATTTTACTATTCTTAGGAATGGTATTATTAATCTTTAATACTATTTGGTATATTAAGAAATCTAAATCTGCAACTAAAAAAGCAAATGTTAAAAAGGTAGAAGCTAAAGAAGAAAAGAAAACTACAAAAACTACAAAGAGTACTAAAAACTCTAAGACTAAATCTTCTCAAGATACAAAAGCAGCTGTAAAAGAAGAAAAAGTTATTGTAGTTACTGAAGACAATGAAGAAGAATCTTATGTTCCTGCTACTATTAGTGGTAAGAAACATGTAGTTTGGCCATTAGCTTTAATATTATTTATTATTTTTGTTATTCTAGTATTAGCATTTATTTCTTGGTCTGGAGCTTTCGGTCTTACAGCAATGCAAGATGCAACAACTGCAGTTACTACTTTTGAAGTATTTGGATTTGCTTTATTTGGTAAATTACTTGGTACTGTTAATGCATTTGGTTCATGGTCACTTGTGGATGTAAGTGTTGTTTTAATGGTATTTATGTTAATTTTAGCTTTAATTTATAAAGTTAAATTTAATGAAGTAATTGATGGTTTTATTGCCGGTGCTAAAAGAGCTTTAGGTCCAGCAGTTATTGTTGTTTTACTTTATACTATTTTAGTAATTACAACTTATCATCCATTCCAATTAGTTATTTATAAAGCTATATTAGGAATTACTGATGGATTTAATGTATTTACTACATTTGTAGTAGCAATCTTATCTGCATTATTTAATGTAGATCCAGCATATGCATTCCAAAGTTCATTACCATATTTTGCTAGTATTGTTACTAATGCTGATAATTATCCAATTGCTGCTGTTGTATATCAAGCAGCTTATGGATTAACTATGTTAGTTGCTCCTACTAGTTTAGTTTTAATGGGTATGTTATCTTACTTAAAGATTCCATATGGTAAATGGTTTAAAACAATTTGGAAATTATTATTAGAATTATTAGTATTATTACTTATTGTATTTACTATATTAATTTTAATTTAATTATGAGAGCCCTAGGGCTCTTTTTTTGTCTTATTTTAGGGTACTGTATTTCTTGAAAGGTGAGGTTAACCTCTTTACAATAAATATAGGAGATGATTTTATGTTTTCAAGATTTACAGAAGATGCACAAAAAATATTGATTATGTCAAAAAAAGAGATGCAAGAGTTAAAGCATCCTTATGTTAGCAGTGAACATTTATTATTATCTATTCTTCATTATGGAAATCCGGAATTAATTTCGTTTTTAAATATACATAATCTTACTTATAATAAAGTAAAAGAAGAAATTATCCAGGTTCTTGGTACTGGTAATAAAGAAAGTAGTTGGTTTTTGTATACACCATTATTAAAAAAGATAATTGAGAATGCGGTTTTAGATAGTAAAGATGATGGTACTTTTGTGACTGTAGAAAGACTTTTTGTATCCCTGCTAGAGGAAGGAGAAGGTGTTGCAAATAGAATTATGATGGGTCTAAATATTGATTTAGATGCATTATATGAAAAAATTTCTAGGCAATTTGTTCATGATAGTAATACTAATACTAAATTATATATAGATGAGGTTGCTGTTGATTTTACGGAACAGGCTAAAAAAGGAGAATTTGATCCTGTTATTGGTCGTGATGAACAAATAGGACAAATGATTGAGATTTTATTACGACGAAAGAAAAATAATCCCTTATTAATAGGAGATGCAGGTGTAGGTAAGACAGCTTTGGTTGAAGAGCTTGCAAGACGGATTGTTTTAGGTATTGTTCCTAACGAATTAAAGAATATGCGTGTTTTGAGTGTTTCTATTGCTTCTTTGGTTGCTGGTACAAAGTATCGAGGTGAGTTTGAGGAACGTCTTAATAAAATGATAGAGGAGTTAGAACATGTCTCTAATGTAATATTATTTATTGATGAGATTCATACGATTATTGGTGCTGGTGGTGCGGAAGGAGCTATTGATGCTTCTAATATTTTAAAACCTTATTTAGCAAGAGGTAAGATAAAAGTAATAGGTGCTACAACAAAACCCGAATATACTAAGTTTTTTGAAGGGGATAAAGCTTTTGATAGAAGATTTCAAAAGATTATTATAGATGAGCCATCACTTGAAGAGACTAAGACTATTTTATATCATTTAAAAGATATTTATGAAAATTTTCATGGTATTGAAATACCAGATGATGTATTATCTTCTATTGTTGAATTATCTGATCGATATCTTTCTACTGGAAAGCAACCAGATAAATCTATTGATTTGTTGGATGCAGCTTGCTCTAAAATGATGACATCTGACACTGTTGTTGATAGAAAAATGAAACAGATACAAATGGAGCTTAGTGATATTATTGAACAAAAAAATCAATTAATTATTAAACAAGATTTTAAACAAGCTTCTATTTTACGTGAAAAGGAACATTTTTTACAGTCAAAGTTAAATCGTTTAGAATTAAAAGAAAGTGCACATAGTAAGAAAGTTTTAACAATGGATTGTTTATATGATGTAATTTTTGCTAAAACAAAAATTCCTGTTAAGAAGATTTTATCTATGAATAAGGAAGAAATTAAGAGAGCATTACGAAAACGGGTAGTAGGGCAAGATGATGCTATTTCTGAAGTTGTCGATATTATATCTAAAACTTCTGCAAGAATGGCTCCTAAATCTTTTTTATTTGCTGGTTCTACTGGTTGTGGAAAAACTTTATTTGTCAAAGAATATGCGAATCTTTTGTATCCAAAAGACGGGTTTATTAAATTGGATATGAGTGAGTATAGGGATTCTAGTTCTATATCTAAGATTATTGGTTCTCCTCCAGGCTATGTAGGATATGATGATAGGAATACGATATTAGAAAAAATAAAACTTCATCCTTATTCTGTAGTGCTATTAGATGAAATAGAAAAAGCGGATTCTAAAGTTTTAAAGTTGTTTTTACAAGTTTTAGATGATGGTGTTATGACTACTTCATATGGGGAAGAAGTCAGTTTTAGAAATTGTGTTATTTTTATGACTTCTAATTTAGGATTTGAAAAGAAATCTATTGGATTTATTAATCATGAACAAAATGTTATTTTCGATAAATTAAAGAATTTTTTAGGAGTTGAGTTATTTAATCGTTTTGATTCTGTAATTTTATTTGACCGGCTTTTGGAAAAAGATATTGAAAAAATTATTTCTAACAAAATTAAGGAAAAATATCCTCATATTTCTTCTTCACAGTTACATGATCTGGTTAGTTCTTTTAAGATACAGAGTGATTATTTGATTTTTGGAGCTAGAAAGATTGATAAGTTGTTGGAGCAAGTTGATTTCGAATACAGTTCTTAAGAAACTGTATTTTTTCTTTTTTACTTATGATATACTAGTAATAGGTGATTTTATGAAATTATATAATACTTTGACAAGAAAAGTTGAAGATTTTGTACCTAATGTGGAAGGCAAAGTAAAAATGTATACTTGTGGTCCTACTGTATATCATTATGCACATATTGGTAATATTCGAAATTATATTGGTCATGATATTTTAGATAAGACGTTACGTTATCTTGGTTATGAAGTTACTCGTGCTATGAATATTACTGATGTCGGTCATTTGACTAGTGATTCTGATTCAGGGGAAGATAAGATGGAAGTTGCTAGAAAAAGAGAACATAAATCTGCGATGGAAATTGCTAAGTTCTATACAGAAGCTTTTTTTAAAGATTTTGAATTAGTTAATTGTCGTATGCCAGAAATTGTTTCTCCTGCTACTGAAAATATTGATGAGTATATTAAGATTATAGAAGTGTTATTGGATAAAGGTTATGCTTATTTATCTGGTGGTAATGTTTATTTTGATACGAGTAAATTAGATGATTATTATGTTTTGACTAATCATCAAGAGGATAGTTTGGTTGTTGGTGCTAGAGAAGGAGTAGAAGAAGATAGTAATAAGAAAAATCAGGCTGATTTTGTATTATGGTTTACTACTAGTAAATTTTCTAATCATGAATTACTTTGGGATTCTCCTTGGGGACGTGGTTATCCTGGTTGGCATATTGAGTGTACAGGAATATCTATTAAATATTTAGGAGAATACTTAGATATTCATGGTGGTGGTGTTGATAATATTTTTCCACATCATACTAATGAAATTGCTCAAAGTGAAGCTTATTTGGGACATAAATGGTGTAATTACTGGTTTCATAATGAACATCTATTAGATGAGACTGGGAAGATGAGTAAATCTACTGGTGCCATACTTACTGTTAGTTTGTTAAAGGAAAAAGGATATGATCCGCTTGCTTTTCGTTTTATGTGTTTAAATTCTCATTATAGAAAACAATTAGTCTTTTCTTATGATGCTCTAGATCAAGCTTTGACAACATTGAAAAAATTGCGTAATCGAATCTCTTCTATTACTGAAGATGGTAGTATTCAAGAAGATGTTATTAGTACTTATCGTGAAAAGTTTATTCAAGAATTGTCTGATGATTTAAATACTGCGAATGCTCTTTCTGTTCTTTATGAAGTTTTAAAAGATGAGATACTTTCTGGAAGTAGTAAGATTTTTCTTATTCGAGAGTTTGATCAAGTACTATCTTTAGATTTAATTCAAGAGAAAAAGACAGTTTCTAATGAAGATTATATTTTAGAACAAATAGAAAAGCGTGCTACTGCGAAAAAGAATAAAGACTTTTCTTTAGCAGATAGTATTCGCGATGATTTACTAAAACAAGGAATTCGCTTGATTGACAGTAGAAAAGGGACGACTTATGAGGTTATAGATTAATAGGAAGAGTTCTTCCTATTTTTTTCAAGGAGGTTTTATGAAAGTTGTTGAAATTAATTCGTTAGTACTTGCTTATTTAGGTGATACTATTTATGAAAATTATGTTCGTAGATATTTAATTAATCAAGGTATTGCTCATGTTGATGAGTTGCAAAAGTCTGCTGTTAAGTATGTTAGTGCTAAAAGTCAGGCGGCCTATTTACAAAAGATGATGGATGATAATTTTTTATCTTTAGAAGAGTTGGATGTTGTTAAAAGGGCTAGAAATTATAAGACTACTTCTCATCCTAAGAGTTGTGATATTGTAACTTATAAATACGCAACAGGTTTAGAAGCTTTGATTGGTTATTTGGATTTAAGTCATCAACAGAATAGAGTTGATGAGATTATGAAATATATATTGGAGGATGGATTATGTTAATATATGGTCGTAATGTTGCATTAGAGATGTTAAAAAATTCTGAAAAAGTGCAAAAAGTTTTATTGCAGAAAGGCTTTGATGATAAAAAGATTCTTTCATTATTAGAAAATAGTAAAATTCCTGTTCAAATAAAATCAAAACAGGAAATTGATCATTTGGCAGAAGGAGTTCATCAAGGTATAATTCTATATGTTCGAGATTACCAATATTATACTTTATCTGATGTATTGTCTGATAGTCCTTCTTTTATTGTTATGTTAGATCACATAGAAGATCCGCATAATTTTGGTGCTATTGTTAGAACTTGTGAAGCTGCTGGAGTAGACGCTATTATTATTCCTAAAGATCGTCAAGTACAGGTTAATGCTACTGTTATGAAAACTAGTGCCGGTACTTTAAATCAAATGAAGATTGTACAAGTTGCTAATTTAGCTTCTACTATTGATTATTTGAAAGAACAAGATTTCTGGGTAGTGGGAACTGCTTTAGAAGATAGTGTTGATTATCGTAAGATTGACTATTCTGGAAAAATTGTATTAATTGTTGGAAATGAAGGGGCGGGAATGTCAAAATTAGTTAGGAAAAAGTGTGATTTTATAGCAAAAATTCCAATGTATGGCACTACCAATAGTTTGAATGCATCAGTTGCTAGTGGAATTATGATATATGAGGTAATCCGAAATAGAAAGTAGAGGTCTATTTTGAATTATAAGAATATTAATGATTATGAAATTTTATATTTAGTTAGTGAAGATATGGATTCTAATTATGATATATTATTTCAAAAGTATTTACCTATTATTAAATCAATTTCTAGTAAATATTTTCCTTTTGCATCTAATCATGGAGCTGAATATCAAGATTTGGTTCAAGAAGGTTTTCTGGCACTTAATAAGGCTATTACTACGTATAAAGATAATGCAAAGACTATCTTTTATACCTATGCATGTGTTTGTATTGAAAGACATTTAGTTACTTATTGTAGGTCATTATCTGCACAGAAACATCATATTTTAAATATTGCTCTTCCAGATGAGTTGTATTCTTGTACTTTGATTAGAGATAATTCAGAAATTAGCAATTTCTTTGAGTTTCATCCTATGGAATTGTATCCTTTTATTTCTAAAGTTATGTATTCTTTTGATTTAATTACTCGGTGTATTTTTGAACTCAAATTTAATGGATTCAGTTATGTTGAGATATCTCAGCTATTAGATTTATCTATTTCTATGGTAGATTCTAGATTGTGTAGGGCGCGTAAAGTAATGCAAAGATGTTATAAAGATGCTATAAAAAATTGAAAAACTTTTATTTTTGTTTTACAATGATAATAGGTGAATAGAATATGAAGGGACAGATACCTTATGTTGATGATAATTATGATAGTAAGGTAGAACAGAATAATACTGTTCCTTTTTATAATGATACGAATTTAGCGGCATTACCAGAGGATGACTTCTCTTCTGATAATAATAACTATTCTAATTATGATACTAATTCTTCTGCTAAGGAAAATGTTATTCCTTTTAAGAAAAAGCAGGTTGATAGTATAACTATGCAAGAATGGCTTACACACTATCATAATCAAGAAGAATATCAAAATCTTTTTATTAATATGGATTTAGCGATGAAATATATTCATGATCAAGGCTATTATATTGAGTCATTTGCTTTAGATACTATTGACATTTTAAATCATTCTGTAAAACAAATTAAGTTTAATCAATTGAAAGAGATGCCTTTAGATTTTTCATCTCAAAAGGATTTAGTACGTGATAATATATTTTTATCAGCAGTTTTACAGATTGGTATATATGCTAATTGTTTACAATATTTTCAAGGGGAAGCAATTACATACTTAAAGCAGAATTTTGGGGATTTTTCTATCTTTTTGCCAGAAGAAGATATTCCTTATTACCGTGGAGTTATTGAGCGTGGTGCGTCTGTTTATCTTAGTTCTTATGTTGGTGAGAGAAAAAAACGTGATTTAAATAATTTAGATCAACAAATTAATGATGAAGGTAGTGGAAAAGGAAAGACTTTGGTAAAAACAAATGGTACTTCTTTAACTGCTGAAGATTTAGTTCCTCAAAATATTGCTGAACTTCAAGATGTATATCGTAATTTATCTAAAAAAGATGCAGCATTTGCTAGAGCGCTTATTTATCCGATTTTAATATTGTTAGTTGGTTTAACAGTTTTATTATTATCTTATTTACTTGCGTAGTTAGAATTTATTTTGTTTATTTATGTTAAACATTAGTTAAAATGATACCGATTTATAATGTGGATAACAAACAAAGGTAAACCTTGTTTGTAGTCATAGCATAATCGATGAAATCTAAAAAGCAAGGGTTTCATGAACTCACTTT
>JAGHJJ010000002.1 GCA_017886705.1 Bacilli bacterium | reverse complement strand
TCCAATCATAAGGGCTATACTTGTTCAAGATTCTGTTGTCACTAATCCTAACCACACAAGCAGATATTGTCCCTTAAATATATTGAATTTAAAATGTCATCTAAATGAATCTATTCCTAAACAAACTTTCTACCTTACCTATTGAGGCTTTGAAACGTTTACATTAATGTCAAAACTTGTTGAACTAATGCTATTTGGTTCTACCTTACCTATTGAGGCTTTGAAACCTAATTACAATAGCCTTATCTTCCTTTTTCATATACGTTCTACCTTACCTATTAAGGCTTTGAAACCTTTCATGTGTAGGTGTAATTGAGTCATTATATGACTCAAGTTTTACATTACCTATTAAGGTTTTGAAACAAATACTTGTGGTAAGTTCCAATACCAATTAAGGAAAATATTACGTTCTACCTTACCTATCAAGGCATTAAAAAAGGATATAGTTGATACCTTAAAAATATCAATTATATCCTTTTTCTATTAATAAATTATGCAAAATCATTTTAAATAAAGATACCTTTAAATCCCTATTAATTAAAGCCAGGTACTAAAATCAACACCACTCATACTAATTATTCCAAATACTAATCCACAAAATGCTCCAGTTAAATGTCCTAGATGGGAAGTATTATCATTTTTTTGTCTCTTTAATAATTGAATAATTTCATCTACTACAAAGAATAAAATTATTAATGCTAAAGTAATTGGAATCTTACCACCTTGAATATTAACAAAAGAACTTAAAACAATTAACATATAAAGAATACCACTAGCACCATATAAACCATGTTTACTGAATGTTCTGTTGACTACACCAATAATAAAAGAAGTAGAAATCATTAAAATAAGTAAACTAATAGAACCATACTTTTCTTCTATCATAGGACCTATCAATAATATTTTAATAAAATTATTATAAAAATGATCCCAGTCTGCATGACCTAAAGAATGAGAAATCAACTTAAAGTAAGTAAGTGGATTAAATAAAGAGTCACTTCTACGAGTTACAAAAAAACAATCAGTAAACTTACCTTTAAATATTTTATCTATTAATAATATAATAAGACATAAAAAGAAATAAGTAAGTATTACTACAGAATTATAATGAAATCTATATATTACATCTTCTAACATAATGCACTCCTATCCCTTGTTGTGACATTCTAAAGACCATCTGAAAAATTAGTAAACGTACCTTTTTCATTTTTAGGAAGACCATATTTTTCTTTTCCTAACTGCATAGAGTTTATTAAAAACGCCATATTACGTCCTAAATTTCTCATCGTTTGTAACCCTTCTTTATCTTTTTCTACATCCTCTGCCTTTGATCCATGTACTTCATTCCAATAGGTACTTGTTGCGATTGGCATAGAGCAAATTCCAAAATATTTATTAACTTCATCATATGCTGATGTAGAACCTGCTCGTCTAGAAGAGATAACGCAAGCTCCTACCTTCATAGACTTATCAAAATGCGTACTAAAAAATAGTCTATCTAATAATGATAATATCGTACCATTAGAACCAGCATAATATACTGGTGTACCAATAATAATTCCATCAGCACTTTCAAACTTTGGAGCAATTTCATTTACAATATCATCAAAAACACATTTTCCGGTACTTGCACAACTCCTACAAGCAATACAACCTCTAACATCTTTATTTCCAACTAAAACAGTCTCAGTTTCTATTCCCTCTTCGTGTAAAGTTTTTTCCACTTCCTCTAAAGCTCTAGCCGTACAACCATGACTTCTTGGACTACCATTTAATATTAATACTTTCATATAACCTCCTTATTTTCTTATCTTCTAAACCATTATATCATAATTTTTCTAAAGAAAAAAATAGACAAATCTTGTCTACTTTAAAATTCCATTATACATATCTTGGAATATTCCTGGTGTATTAATCAATTCTTGATATTTACCTGATTCTACAATTTTTCCTTTATCAAAAACTAAGATATTATCACAATTTTCTAAGGTAGATAAGCGGTGAGCAATCGATAAAATCGTAATATTATTCTCTTTTTGTAAAGTCTCAATTGCTTTTTGAATATGCTTTTCAGTCGTATTATCCAAAGCACTCGTTGCTTCATCTAATATTAAGATTGATGGCTTCCTCAAAAATATTCTAGCAATCGCAATTCTTTGACGTTGTCCTCCAGATAAATTTCCTCCACCTTCTGATACCATGGTTTCATATTTATCAGGAAGACTTTCAATAAAGTCATCAATAAATGCTTTCTTGCAAGCTTCTCTAACTTCTTCCATTGTTACTTTTCTATTAATTCCATAACAAATATTATCTTTAATAGAGGCAGATATTAAAAATGGTGATTGTGGAACTAAAGCAATTTCTTTGGCAATATCTCGTCTAGATAGACTATTAATATCCATACCATCAATTTTGATATTACCAGTTGCTTTTTCTAGTTTACTAATTACTTTAATTAAAGAAGATTTACCACATCCACTAGGACCGGCAATACCAATAAACTCCCCTTGGTTAATATCTAAATCCAAATCAGTAATAATATATTTTTTAGCATTTTTATATTTAAAACTCATATTATGAATAGAAATAATTGGTAATTTTTCTTCTTTTACTTTTTTACCCTTAACACTTTGATAAGAAAAGTCCTTTGGTAATTCAATAATTCTAAAATATTCTTCTGCAAGTACAGTAGATTCTGATAATTCATCAAAAATTCTATGTAGTTCTCTTAATGGTGTTGTTAATTGAGTAAATGATAAATAAGCAGTTAATACCGTACCAACAGTAATAATTTTCTCACCAGCAAGATAAGCAGATACTCCAATCACTAAAACGGTAAAGATTGCTTCATTTACAAACTTAAGACAATCATAAAATGCCATTGCCTTATGGTGTTTCATTTCTTTACCTCTTAAATATTCAGAGGTGTTATCAAATCGTTCTGTTTCATTTTCAGCATTATCAACAATACGAATGACTTCAATACCATTGATTAACTCTACCATCGTACCATCCATATTAGATTTTTCATTCATCAATTCTACTCTAATACCACGTTGTGTTGTAATCTGTCTAAAGACAATAATTACTCCGATAGGAATCACTAAAAGCATCATAAATGCTAAAGAAAGAGGCAACTTAGAAAAAATAACTACAATAGCAGCAATACCATTAAATACCGCAGGAGCAAAATCCATAAACATTAATTTTAATAACTTCGTGGTTCCCTCTAAACTTCTATTTAATTTACCATGAATATTTCCTGTCATATTCTCTTTAAAATAATCTAATGGTGCATGAAGAAGTGCAGAAATTGCTTTCGTACGAGCTTCCTTTTCAAAACGAGTAGAAGTATCTTCTACTAAAAGTCTTCTAATTACTTTAATAATTTCATTGGTTACAGTAATAACTAAAATAAATCCTAAAAAAGGTAAAACACTGACGAAAGATAATTCATCACGACTTAAAATATCATCAGTTAAACTACCAATAGATAATGGTAGCAACTGTGTTAACAAAGCAGAAACAATCATAATACCAATAATAATGATAAAATTTATTTTTTGCTTTTTAGTTAACATTTTAAAAATTTTTTTATAAACATTTTGCTTCATATAGACTTATCCCCTTTTCAAACGACTGTATTATAACATAAAACTTTGCTTTTGTATTGGTTATTTAGCTAGAAAAATGTAATTAAAAAATGAAATACCACAAAAAATCTAGAACATCTGGATTTTCTTAATCAAAACGAATTACTATTTTGCAAATAACACCTTTTCTGATTTATATTGTTTAATAATATAGAAAAATACAATACTAATATAAATTACAGTGGATAACATCATCAAGAAAATATGTAGAACATTAATATTACCAGCAGTAATATCTGTAAATATTGTGGTAAAGTTTAAAAATGGAATAACAGTTATAAGTGGCGTGGTAGTAATACCTATCATAAAAGCAATCATTCCTGGAAAAAGTGATATAAACGTTAATGGTGTTAAAGCACTTTGCGCTTCTTTAAATGTTTTAGAAGTTGACGCAATAGCAATACATAATCCACTAATAAAGAATGAATATGTAATGATTACAACAACCGCATAAATAATACTACTTAGTGAATACATAGTATTTACACCTTCATAAATCGTAAACATATCTTTAGATATGAATAAAGAAATAACTGCTAAAGCTAGGCTTAATAGTCCTGTAATAATGGATGAGACTGTTACTCCTAAAAACTTACCAATGATAATATCTTTACTTTTAATAGGAAAAGTAAGTAATGTCTCAAGAGTTCCTCTTTCTCGTTCTCCTGCTGTTGTATCTGTTGCAGGATACGTTGCAGAAACAGTAATTGCCATTAAAATAAATAAGAAGGCATAGTTTTTAATATAACTAGCAAAAAAATTATCTTCTTCTACTACTTTTTCATCTACAGTAATAATATTTAAGATATCATCAGGATTAATTTTCTGTTTACTTAAAGATTCTTGTTGTAATACTTCTTTATAAGTATTAAAGTAAGTTTCCATTAAACTAGAGGCATAACTACTATTATCAGAACCATCACTATGAATCGTATAGTGATTATCTTTTTTAGTAATATATAAATCGATATTACCTTCTTCATACTTTTCTTTTAGTTCCTTCGTTGTTCCAAAAACAACATCAATATCCATCTCTTTCGCAATACTTTCTTCCGCCTCAGATAACTCATAGCTAAAACCTATCTTATTATACTCCTCAGTATCGACATTCATTTGTGACTCAAATAGTGCTGACATACCTATTACTAATAAGGGAATAAAAATGGGTATAACTAACATCATTGCTAGAGATTTTTTATCACGAAATAATTCTCTTAACTCTTTTTTTAAGATATTCCATAAATTATTCTTCATCTAGATTACCTCCAATCAAAGCAAAGAAAGCATCACGTAAATTAGTTGTCTTAGTTGATTCTTTTATTTCTTCTGGCGTTCCAGATTTAATGACTTTTCCCTTATTAATCATAATTACTCTATCACAAATGTTTTCTGCTTCTTCCATATAATGAGTAGAATATAAAATAGTCTTTTTCTTTTTTCTCTCTTGTTTAATAAAGTCAAGAATAATTTGACTAGAAATAATATCCAAACCAGTTGTTGCTTCATCTAAAATATAGTATTTAGGATCATGAACTAAACATCTAGCAATATTTACTTTTTGTGTTTGCCCTGTAGATAGATTGGCAATCTTATTATATAAAAAACTCTCCATCTTTAATACTTTGGCTACTTCTTCAATTCTTCTATCTTCTTGTTCTTTATCTACATTATAAATATCACAACACATCTTTAATAACTCATAACAAGTAAGAGTATCATAAAGTTTCGTATTTCCTGAAAGATAAGCAATCTTTTCTTTAATTTCAATCTCTTGATTTTGATAATTCATACCATCAAAAGTAATACTTCCTTCTGTAGGCTCTAATATTCCCGCAATCATTCGAAGTAATGTCGTTTTCCCAGCACCATTAGGCCCAAGAATTCCAATAATTTCCCCGTCATTTGCTTGAAAGGAAATATCATTATCTGCGAAAAATTCTTCTTTTTCACGCTTGTTCTTAAATCGTTCAAATTTTTTTGTTACGTGTTCTACTACTATCATCGACTCTCTCCTATATTATATTTTTTGTATCACTTGACACATCTCTATCATACTAAATATTTAATAGGCATACAACTATTTTTAAAATCATATCAAAAAAAATAAGCCTATTAGCTTATCT
>JAGHJJ010000024.1 GCA_017886705.1 Bacilli bacterium | reverse complement strand
CAATTGATCATTTTGAGTATTCTGAAAATTGTACAGGAACTAAGAGTGGTAATTTATCAAGTAGTTATACTTATAATAAAGATAAAAATAGTACTTATTGTATTCGAGCTGTAAATGAAGCTGGAACAGTAAGTGATTGGAGTAGTAAATATTATTTTAAAATTGATAAAACAGCACCAACTTGTGGAACGGCAACTAATGCAAGAGCAACTAATAATTGGACAGGAACTAATTTTACAATTACACAGCAGTGTAAAGATAGCGGTAGTGGTTGTGTAGAAAATCCAAAGAAGACTTTTACTACAACTACAAAAACACATACTTTTACAATCAAAGATAATGTAGGACATACCAATACATGTACGGTAGGAGTATATTTAGATAAGACTGCTCCAACATGTACAAGTAGTGGAGGAAGTAGTTCTTGGGCTGCCAGTCGTACTTTGAAAGGAACTTGTAGTGATGCACATAGCGGTTGTAAAAAAGCTAGTGCCGATGGTAGAACTTATGATGATAATGGAAATGTATATTGGACGATAAATTGGGATGGAAGTTGGACTAATCTTAGTCCTGGAGTTGTATATGATAAAGTCGGTAATAGTAAAACATGTCCAGCTAATCAAACTGTAAAAATATCAACGAAGCCTTCTAAACCAACGATTAACTTACATGGTTATTCAAGTGGAAGTTGGACTAATAAAAATGTTACAATTACGATGAGTTCTACAAGTTATGTCGGAATTGATCACTATGAATATTCTCACGATTTAGTAAATTGGCAGAGAGATTATGATTATGATTCTGCACATTGGCAACAAAGTTTTAATAGTGATAAATCTTCGATGACAGTTACTATCAGTTGGGGAGGAAATTGGGATTTCTATGTAAGAGCAGTAGATAAAAATGGAAATGTTAGTGATGTAGCTGATGTATTTACTATCAGAATAGATAAGTCTAAACCTACTTTAGGTTATTCTTTGAAAAATGATACTACTTGGGCTGAATATGCTCAAGGAACTTGGTCTCAAAATGGAATATGGCGTTATTTATATCCTGATGATACTGGTGGTAGTGGAGTTAAAGAAGTTCAATATAATGATGGTGATGGATGGCATACAGAGAATTACTGGCAAGAATGGTGGCTAGGAGAGATGAATCGAACTAGTCAATACCGAGTTATTGATAATGCTGGAAATGTTAGTGATGTTCTAACTTTACGATATATGATTGATTGGACGGCACCGCAATATACTGGTTTTGAATCTGCCTGTGGTGACCCTTGGGAAAATGGTAGCCGTAATTATGTTAGTATATATTTTCAGGATACTGGATCTGGTCTTGGAATGCGTTATGCTAGTGCTTGGGATGATAGAAATAATACGGATTTCCCAGAGTTGAATTATAATGGTCAACAGGCTGGAGTTGATATTTTTGCTAACAAAGGTCAATGGATTGGATACAGTCAAACTATTTGTGATGTTGCAGGTAATTGTACTTCGCAAAGAAATGATTATGTTGATTTAAGTTTCTGCTGGTAGGGTACTATTCGTTATATTTTAGTTGGTAAAGGAGAATGTTTGTGAAATCAAAGAAAATTGCAATAATTATATTTTGTTTAGCAGGATTATTAATAGTGATTGGAATTGTTTTAATTATATTTCCTGGTAACCTACTTGAGCGGGAAGATGGACAAAATAATGATACTAATTCAACTAATTCTGAATCTTTAATGTATAACGAAGAATACATGAACCTTCATACAACTGTAGAAAATACATTAGGTTTAGTTGATAATAATTTAATTAACTATTATCCTATAGAAAATTTTCAAAATATGTCTTCAGAAAAGAAAACAGAATTTTTGATAAAAGTTTTATCTAATGGTCAATCTATTTCTAAAACAGCTTTGGAGGAGGAAAAAAGTAAATATTTTTCCTCTGATGCGAAGCTAATATATAAAAATTTTGATGTGGATGATTATACATTTAACTATAATGAAGAGACAGGGCAATATACAAAAAGAGCTCAACAATATAAGAATTATTTTATTGAATCTAAAGTGGTAGATGAACAATTAACTGATAATAGTTGGGTTGTTGAAAAGGCAGTGTACTTTTTAAAATCTACTTCTCTTCCTGATCTTTTTCCTCAAAAAGTATATACGACAGTAGAAGATGCTAAAAAGGATAAAAACTCAATTTATACAATCAATAATGCTGATGAACTTTTATCTATTGAAGAAAATTATAATAAAATTAAAGACAAGTTGACAGTTTATAAATATACATTGAAAAAAGATAATGATATTTATAAAATACAAAGTATTGAAAAAGAGTAGAAAAATATAACACTTTCTTTTTGAAAGTGTTTTTGTTTATAAGTAATTTGCGTCTCAAAATACAAATTTGAAAACTTGATAGAAATAGTTGATATGCAAACAAATGTATTGTATAGTGCTCTCATATCATTATGGAGGTATATTGTGTATAGAGCTTATTGCTTTTTGTTTATATCCTATCACTAATCAAGTAGCGCTAATTCAAAAAACATTTGGTTGTACTAGAGTAGTATATAATCATTATTTGGAAAAACAAAATCACTTTCTGAAGAAGGAAAAGATGCTTTATCTTACTTTGATATGGTAAAAGGCAAGGAGAATATCCTAATTTTAAGTTTATTCTTCTTATTTTTTACGTGTTTATGTTATAATTTAGTTAGGGTGTGATAAGATGAATAACAAAAAATTAAGTATAGAAGAATTTAATCAAAGAAAAGAAATTTTAGGTAATATATTTCATGAAGTAGAAGTATTAGACGAAATTTCTCAAGAAGACTATGATGCTCAAAGAGAAGAAGTGGAAAAACGTTATATAAATGCTCAAAATGAATTATTATCCTATGATTTAAGTGAAATTCCATATGAAGCTTATGCTGGAATAGAGTTCGCAGGAAATGCAGATTTTTCTAATACGCATGCTAATATTGATTTTAATATATTAAATACGGATAATATTGATTCTATCAATGTCAAAGGTTGTAATATTAGAAATTTAGAAAGTTTAGATATTAGTTTATTAACAGAAAACGCTTTTGATGAAAAAATAATAGATGAAAATCCCAACCTATTTTTATCTCAAACTTTTACTAAAGACTTTAGAGAGAAATATTATTCATATACGTTAACTATGGATGATTTTCTATCTTTAACTACAGAACAATTACAAGAAGTGGAAGAAAAAGGAAGTCAGGTAACACAATCTCAACTTCCTCCACATTTTTTTAGAACGGATAATGAAACTCGCACAATGATTGAAATGTTAGGTCTAGTAAATGCTGTTAGACTTTATAGAGATAATAGAGAAGATTATCAAGAAATATCAACCATTTTCCAAAGAAACTCCGCATCTGCATCTATAGCCTTTGGTTATCAAAATTATGGAATTACAGATTTAGACGTAAGAGACATTCTTAGAGCTAGCGATAATTCTCATATAAAAGAAGTATTTTACCAAACAGTAAGAACAAAGATATTAGAACGTTGGAATACAATCAATCCAGAACAATTTTCTCAACAGTTTATAGAAGCAAATGAAGATATCTTTTTAACACATCATCCTATATCAGAAGAGTTAAGAGAAAAAATTTATGCTAAAAGCCTAACTTATCAAGATTTATCAGATAATATTGACTCCTTAAAAGATACTCCATATTCTTACTTTTTAGATCAACAATCAGAAAGAAATTTAGTTCAAAAACTAGGAACAGATAATTTTTCTTATCTATTAGAACATTATAAAAGTGCCATGGATAATTTGTATCAAACAAATTATATCAGTAGATTAGAAAATTTTAATTCCGAAAATATAATCGATAGATTTCCTCAACTCATGGCACTAAATATTCACGAAAGAAATAATTTTACGAATGTTACAGATATCAGTAGAATTACTTTACCAGACTGGGCAGTTTCCCTAGATTATAAAATTGTTCCAAGATATCAAAATTTAGCAGAATTGCTTACATATGATAATCACACTTTAATTACAGATTATGGTCAACAAAGATTCTTATATGCCCTTGGATATAAACAACCACAACGCTTAAAAGCAGTAAAAGATATAATTGAATTTGAAAATAAATATCATTTTTTTGAAAATTATAATAGAATGTATAATATGGATTTTGCTAGTGCAATATCAAGACTGGGAACAAATTTAACACGAGAACAACTAATGACAAATTCATATTCTACTTTTGAAGAATTTGTAATGGACTATTTAGAAAAACAAAGTTCAAATAAAGGAATACGTTATGACAAAATATTAGATGACTCCGATGACTCCATAAGAGAAAAATATCCTCAATTGTTTATAAGTAAAGATTGTCCTGAAAAATTACAAGAAGCTTTTTATAAAAATAGTCTTACAACTGAACTATTAAAAAATAATAGAAAATACATGAAGGAGTTAGTAGGAAAAAGTTTAACGATTCCCTCCCGACGTGACAACAAGAAAAATACATATAATATCAGGCAATTAAATATTTCAGGTGCTTTTAATCAAGAAAAGTTTTTAAATTTAATAGCTGACTATGGACCTTTCCCATTTACAATTACATTGAACAAAAAAGAACCATCACTACCACCAGAAGAAATAGAAAAGGCATTTTATGATGGTATCTATCAAAGTATTGTAATAGACCATACTTTGTATAAAGATTTAAAGAATATCCCTGCCTTTCTTTTTAGTTATCCTGAATTATTTTTAGGAGATATGGTTCCTGAAGAAATCCAAGATATGTTCTATAATAGGCAAATCAACGAAAAATTCATAACAGAACATAGAGACTTATTAGATTATTTTCCAAATACAAAAATTATGTATGGACTAGAAAAGTATACAGACTTTCTAAAAGATTTATATACGGAAGAAAATATATCAGAACAAAATAAAAGACACTTATTCATCTATAGACAGTTGCAGAAGCTAAATACAGATGGAGAAACATTAGATGTTATAAAAGACTATATTCAAAACCATGACTATGATGAAGAAAAGATTAGTAAAGTAATAAAGTTATCAGAAAGAGTTGTTCATTCCAATTCTCAAGATATGAGAACACTTTCCTCTCAAATAGTCGCAAGTATTGTAAATCAAGACAATCCAGAAGAAAAATTGGAACGAATAGAAAATATTTTTCTCCAAAATAACTTACCATTTTTTGCAAAAGTATATTATTGTTTTGAAATATTACATCCAGACTTAGAAGGTTTTAATTTCAAAAGTAATAGTAGAGTAGCTCCAGAATTAAAAGATGATTCTCTTCCTAAAATTGGAACTGTTCAAGATGCAAATACAACTAGATTTCAAATTATTTTTAATGATATTTTTAGAATTACTTATAGTTCTAATAATAGAGATTTTCAAGCCTATCTTAAAAATATAGAAATTGGAAATGATTGTTATAATTTAATGAGGCAAGGAAATTTTAATAGCTCTAACTTAACAAGTAAACAACAAAAAGAACTATCTACTTTTGCAGATCACTTAGAAGCTCTTTATAGAATTACTATTCCGGATCAACAAAATAGTGTAAATTTAGATGCCTATCCATTAGATGCCAAAATAAGACTATTAGGAGATGCCTTTCTTCCTAATGAAAGATATGACCTAAAAGATAGAATAGTTAGATCTTTTGGATATTTTGCCGGAATTAAGTCTTTCAATCAGTTAAAAGAAAAGACAATTTCTATTCATGAACAAGCAGATCGAAGAGGAAGAGCCTATGCTAAAAAACTTCAAGAAGAACCATTTCACTTTGAAGAAGGTGATTTTGTAAGAGGAATAGGAAATTATGATATACTAGGAAGTACTTTACAACATGGAAATGTTAGTAAAGAGTTTTTAACGACATTCTTGAAAAAAAAGATTAATTCCGATACAACACCATTAGATGTAGACCTAACCTGTGTAGATAAAACAACAGATATTTATCATACGATTAGTGATACTCCAACTGGCTTTGGTTTTGGTAATCTCTTTGTTATCATAAAAAAAGATAATCCTAAGATGAACATTACAAGAGATAAAGATGGAAATTTAACAGGAGCAGAATACGACCCTACTAAATTTGAAGCCTTTGGAACGCAAGTGGAACAAAAGGGTTATGAAACACACTGGGGAGTACGTACTGGATTTTCTTTCTCTGACGTAGACTATATCCTATATAAAAAGAAAAGAAGCATTAATCAGTATGTACCATATGATGAAAAAGGTAACGTAAATTACGTACCTGAATTAGCAAACGAAAAAAAAGAGGACGATTTACCAGCGATAAAGTTTGAAATAGCTAGAAATGGCGTTTATATACCTGTAATAGACTTTAGTGGGAAACTAATTTATACAGAACAAGAATATGATAATATTCGCTCTAAGATGCAAGGCTTATCTTATTATGGCACAGACGAATATACAATATCTTCTAATTTGAAAGATGAAAAAGTAGAACAAATTGTCAACACTATCTCTTCAATTGAACAAGATAATATTCAAAAACATGATGCAATCAATAAAACAATAGGGGAAGCACTATCTTCTTTAGGAATTACTTTAAAAGATAAAATTGATCATAAACTAGAAACCGGTACCGCTGAATTAATAGATACAGGTTCAACAGGAAGAAATACCAACATTGCCGGCAAAGGAGATTATGACTATATTATGCGACTAGATAATAGCATCATGTCTAATCCAGACAAACTAGAAGAAATAAGAGAAAAATTATTACAAACTCTAGGAGAAGAACATAGAAGTGAAATGGTAAATGGTAATTTCCGTTTTAAAGAAGTTAAAATACCAGGACTAGTAGAGCCTGTTGATATTGATATCTCCTTTATTCAAAAAACAGATAAAATGGATTACTCTTCTGATGAAGCCTTAAGAGATAGATTGCAATCCATTAGAGAACAACATCCTGAAGATTATAAATTTGTCTTGGCTAATATTATAGAGGCAAAAACAGCATTGAAAGAAGGGAAAGTTTATAAAAAACAGCAAGGTGGAATTAGTGGTATTGGAATTGAAAATTGGATATTACAAAATGGAGGATCATTCCAAGATGCAGCAACCTCATTTATGGAAGCATCCAAAGGAAAATCATTAGAAGAATTTAAAGAAACTTATCAAATTTGGGATTTCGGAGAAAATCATTATGCTGACGAAAAGGGAATATACAAACATGATAATTTTATCTCTAATTTAACAGAAGAGGGATATACTAAAATGCAACAGCAACTTTCTAATTATTTAGAAAAGAGAAAATCCAAAAATGAATTAAATGCGATGGTAGGTGAGAAGTCTTCAGGTCAAGTAGTAACTCGCTCTTCTACCGTATCCTTTTAAAATATGATATAAAGTTTATAAGTAAATATTCGTAAAATATAATCTCTTACGTAGAAATTACCTTTTATTTTTGTTATAATAAAAATAGAAGATAAAGAGGTGATTTAATGAAAGTAGTTTGTGTTGGTCATGCTACTTATGATACAACGTTACCAATGGATTTTTATCCAACAGAAAATTTAAAATATAGAATAAAAGAACATATGGAGTGCGGTGGAGGTCCAGCAGCCAATGGAGCATATTTGCTTGCTAAATGGGGAATGGATACTACAATTATGTGTGCAGTAGGGGATGATTATTATGGTCAACAAGTAATTCATGAATTTGAGCGAGTTCATGCCGCAACAGACTGTATAGAAGTCCATCCTGATTTTATGACTTCAAGCAGTTACATTATTGCTAATCGTTCTAATGGTAGTAGAACGATTATTACATCAAAAAAACCACCTATTCGTAAATTAAATCATGATGGTAATATTCATGCTGATTTAATTTTAATAGATGGAGAACATCCTGAAACAGCAGAGGCAGTATTGCGTGCAAATCCCAATGCCATTAGTGTAATAGATGCTGGAAGATTAACAGATGATACAAAACGTTTAGGAAAACTGGTAACATATGTGGTTTGTTCTAAGACTTTTGCAGAAGAGTTTGCAGATAAAAAAATAGACGTAAATGATATGGATAGTTTGATATTTTGCTACGAAAGATTGAAGGATTTTTTCCAAAATACTATAATAATTACGTTAGAAGATAAGGGTAGTTTTACAAAACTAGATGATTATGAAATATTACCAACAGTTAAAGTGCAGGCTGTTGATTCTACTGGTGCTGGAGATATTTTTCATGGGGCATTTACTTATTTTATAGGGAATGGTTATTCATTACGAGATACTGTTCATTATGCATCTATTACATCGGCTATTTCTGTAACTAGGGTAGGAGCAAGATGTTCTATCCCTGATTTAAAAGAAGTACTTGAATATGATGAACTTATATAATCGTTATCCAGTTTTGGATCTACACGGATTTGATCGTGATTATGCTAGAATTATGATTAATGATTTTATTATGGATTGTTATCAAATGAGATGTGACAAAGCTGTAATTATTCATGGTATTGGAACAGGAGTTCTTCGTAAGACTGCCAAAGAAGTATTAAGTAAAAATAAATATGTAGTCAGTGCAAAGATAGATATATTTAATGAAGGCGAGACTATTGTGGAGTTAAAGAAACGTTCAGGATAAACGCATGAGAAATTTTTAGATAAGTCTATGTTTGATTTTCAAGCATAGACTTTATTTGCGTAGTATTAATAGTTTTGAATATTTTTTCTAATTCTTCTTCAGTATTCATAGATATTT
>JAGHJJ010000023.1 GCA_017886705.1 Bacilli bacterium | reverse complement strand
GATAAGAATGTGGATACTTTCTTAAGACGAAATATGATTTAGAAAAATATCACTTTTGTGATGTTTTTTTTGTTGAATTTTTGCTTAGTTCCCTTTAGAATACTAGTGAGGTGATTTTAATGTTTCTTTTTCGTACAAATTTAGAGGTGGAAGAAAAGTATGATGAGTATATTGATTCTAATTCTTCTAAAAACTCGGAGGATGCTGTCAACTGGTTACAATTTTATATTGGAGAAATGAATGATTTTGTTGATGTTGGATTTCATGAAGTTAGAAAAGATAAAGTGGAATATGTTAAGGCTTCTTTTTTGAGTGTTTTCCAAAGTATTATATCGGGAATTACTAATCCTCTGGCTATTAAAGCAGAGATAGAGGTTATTGAGGTGCAAATTAAATTGGCTCAGACTTTTTGCTTGTTGGAAGAGGAACTTTTAGATAGTATTAATGATAATAACTATCAAGAAATTTTAAAATTAGGAAGTTTTTGTTATTCTACTTATGTTGATTTGGAACAAGGTATGATTTTGAGTCAGGATGCTATTTACTATAATATTGACGCAGGATTGGAGCGTGAGTATCATCCTTCTATGGTTTCACCTATTATAGATTCATCTTTTTTGGTTCAGGAGTTTTTTAAGAATAAGATATCTGAGATAAAAAATGCAGAAGTAGTGGAAAAAGTTAAGAAAATGTGATATAATTAGTAATGTTTTATAGGAGTGGTGTCAATGAATAATGAACTTGCGAATGAAATACGTAGTAAGTGTGATATTGTTGACATTATAGGTGAGAGAATTCCTTTGGTTGCGAGAGGAAAAAATTTCTTTGGTGTTTGTCCCTTTCATGATGATTCCAATCCTTCGATGTGTGTGTCTCGTGAAAAACAAATTTATACTTGCTTTTCTTGTCATGCGACAGGGAATGTTTTTACGTTTTTAATGAATTATGAGCATATGGATTTTAGAGAAACTCTACGATATTTAGGAGAAAAAGTAGGTGTTGATGTTTCTTCTGTTCATATTGCTAAAAAAAATACTAAGTTTGATCCTTTTTATGATGCTTATTCTTTTTCTTTAAAATACTTTCAAAACAATTTATTGTCCAAAGCAGGAGTGAATGCAAGAAATTATTTAGCAAAACGTAATATTGATGATAGTGTGATTAAAGAATTTGAAATTGGACTTTCTCTAGATACTAGTGATGATTTGACTAAGTTACTTACTAGTAAAAAGTATGATTTGGCTAGTTTAAATCAGATAGGATTATCTAGTGATGCTAGAGATGTTTATATTGATAGGATTATGTTTCCACTATATGACCTTACTGGTAGAGTTGTTGGATTTAGTGGTAGAATATATAAAGATAATGGTTTAAACAAATATTTAAATACGAAAGAGACACCAATCTTTAAGAAAGGTCAGTTACTATATCATTATCATATTGCCAAAGAAGAGTGCAGGTTAAAAAAATCAGTTATTGTTATGGAAGGATTCATGGATGTCATTAGAGCTAGTACGATTGGTGTTCGTAATACGGTTGCTTTAATGGGAACGGCTCTTACTCATGAACAATTACAGTTACTTAAAAGACTTTCTAATAATATTATTTTATGTTTAGATGGTGATGATCCAGGAGTACATGCAACACTTTCTATTGGTGATATGTTACTTGAAGAAGGATTAGAACCTAAGGTACTGGTGCTTCCTAATCCAGATGATCCTGATAGCTTTATATTAAATCAAGGTAAGGATAAGTTTTTAGGACTGTTAGATAGTGCTGTAACTTTTAATGATTTTAAACTTCGTAAATTAAAGGAGTCAGTAGATTTTAGAAGTGATGAAGAAACGGCTAAATATATTAATCAAGTTTTGGTAGAAGCTGCGAAAGTACAAGATCCTATTCGAGTAGAAATAATGTTAAAAAAACTTGCAAAAGAATTTGATTTGAGTTATAATACACTGGAAATGCGTTTTCGTGAAATAGAAAAGCCAAAACCAAAAACACCAAAAGTAGTAGTTACATATCAAAAAAAGAAAAAAACAAAGTATGAAAAGGCTATGGAACAAATACTTTATTTTATGTTAAACAATGACTGGGTAATTAGTCAGTTTGAAAAAGAAAGATTTATCTTTCCTAATGAAGAAAGTAGACTATTAGCTAGTGAAATTGTTTACTATTATACCACTTATGGAAATATTAATATTCCAGATTTTTATACTTATGTTCAAGATAAAGAAGAAGTTGTAAATTTTCTTAATGATATTTTAGCTTCTAATTATATAGAATCTACAACTAAGGATGATTTATTTGAATATTTTGGAGTGATTCGAGAATATAGTCGCACTCAAGAGATTAAGAGACTTACGAAATCATTACAGAAGGAAGTAGATCCTATAGAGCAAGCGAAAATAGCAGAGAAAATTCGGAAGTTACGGATAGGAGATAAATAGAATGGTTGGAGAAATTAAGACAATTGATGAGAGAAAAGAGAAATTACTAGCGTTAGGTAAAAAACAAGGTTTTATTACATATGAGCAATTGGCAGATGAATTAAAGGGATTAGATGTTGATAGTGATACTTTAGATGATCTTTATAATGCTTTAATGGAAGCAGAGATTGATATTGTCTCAGAAGATGGTAGTGATGATGCTTCTGGTGAAGAGATTACAGAAGAAGTGCAAGTTGAAGATTTAACATTATCTAAAGATGTTAAAATTAATGATCCCGTTCGTATGTATTTGAAAGAGATTGGTCGTATTAACTTGCTTACTTCTGATGAAGAATTTGAGTATGCTAAACGTGCTGAAGAAGGAGATGAGGAAGCAAAGAGAATGCTTGCTGAATCTAATTTACGTTTGGTTGTTAGTATTGCGAAAAGATATGTTGGACGTGGAATGTTATTTTTAGATTTAATTCAAGAAGGTAATATTGGATTAATGAAGGCAGTAGATAAGTTTGATCCTACGAAAGGATATAAGTTTTCTACTTATGCTACTTGGTGGATTCGTCAAGCGATTACTCGTGCGATTGCCGATCAAGCAAGAACAATTCGTGTTCCTGTTCATATGGTAGAGACTATTAATAAACTTGCTCGTGTACAACGTCAATTAACACAAGATTTGAATAGAGAACCAACCGATGAAGAAATTGCTAAAAAGTTAGGAATTTCTATTGATAAAGTTCGTGAAGTATATAAGATTTCTCAAGATCCTGTTTCTTTAGAGACACCAATTGGAGAAGAGGATGATTCTCATTTAGGAGACTTTATTAAAGATGAGAGAACCATGGGACCTGAAGAGTATGCAACTATTGAAATGTTAAAAGAAGAACTTCAAGGAGTATTAGGAACTCTTACTGATCGTGAAGAAAAAGTATTACGTCTTCGTTTTGGTCTTGATGATGGACAATGTCGTACACTAGAAGAAGTTGGTCAAATCTTTGGAGTTACGCGTGAGAGAATTCGTCAGATTGAAGCAAAAGCATTACGTAAATTGAGACATCCATCTCGTTCTAGAAAATTAAAGGATTTTTTGACTGATTAATGAAAATTAATGATAGATTAAAAAAAATAGGGGATTTAGTGGAAGCTAATTCCTTTTGTTTAGATGTTGGATGTGATCATGCTTTTTTAGATATTTATCTGGTACAACGAGGAGAAAATATTAAAGCAATTGCTAGTGATGTTAAAGAAGGACCATTAAATCATGCGAGAGAAAATATAAATAAATATCATTTAGAAGATAAGATAGAATGTCGTCTAGGAAATGGACTTGATACTTATAGTGATTATGTTGATACTATTATCATTTCTGGCCTGGGTGGAAGAAGTATGATAGGTATTTTTAAAAGTCATTTGGAAGTATTAAAAAAAGTAAATACTATTATTCTTAGTCCTAATAATTATCAGGAGGATGTAAAGAGATTTCTTTGTAAGCATCATTTTTATCTTTCTAATGAAGAACTTGTTAAAGAGGGGAAGTTTATTTATCAGATACTTGTTTTTTCTAGAGGAAAAAGAAGATATTCTAGGAGAGAATATTTCTTTGGACCAGTTTTATTAGAGAAAAAAGGAAAATTATTCGATGAATATTATAAACGAGAGTTAGTATCTCGTGAAATTTTAATTAAAGTATTACCTAAAAATTATCGATGGAAGAAGTTTTTAGTAAAAAAAGAGATTCAAATGTTAAAAGAAGAAATAAATAAAAAATAATTTTCTTCTTTTTTTGTGTTATACTTTTTTTAAGAGGTGTTTAGGATGAAAGAAAAATTTTTAAAATTAAAAGAAGAAAAACCAGAATATTCTCTAGATCAATTACTTTATCATACGTATTTACAAATGAATACAGAATTACCTTTTGAAGAGGTAAAAGAAAAGATTTTAGACGATGTTGGAATTGATGAGATGGAGTATTATTTAAGAGATGTTGATGCTAAACTTCGAGAGTATATTGAGAAAAATGTTTGGCCTTATTGGGACTTAAATGATAAAGGACATGGACCTATTCATAGGATGGAAGTTACTAGAAGAGTTTTTGCTTTAAATGAGACTTTTCATTTGGGACTTAATCCTGATATGTTATACGCTATTGCGAATTGGCATGATGTTGGAAAATATGTTGATCATAAACGACACCATTTAATAGCGGCAGAGAAATTTATGGAAGATGAAGGTATGAAGCAATTTTTCTCTGATAGTCAAAGAAAGATTATCAAAGAAGCGATTGAAGATCATAGGTCTTCTAAAGAGGATGAACCTAGGAGTGATTATGGTAAGCTTATCTCTTCTGCTGATAGAAATACTACTATTAAGATGGTATTTATTCGAAGCTTTTTTGTTGCGAAAGATAGAATGCCTGATACTAATATAGAAGAATATTTAGATTATACAGTTGATAGATTACGAAAAAGATATAGTTTAGAAAATCCTGAGAATATGTTTTATGAAGATGATGTTTATCAAATATTTTTAAAGGATATGCGTAATTTGTTATCCCGTCCTCGTGATTTTAAAAATCTATATTGTGATATCAATCATATTACTGATTGTAGTCAGAATGTTGATTTTTATCCTGGAATAGAAAATGAAAGTAAAGTTTATCAAAGACTCTAATTCTTAGTAGAGTTTTTTTCTTTTTGTGATATACTGGTTATAGTAGAGTAGAGGGTGGTTATGTGACTAGAGAACTAAAAGCATTAGTGTTTAGTATGTGCTATAACTTTATTATTACTGTAATTAAGATTTTTGGAGGATGTTATTTTCAGTTAGGTTCTTTAGTTGCTGATGGAATGCATACTATGAGTGATTTTATTACTGATTTGGTTTCTTTTATTGGTGTTAAGCTATCGAAAAAAAGACCAACGAAAGCACATCCTTTTGGATTTGGTAAAGTAGAATATCTTACGAATTTGTTTATGGGAATGCTTCTTGTTGTGTTAGCTATTTATATTGTAGTTGCTGGTTTTTTAGGAGAAGTTTCTATTCCTAGTAATGTTGTTTTCTTTTTATTACTTACGGTATTTGTCTTAAAACTTGTTGTGTTAGTCTTTTTGTTTTATATGATTCGTCATATTCATAGTCAGGTATTATTTACGTCTTTTAGAGAAGCTAAAGCAGATTTATATTCTACGGTTATTGTATTTATTGTTGTTTTGTTATTAAAGATTTCTCCTCGTTTTCCAATATTAGAATATGCTGATGTTTTAGGTTCGATTGTGATAGGGTTTATGATTTTTTATTTAGCAATTTCTATTATTATTGAAAACTCGTTGTGTTTACTGGGAGAAGCAGAAGTAGATTCTTCGAAAGAAAAAGATATTTTGGATTTTATTCAATCGATTCATGGTGTTAAAGAAGCTAAAGTTACTTTAATTAAATATGGAGACTATTATAAGATTCATGTGTTGGTAGAAGTAGAAAAGAATCTTAGTTTAAGGCAAATAACCAATTTGGAACATAAACTAAAACGTGAACTGGTTAGGCATCGCTCTTTTCATGTTAAGTATCCAAGTGTTTATATTACGACTGATTTAGAGAAAGAATAGGTGATATTATGGGAAAAGAAGCTAGTGTTTTAATATTTAGTATGGTGTCTAATTTTATTATTGCTGTATTTAAGATTGTTGCGGGAGTTATTTTTCAGTTTGGTTCGTTACTTGCAGATGGACTTCAGACTTTTAGTGATTTTGTTACTGATGTTGTGTCTTTTCTAGGAGCTAAGTTTTCTAAAAAGCAACCAACTAGAAATTATCCTTTTGGATTTGGTAAAGTAGAGTATCTTACTAATTTATTTGTTGGAGTACTTTTGTTTTTACTTGCTATTTTCATTATTTATCATGGCATTTCTAGTAGTTTTCATATTCCATCTTTATCTGTTTTATGGTTACTTCTTATTTGTTTTGTAATTAAGGGTGTTGTTTTATTCTTTTTATACACGGTTGGGAAAGATATTAATAGTCAGTTACTTATTACTTCTTTTGAAGAGTCTAAGATGGATATGATTGCATCTTTAGGAGTGGTTATTGCGGTTATTTTATTACAGTTTTCTCAAGATATTTATATTTTTCGTTATGTTGATTTGATTACTGGTGTTATTATTGGTCTTTTAGTTTTAAAAACTTCTATTGATATTCTGGCGGAAAACTCGATGAATTTAATAGGTAAAGTAGAAGTTGATTCTAAATTGTCTCACGATATTGAGCAGTTTTTGTTAAAAATTAAAGGAGTAGAGAAAGTAAAAATTTATTTGATACGTTATGGTAAGTATTATAAGATTCAATTAATTGTGGAGATGGATTCGAGACTTACTTTACGTCAGGTTACTAATTTAGAAGAGAAAATAAAAAAAGAACTGGTTTGTCATCGCTCTTTTCACGTAAAATATCCAACGATTTATGTTACTAGTCATTTAGATAAATAAAAACTCCAGATTTTCTGGAGTTTTAATCATGTATTCTATCTTTATCGTAGTGTAGAACATTTCCTGTTCTTGATATGTCGAATTCATATTCATAGGTTGTATCGCGCCATTCAATTTCGTACATACCATCTTCATCATGGTCTATTTCTGCTTTTACTAGTGTTACATCCTTTTCATTTAAATTGGCATGGTTTAGGGCAATTTGTTTTGCTTCTTCTAATGTGATTTCTTGTTGTGTTGAGTTACCATTTTGATTGTTGCTACCATTTTGATTACTATTTCCGTTGTTTGCCGTGTTTGTAGAATTTAATGGATAATTCGTATAGATAATTTTTCCTTCTTTAGCATCAATTTTAGCTTCATACTCTTGGTTGTTATAGTAGAAATCTACTTCATATTGATTATTATCCATTTCTAAATCTACGTTTTCAAAATAGATATCCTCTTCATCTACGCTGATGTGGTTTGCAAGATTTGTTTTTGCTTCCTCTTTACTAATAAAGGCTGTGTTCACGTAGATTAAGAAAGCAATAATAATTACAATTACAATAGCAAGTAATCCAATTAAAATTTTTAGCCATTTTGGCATGTTATCACCTCACTGCTATTGTAATATAGTTTTGATGGTTTGTCTATTTATTTTTTGTTAATCCCTATCATCCCTCCTAGTATGGAAGTAATTAGTATCATACTGTCATATAAAAGTAATCTTATCTTTAAATCTTGGCCTGTTACTAGTGTCATTAAAAAGCATAATAGTATCATAAATATTCCTAGTTTTATTCCTTCTAAGTAACCTTTACTGGTTGCTTTTTTTCCTAGTATGATACCACTAATTAATATATTTACTAATAATATGATTAGTTTTAGGGTTTGATAGATATTTGATGATATGATATTAAAATGATAAAGTGTTGTTATCAAGAGAAGAGAGATTACTATTGATAGAATAGTATATAAAAAACGAAATGAATATTTTTTTATTATTTCCATTAGTACACCTCAATTAAATTTATGTTTTTGTATAAAAAATATGAAATGATTTAAACTAATATTAGGTGATATCATGAGTTATTTTACTGTTTTATGGAAAACTTTGTTTTTTTATTTGTTAATTACGGTAATTTACCGTATCATGGGTAAAAGAGAAGTAGGGGAACTTTCTATTATGGACTTGATTGTTTCTATTTTTATTGCCGAGTTAGCAGCGATATCGATTGATAATTATAAACAGAATATTTTCTTATCTGTTATTCCTATTATTGCTTTGGTTATTGTACAATTAGTAGTTTCTCGTGTTTCTTTAAAGAGTAGTAAAGTACGTAGTATTTTAGATGGGGATCCTTCTATGATTATTGAACGAGGGAAAGTTAATTTTAAAGAGATGTTAAAGCAAAGATATAATTTAGATGATTTGTTAGTGCAACTTCGTAATCGTGGTATAAAGTCTATTGAAGAAGTAGATTATGCTATTTTAGAGACTAGTGGAAAGTTATCTGTTTTTAAGAGGGATGATGATAAGAATAGAGTTTATCCTTTACCAATTATTATTGATGGGAAAGTACAAAAAGACGTATTGTATCAAATCGGTAAAGATATGCCATGGTTATTAGAAATGTTATCTAGAGAAAATTATCAATTAGAAGATGTGTTTTATGGTTTTTATCAGAAGAAAAAGTTGTTTTTAATACGTAAAGAAGCAATAAAATGACAAATTGTTTCTTTTTTATATGGTATTTTTTTTATGGTGATGTTATGAAGATTAAAGTTTTCATTATGTTGTTTTTTTTCTTATCTATTTTTTTCGTTTTTCGTTCTTTTGATAAGAAGGAAGTGGTTGCTGTAGATAAAGAGAAGCGGGGAATTTTTGTTAGTTATATTGAGATTTCTAAATATTTAAAAGGAAAGGATGCACAAGAGGGAAAAGAAGAGATACGTCGTATGGTTTCTAATATTGACGAGTTAGGATTTACGATGATTTTACTACAGGTACGTAGTTTTAGTGATGCTATTTATCCTTCTGATATTTTTCCTTGGAGTGCTACTGTCAGTGGAGAAGAGGGTGTATCTCCGGGATATGATGTTTTAAAAAGTTTTTTAGATGTTTGTAGGGAAGAGAATATCGAACTTTATGCTTGGATTAATCCTTATCGTATTCGAGGAGATGAAGATAGTAGTGATATTAGTCAGGATAACCCGGCTTATTCTTATTTGAATACTAGTGTTGTTGATATTAATAATGGCATTTTTTATAATCCGGCTAGTAAGGAAGCACGAGATATTATTGTTGATGGAGTTAAGGAGTTAGTTCAAAATTATTCTTTAGATGGAGTTATTTTTGATGATTATTTTTATCCTAATGATACGATTGATTTAGAAGAATATGATGCTTACTATAAGATGCATTCTAATGTTTCTATTGATGAGTTTCGGTTTAATCAAGTAAATGAACTAGTTCAAGAGGTTTGTCAGGTTTGTCATGAAAATCATACGTTATTTGGAATTTCACCTGATGGTAATATTGAAAATAATTATCAAAAACATTATGCTGATGTTAAAAAATGGGGAAGTAGTTCTGGTTTTGTTGACTTTTTAATGCCTCAGATTTATTACGGGTTTTATAATGAGACAAAAGCTTTTGTTTCTGTTCTTAATGATTGGGAGGGGCTTGCTAGTAAGGTAGAGTTATTACCAGTTCTTGCTTTTTATAAAGTGGGAGCGGTAGATAATTTTGCAAAGAGTGGTAGTACGGAATGGTTAGAAAATGATGATATTATTATGAGAGAAGTACTTCTTACTAGAAATTTAAAGCAATATCAGGGATTTTCTTTATTTCGATATGATTATTTATTTAATCCAGAATTGTATACTTCTACTACGATGGCCGAAGTTAAAAATATGAAAAAAATATTAAAATAACCTTTTTTTTCATCATTTTTATGATATTATTAAAATAGGTGATGATAATGAAGGTAAATAATAAAGGATTTACATTAATAGAATTACTGGCTGCTATGGTAATTCTTGCGGCAATTATGGTAATAGCAGTTCCTAATGTTATGGGAATATTAAATAACAGTAAAGCAAGTACTTATGTAGAGGATGCGAAGAAACTTTTATCTTTGGCAGAGTATGAGTTTCGAGGAAATCCAACGTATAGGCCGCCTAAGGGAGATTGTGTAGTTATGACACTAGGATTTTTAGATAATTCGGAGTTTGATAATGCACCTAATAATGGTAGTTACGAGAAAGATAATTCTTATGTTATGATTGTTAATTCTCCAGAAGCTGGAAGTACTAAAAACAGATATATCTATTATGTTACATTAGATGAAAAAATGGAGGCAGGTGGTCATCGTGGTATTATGTATAAATCATCTGATGAATTAAATAGTAGTGATGCTTCTGAGTTAATTACTAATGGTTCTGGTACTAATATATTAGCTGATACTAATACGGCTAAAAGTAAAGTGAGTTGTACTAATATTACAAAGATTTATGATACTGCTGCTGCAGCTGCATAAGAGATTGTCAATTTATTTGTCAATAATTGTAAAAATAATTTAAAGGTATTGCTTTTTAAAAAATTCCATAGTATGATTAATTTGTAAAATAGAAAGAGAGGAAAGTTTGAAATGAAAAAATTAAACAAAAACGGGTTTACCCTAATTGAGTTACTTGCAGTAATTGTTATCATGGGTATCTTAATGATGGTAGCTATTCCTGCAATGACTCGTTACATTGAAAATTCAAGAAAGGATACATTCTTATCTACAGCAAAGGAGTATGTAAATGCTGCTAGAAACATGTGGGCATCTGATAGTTTGATTTGTAATACAGGTGATAGTACTAATCCTAGAATTGTATCATCTGGTGTAGATGCGGGAAACTGGTATATTATTATTGATACTACTAAAGATTATGTTAATTTACTAGATCAAGGTGGTAAGTCATCTTGGGGTAATCGTGATATGAAAGGATATGTACGTGTACATATTTCTGAAGACAATGTTTACGCAGATGATGGTACTACTGTTATAGATACAGAGAGAAAAACAAAATACTATGTAGCATTATCTGATGGTACTCATGGAATTACTGATAATGGAGGAACAGAAGCTGATGAATTACTTCGTGCTGATGTAAAATCTACTGGTATTAGATATGATATTGTTAATCCAGCCGCTACAATTGTAAGACCTTCTAGTGGATCTGGAACTAGACCTGATTTTGCTGTTAAAACACAAACTTATGCAGGAACAGAACTTCATACTTGTGTAGAAAATTAATTTTAAAGAAAAAATAAAGGAGTTTAATATGAAAAAGTTAAATAAAAATGGTTTTACTTTAATTGAGTTATTAGCTGTTATTGTTATCATGGGTATCTTAATGATGGTTGCAATTCCCGCTATGACTCGTTACATTGAAAATTCAAGAAAAGATACATTCTTGTCTACTGCAAAAGAGTATGTAAATGCTGCTAGAAATATGTGGGCATCTGACAGTTTGATTTGTAATACTGGTGATGCTAATAATCCTAGAATTGTATCATCTGGTGTAGATGCAGGAGATTGGTATATTATTATTGATACTACTAAAGATTATGTTAATTTACTAGATCAAGGTGGTAAGTCATCTTGGGGTAATCGTGATATGAAAGGATATGTACGTGTACATATTACAGAGGATACTACAGGTTCAAATACAGAGAGAAGAACTCAATACTATGTAGCATTATCTGATGGTACTCATGGAATTACTGATAGTGCGACTTATGATAGCGCTACAAAGACTATGAAAGGTGGAACAGAAGCAGATGAATTACTTCGTGCTGATGTAAAATCTACTGGTATTAAATATAATAGTGTTGATCCTGATGATAATATTGTAACTGCTGGTCTTAGTTTTGCAGATAAGACTGATACTTATGCAGGAACAGAACTTCATACTTGTGTAGAAAACTAATTTAGAAGACTTCGAAAGAAGTCTTTTTCTTTTGCTTGTTCTTTGGTATACTTATGTAGGAGGTTAATATATGTTATTTATTGGAAGTCATGTTGGCTTTAAAAAAGATAGTCAACTTCTTGGTAGTTTAAAAGAAGCGTTAAGTTATCAAGCTAATACATTTATGTTTTATACAGGTGCTCCTCAAAATACGAGTCGTTATCCGATACAGGATGGACTTACTTTGGAAGCTTTGTCATTAATGAAAGATAATGAAATTGATTATTCTAAGGTTGTTGTTCATGCCCCTTATATTATTAATCTTGCTAATGATAAAGATCCTGATAAATTTATGTTTTCTGTTAGATTTTTACAAGAAGAGTTAGAGCGATGTGAACTATTAGGTATTAAGTCGTTGGTATTACATCCAGGTAGTCATGTAGGACTTGGTGTAGATAATGCTATTTCTAATATTGCGAAGGGACTTAATATGATTTTAGGAACACACGATGTTACTATATTACTTGAGACTATGGCAGGTAAGGGTACGGAAGTTGGTTCTTCTTTGGAGGAGATTAAGAGAATTATTGATTTGGTTGATGATAAAGAGCATATTGGTGTTTGTCTTGATACGTGTCACTTGAATGATGCCGGGTATGATATGAGTAAGTTTGATTCTTTTTTAGATCAATTTGATTCTATCATTGGTATTTCCAAGATAGGTTGTGTTCATGTTAATGATAGTAAAAATCCTTTAGGTGCTCATAAAGATAGACACGAAAATATTGGTTTTGGAACTATTGGATTCGATAATTTAATTTCTATTATTTATAATAAGAGACTAGAAGATGTTCCTAAAATATTAGAAACGCCTTACGTAGATAGGGAGTATGCTCCTTATAAATATGAAATAGAGATGATTAGGAATAAAAAATTTGATTCTCATCTTATAGAAAAGATAAGGGAACAGGATTAAATGTCATTTTGAATGAGAAATGTTAATAGGTCTTACAAGAAAGTAGTGATATTATATGTTTCGTGCTTTTATTCGTTCAAGTTTAATGAAGTCTGCTGGTCATAAAACTATAAAAAAAGGTATTAAAAATATTAAAACGAATAATTTTGATAAGAAGAATGGGATGGAGTTGTTAGCTAAGCAACTCAAAGCCGATTATCTTGTTATAAAGATTATAGGAATCCCCCTTATGCTTATTGGATGCTTTTTTCTGCTTATTTTTATCATGTATTTCTATTATGGTGGAAGTTTTGATTATCGAATTATTATCTTAGTATTTGTTTTTTCTTTTCTGACTTTGTTTGGTTTGTCATTTATTTATATTGGAATTAGAAACTCTAAAATTGAACATAATTTTGTAATAAAAAAACATCCAGAAATTATTGATTTGGTAGAAGATTTATATACTAATACTATTTTTGAAAATCATGATGTTATTGTGTCTGATAAGGCGATTGCTCCCAAATTACATCTTATTGGTGCTATTCGTAGGATGGATGTCTATTATATTGATATCGGTGAAATGTCAGCAGTTTTGAAGACAAACAATAGAAAAATTTATCTTCTTTATTCTAATTCTAAAACCGAATGTAAGAAGATTTTAAAAGAGTATTGTCCCAATGCTAATATTAGAATAATATAATTAGTTGTTTATATAAATTTGAAATGGATTATGCCTTAAGTTACAGATTACTGTAACTTATTTTATTTATAAAAAAGATATATTCAAAATGAATATATCATTGCTTGTAGCAATATTAATATTTCTTCTTTACTAATTATAAATATTTCGTTTTATTTTCATTATATAGTTTTATTAATTGTGTATAGAGAGTAGGGGATAATTTCTTCTTTAATTCTATAAAACTTGTTTCATTTCCCTCCAAAATTTCGCTATAATTTTTCATAATAAATTGGTATAATATAATTGTTTCGGAGTCTGTTAGAGAGATATTTAATTTTTTTCCATATTCTTTTATTAGTTTAGGTGTTAATTTTGGTATATAACTTTTTATTAATTCTTTATACATATTTCACCTCATTAAAATATATGAT
>JAGHJJ010000022.1 GCA_017886705.1 Bacilli bacterium | reverse complement strand
AATTTTGCAAAAGAAAAAGGAGATTATTCTCCTTCTTGTAAATTAATTAATTCATATTCTCTAGTTCCGAAACCTAATTCGGCTGCTGCTTCTATCGTATGTACTCCGTGTAAAGATTCAATTCTCTTAATTAATTTATCTTTTCCAGGGTCTGTAGAATTATATACTAAATCTAGGCAGGCTTGATCTATTGCGATAGGATCTAGACTTGCTAGTATTCCGATATCTTTCATACATGGTGCAGAAGCATTTCCATCACAGTCACAGTCTATAGAAATATTTTTCATAATATTAATATAGGCAGCATTTCCTTTAAAATATTTTACAACACTATCTGCTGCATCAGCCATAGCTTCTAAGAATCTATCTTGTTCTGGTAGATTGTTGAACAATTCATTTTGGTCAGCTACTTTCCCAGCTGTATGAATTAAAGTTTTCCCAGCTGATGATGCGCAACCAATAGATAATTGTTTTAGAGCACCACCATATCCTCCCATGGCATGTCCTTTAAAATGAGATAGTACTAATAGGGAATCATAGTTCGCTAAGTCTTTTCCAACATAGTTTTTCTTTAATACTTTTCCCTCTGGTATCTCAAGTTCCATATCAGGGCCTTCTTCATCTAATAGGTCAAATGGAAAATATTTGTCCCATTCATGTTCTTTGATTAATTCTTTATGTTTTTCTGTAGAATTTCTAGCTCCTGCATAAGCAGTATTACATTCTACTACTGTACCATTTACATGGTTTACCATATCACGTACAAATTCTGGCCTTAAATAATTTTGATTTTCTTTTTCTCCTGAATGCATTTTTACAGCTACTTTTCCAGGTAGTTCTTTGCCTAATGCTTCATAGGCTTTAATAATGTTTTCTGGTGTAATATCTTTTATAAAATATACTTTTGCTTTTTCCATAATTTATCTCCTTTCGATTTTATTTTATCACTTAAAGTTTTCTTTAAGTCAAGGATAATTCTTGGATTTTTTCTATTAAATCCTTTTTATCGTTCTCATCAGGATGAGGTTTTGCTTGCTCAAAATTTTCTAGGCTTACTTTTAAGTTTTTATCTTCTGGATGTTCTTGAATTAACTTGATATAGCGCTCTTTTACAGCATCTTGCATTTTTCCTTGGCATAAGAAAATACCTAATATCTGGTTACTTTTTGGAATGATTTCTAGTATTCTTCTGGTTAGTGATTCGTAGTAGTCTTCTCCTTTATATCCTGTTGTGATAAATAGAAATATTTTTTTGTTTTCTATTTTTTGTAGTAAACGTTTTATTTTATCAGTGCACATACCCTTGATTATTGGACTACCTATATAATATATATCATACTCTGGTAGTTCTTCTATTAGTTTGTCATATATTTTTTCATAATATGCATTTTTCTTTATACTTTTAATTTCTTTGGCTAAGTACTCTGTATTTCCTGATAAAGAGTCGTAAATAATTGCTTCTGTCATTATATTCCTCCCTTTTACTTAAAATTTACATCGATAATTGCTACTTCAGCAATAGTTCCTACTCGCATGTTTGGTCCAAATAAACCTACTCCACTGGTTACTATATTGTGCATATTTCCTTTTTTTAAATAACCATAGGAATTTTCCCACATTAATGCGGTTGTAATATTACCAGGGAACATTTGGCCATCATGGGTGTGACCAGAAAGATCCATATCTACGCCAGCATCCGCTAGTTCTTGTAATTCGTTTGGTTCATGGTCGACTACTATGATTGGTTTTGATTTATCTAGGTCGGCTGTGATTTCTTCTGGAGTTTTTCGTACAGTTATTCCTCTTCCTGGTCTACGATAGTCTGGTCTTCCATATAAATAGAAGCTATCATCAATTAATACACTTTCGTCTCGAAGTAATGTAATATTAGCATCATCTAATAATTGATCCATACGAATATCACTTACTTTTTTTTCACCTTTTTTGCTGAAAGTAAATCCGGCTAAAATTTTTTCTTTAATATCATGATTTCCATAGGTCGCATATACGCCATATTTGCTTTTAATCTTTTTTAGTGTTTTTACAATGGCATCTGGATTATCAAGTGCTTCATACTCGTTATCGAAAATATCTCCAGCCATGACTACTAAATCTGGATTTTGTTCATTTATTTTTTGTACCATTCGTTGGATATGTGGTGTTCCGATATTATATCCCATGTGTAAATCTGCGACCAAGGCGATTCTTAATTGCTTTATTTTTTTTACTTTTTTATTGATTGTTACTTCGTATTTTGTCGTGTGTATTACTCTAGCATTGATTGCACCAAAGATACTTAGTGAAGAAATAATTACGATACAGATGGTTCCTGCTATTACAAAAACCTTTTTTGAGCGAATATATTCTTCTGGTATTTTTTTACTTTTTTTTACCACTAGTCTAGTGGCATCGGCAATTAATACTGTTAAAATAACATATAATAATACTCCTAACCAGTAATTTCCGATTAGTTTCATAATTCTTTCTAAGGGACTAGGTGGTAATAAGAAACCTATTAATAATGCACTCGCAAAAAAAGTATAAATCGTAATGATTAATACTCTAATTCTTCTTTTGTTGAAATGTTTGCTACATGCTTGCATCCAACTTAGTAGCCATCTAGCAATATAGAAATTAATTAGTATGTATAAAGGGGATAAGAAAATTGCTATCATGTTTATGTCCTTTCTACTATCTTTTATAGTATGTCCAAAATTCTTTTTATTTTTCTTTTATAATATATCTATATTTCTTTTTACTGCAGCTTGATAATCGGTTATTCCTCTTCCTGTATTTGGTACTTTTCTAGAATAGATATTATCTATTGCAAATAATATTACTAAGATACAGCAAACTGTTACTAATTTTTTATGATCTATCTTTTTGATGATATTATCTAACAACGGTGCAGCAATATATACTATGGCGATTCCTCCAAGTCCAAATACTAATAGTCCCTCGGCACAAATTCTGCCATGTAGATTTAAGAAATAGCCGCTGTAGTCCCACCATCTTTGACCATTATATATCGTTTCTAAGTAAACAGATGTGAAATATTCAATTGTTCCACATAAGATGATAATTGCAATAAACTGGGTTAATGGTTTTGCTCTAAATTTGTTTAATACTGTTAATATTAGTATTCCACCATAACCATAGATTGGTAACCATGGTCCTTGTAAAACTCCTCGTTTTACAAATTCTCCATCTACTATGATATGTAACACTACTTCCCAGACCCAGCCAATTATAGCAAATATAAAAAACATCGCTATTAATGACCAGATGGAATATCTTCTCATATAGTTAATAGTATCCATTTTTTGACGTTGATGTTTTTCTGGAATTGTGAATAGTCGCATGGGATATTCTTTTCCACGAATCGCATTTTTAAATATTTCTAGTTTTTGGACTTTTCTTTCTTCTTGTTCTATTTGTTCTGCTTCTTTGGTATCAGATAATGAAATTCCTAAAAACTCGGCTACTACTTTTTTTATACCTTCTGGCTTTTTAATTTTTGCTTGTGAGTTTTTTATTACTTCTATTACGTCTGAATATTCTTTATCTAACTCTTCCGCTGATGCTTTTTCGTATAGATATTTATCATTTAGTTTTTCTACGCCGGGAATATTTTTTTCTTTCGCAAGTTTTCTTAGGCTTACAAAGTATTCTGTCATCGTTGCTACTTTGTAAGGATTTGAGTATAGAGTTTCTGTTATTCCTAAGGTGAATATTCCTAAAATCATCCAGCCAAAATAAGATAATTCTAGTTTACAGCATTCCCATTTATGACCATACATCATTCTTCTTGATAAGTTGATGGCATCTAATGTTTTAATGTTGGGATTTTCTGCTACTATATAAGGTACTAACATATAAGAGTACCTCTTTACTAGGGCTCCTACGATTGTTAGACTCCATAAACTATAAAAAGCTGTTGTGACAAACATGGTCCAGGCAGTTTTGGTCCATTTCTTGATGCGTAGTAAAAATAAGAAACGTTGCATTGGTACCTTTTTATATCCTCTACCTTCTAGGAAAATTCTTCTGGAAATTACTTGGTATAAGTTTCCAAGGAAAAACCATAGAATAAAACTTAATAACAAACTACATATGATTAATATAATTGATGTAATGTTAGGATGTCCTATAATTGAATTCATTCCGACTATAAATGTAACATAGATAGATCCTGTTGAGAAATCATTTACTATAGATGCGAAGACGCCACGACTTCTTCCCAATATTTTTGAGGTATCCTGTTTATCTTTTTCTATAATTTCTTGTTTTAATTTATCGGTTCTTTCTTTACTTTCTTGTTCTTTTCCATTTAATGCTTCTTCTACTGCTTTATCTATGTTTTTAGAATCTGTAATTACAGTCTCTGGAAACTTCTGTACTTTGGTAATATTTAGTGAGCCAGCAAACTCTGTTCCTATAAATGCCGCTATTACGCAGGCTACTAGAAAGATGGGATAATGTTTTTTCAAATTTTTTCTTGCTCTTTTTTTCAGTTCACTTCTTGTTTCCATATTTACTCCTTTGGAATATTTATTCTTCTTTATTATACACTATATTCGAAATATGTAAAAGTTTTTCCCAGAATAAAACCATTACCCGTATTTTGGATAATGGTTATTTTTTAGTGTTAAATTTTCTTTAATAATATTTTTGAGGCTTCATAATGTGGTTCTATTAACGCTTTCCCTTCTGGTGTTAATTTCTTATAACTTCTTTCTAGTTTGTTTGCTACAAACTCTGCGCCTTCATCAATCGACATATTTCTTTCTACATATACCATTCTAAGTAATGAGGGAACACTATAGAAATGAGCCATAGCATCTGCATCTGCAATACATATTTCTTCTCGAGTATTTTTTTCATTTATCACGCTTCCTCGATGATTTAATATACATTTTTGAATATGATTAATTTGTTCTTCTTGTACGTTTAATGGTTCTAATATCTCTTTTGCTATTTCTGCTCCTATAATGTGATGGTTTTCATAAAAATCTTTATTAGTTACGGAAGCCACATCATGTAGTAAGGCAGCAAGTGCAACTATATCATGATCTGCCTGATACTCTTTATGAATTTTTAATGCGATTTTATAAACTAATTCAATATGATGATCCCAGGCTCCAATTCCGTATTCGTTAGATGGCAGTAGACATCTTCTTTTTACTTCTTCATATACCGCTTTTATTATTTCTTCCATTTTTACCTTCCTTTTATCTATAATTTTTTTGTTTTATTTATCTTCTACTTTCTCTTCGAAATCCCTCTCTAAATGCCTCTAAAAAGCTTTGATTTTTAGATAACTTTTTCTCTTCACCATTTACAAATAGAGGGATATTTAGTATTTCTTGTGTATTTTCATCGTATGAATAAAAGGCAATTTCTTGTCTTGTAATGATACCTTCAATTACTAGCGTATTTTCTTTTCCCGGGATTTTTTCAGTTAAAGACTGTATATATTTTAGCATATCTTTGTCTGCATCACTTAATCTAGGTGCACCTCTTAATCCAGGGTGTGTATGAAACATAACATAATATGGAATATCTGTAGCGTATAAATTCCAAAATGTCTTAGGTAGCTATTTTTCTATATCGTACTCTATGTATTTCGGGCTTCTTTCTTGATATATATCATTGTCGCCTATTAATATTTTATCTATTAATATATCGTTTCCACTTTGCTTTATTTGTATTGTTCCGCTTATTTCTTCTTTGTTACTTTTATTTAGTTGAATTAAATTATTAAACTGGTCTTCTCTCATATGGATATTTATCATAGAAGCCTCTTTTGTGTTAACAATATAATATAACAAATTGATTTTTATTACAAGTTTTTAAGCATAGTAAAACTAATACCTGATTGGTATTAGTTTAATCTCTTTATTTTAAAACATTTTTTAGAACTATTGTTTTTATTCTAGACATTTCTTGAAGTGTTGTTGCGATACCTTCATTACCAATTCCTGAATGTTTCCATCCTCCGAATGGCATTTCTGCTGAACGGAAGAAGCTTGCTCCATTGATAACTGCTCCACCTACTTCTAGTTTTTCTGCTACTTTGAAAGCATTTTTCATGTCTTTTGTGATAATGTTTCCACATAAGCCAAAGCTAGATTGGTTGGCAATATCGATAGCTTCCTCGATAGTGTCAAATCCGCAAATAGGTATTACTGGACCAAATACTTCCATATCCTTCATGATATCCATGTCTCTTGTTACATTTGTAAGTACGGCTGGTTCATAGTATGCTCCATTTCTACGTCCACCGAATAGTAGTTTTGCACCTTGAGCTACTGTTGTATTTACTTGTTCTTCTACGCGGCGTGCTGCTCTTTCATTAATTAAGCAACCTATTTCTGTTTCTTCATCCATTGGATTTCCAATGCGCATTGTACTGATTTTTTCAATTACTCGACGAGTGAATTCTTCTTTGATGTCGTTATGTACTAAGAAACGTTTACTAGCACAACATACTTGTCCTGTATTGTAAAGTCTTCCCCAGACCATTTCTTCGATGGCTAAATCTAAATCTCCATCTTTATCTAAGATAAAGGCATCATTTCCACCTAATTCTAGCATTACATGAGTTAAGTTTTTACTAGCTGTAGCCATTGTTTCCATACCAACAGCAGTAGATCCTGTTACACTTACTAAATGTACTCCTTTATGTCTTGCTAGAGCTTGTCCTGTTGTTGGACCATCTCCAGATAAGCAACTAATTACACCATCTGGTACTCCAGCTTCTTTTAATAGTAAACAATATCTATGAAGTGTTAGTGGATTGTATGTTGATGGTTTTACAATGACTGCATTTCCCATGATTAAGGCACTTGGTACTTTTTGACCAAACAAGTCACATGGGAAGTTAAATGGAATAATACAAGCAACAACTCCAAGTGGTTGTCTGATTGTAAATTGTACATCATTTTCGTGACCTGCTTCATTTCCAGCAGGAATATTTATTCCATATAAGTGTTTTGCTCTTTCAACATAAGCATATACGAATGTTCTTGTATTAGCAATTTCTCCTCTTGCTTCTTTAATTGGTTTTCCAGTTTCTTTACAAAGAAGTGTTGCTAGTTCTTCTTTATCTCTTTCAACTAAGTCTACAAATTTTTCTAGGATACGTCCACGTTCATGTAATGGTACTTCTGCCCAGGCTTTTTGTGCTTCTACTGCAGCAGTTACTGCCATATCTACGTCTTCTTCTGTAGAGTTTGGTACAGTATCGATTAATTCTCCTGTTGCTGGATTTGTTACTTCAATTATTTGATGGTTACTAGCATCCATTTCCATTCCTTTTACTAAATTCTTCATATTACCTCCTAATTTTTACCAAATGCGGTAAATGATAACATTAATCCACCACAAATATTTGCTGAATGTTCATCATAACCATATTCACCAAAGGTAAAGATAGTGATAAATGGTACATCTTTTGCTTCTTTTAGTAATTGTTTATGTACTTCTCCAATACGATCTCCAATTCCTAACTTTCTTCCACCACAGTGTACTAAGAAGTATGCTGCTGGTTCTGTGTAAAGTTGTTTTTTAACATCTTTCATGGTATTTCCGGTAGAGTCGATTAATTCATCTACTGTTGCTTCTAATTGGATGATTGCTGTTCCTGGAACGGCTTTATTTCCTAATGTAATGGTATCGTCTGCTGTTGTTTTAGTTCCCTCATCATTACCAAACATAGGATGACGAATTACAGTTAAGTTTCCTAATGGATCTTTTACACCTAATGGTCTTGTAATTGATGCTACTAAAAGATTTTGTCCTTTTAATTGTGCAGGAGTTGAGTTAATCCAACTAGCATATTTCTTTAATGCTGATACTCCATCGATAGATACTAAAGTACGGTTATCTTTTACTTCTGTAATTAGACCGATATTATTTGTTTCTCTGTATGCTCCTGTATATGAAGTTACGATTTCATTATCTGTATAGAAGAATGCAACAGCAACACCATCATTAAATACTTTATCATTACAAATGATTTGCCATTTTCCTTCTACTGTATCGTCAGCTGCACTACCTCCAAACATTGGAACTCTTCCGATAACATCTTGGATTCCCATTAAGTAGTCTTCTTCTTCTTTTGGACTTGCTACCATATAGAAGTATGCTGGTGCACGTGTAGTTTTTGCATTTTCTACAGCTTCAATTGCTACTTTTCTACCAATGGCACGAGCGTCTTTTCCAGCTTCATGACATGCAACTCCTACTGTCATATCTTTGTCATCTAACATCATCATTCCTGAAAAACCATGGTCTGATGATACAATTCCTTCTGGAACAATGATTGCACCACTACTGGTACATCCAATAATTGGAGCGTTTGTTACACTTCTTGCACCTTTTACTACTTCTTTTACATTAGAAAGTACAGAAGTATATAACATTCCTAACTTCGCATTTTTCATATCTGCTGATGCTTTTCTTGCAGTTTCTTCTCCTGATTTGAAACTGTCTACATCTGTGCTGAATCCTACTTTTGATTTTAACATTTTTCTACCTCTTTTCTCTTTTTTTATTCATAAGCTTCTTTGTATAAAGCTAATATGGCTTCTTTGGTTACTTCTCTTGGATTTCCAGGAGTGCATGCATCATGTAATGCTTGCTCAGCTAATGTTGGTAACATTTCTTTTGGAATTCCAATTTCTTTTAATGTTTGTGGAATATGTAATTTGATTGATAATTCTTTTACAGCATCTACTACCTTTTGAACAGCTTCTTCATCTGTCATATTCGCCATATCTAGTCCAAAGGCATTTCCCATGTTTCTAAATAATTCAGGACAAACCTGACCATTGAATTTTAATACATGTGGTAATAATAGAGCATTTGCTACACCGTGTGGAGTATCAAAGTATGCTCCTAAGGAATGAGCCATGGAATGTACAATTCCTAGTCCTACATTAGAAAATCCCATACCAGCAATGTATTGTGCATAACCTATTTTTTCTACTGCTTTCTCATCTTTATCATTTGCAGCACGCTCTAGGTTCTTATAAATTAATGACATAGCATTGATATGGAACATATCTGGAATTAACCATCCGGCTTTTGTGATATATCCTTCCATTGCGTGTGTTAGAGCATCCATTCCTGTTGCTGCTGCAAGAGATTGTGGCATTCCTTGCATTAGGTCTGGATCAATAATTGCAACTATTGGAATGTCATGAGGATCTACACATACCATTTTCTTTGTTCTTACTTCATCTGTAATTACATAGTTAATTGTTACCTCAGCAGCTGTACCAGCTGTTGTTGGTAAAGCAATTAATGGTAATGCTTTGTTTTTCGTTGCAGCTGTGCCATCTAAGCTTACTACATCACTGAATTCTTCATTTGTGAAAATAATAGCAATTGCTTTGGCAGTATCAATGGAACTACCTCCACCTATAGCTACAATACAATCTACACTGTTATCTTTCGCAACTTTTAATCCATCTTGTACATTTTGTACTGTTGGATTTGGTTTTACTTCATCATAGATAACGTAGCTTATATTTTTCTTTTTTAGTACATCTGTTACTAAATCGACAGTTCCAGTTTCTAGTAAGGATTTGTCTGTGACTACTAGAATCTTTTGAAAATGTCTTGCTTCAATTTCTTCTGCTAATTTTTCTCTGGCGCCTCGGCCAAAATATGATGTTTCATTTAGTATGATTCTATTTATCATTTTACTAGCCTCCTTATCATATAAATTATATCATATTTTCTTTTTTGAAAAGAAGAATTTTTATTATTCAAAAGAAAAAACATCAAATTTGATGTTTTTTATGTCAACTTTTATTTTAATACGGCACTAGAAGTGCTATTTAATGTTAAATCTGCTGTCCTTCCATCTAAATATGCATAGTAACCAGCGGCTGCTATCATGGTTGCATTATCCGTACAATATTTCATAGGAGGAATGGATACTTCTACGTTCATTTCTTCGCCTAATTTTTCTATTTCTTGTCGTAGGATTTGATTTGCTGCTACTCCTCCTGCAACAATTAAATATTTTATATTTTTATCTTGTATAGCTTTTTTTGTTTTATTAATTACTGAACCTACTGCTACATTTTGGAATGAAGCTGCCAAATCTTCTTTGTTTAATTCGTTTCCTCTTTGTTCTTCGTTGTGTGCTAAATTAATTACGGCACTTTTTAGTCCACTAAAGGAAAAATTATAACTATCATCATTTAATGGTATGGGAAGTTTGTAAGTGTTTTTTCCTAATTTAGCAAGCTTATCTAGTTTTGGTCCACCAGGATATTCTAATCCTATTACTCTTGCTACTTTGTCATAACATTCACCAATAGCATCGTCTAAGGTGCCACCTAGTTTTTGAAATTTATAGTGACCTGTCATTTCGATTAATTCCGTATGTCCACCGCTTACTACTAAAGCTAATAGTGGAAACTTAAATGGTCTTACTAAGCTATTAGCGTAGATATGTCCTGCAATATGATGTACAGGAATTAGAGGCTTTTTATATAGAAAAGCTAGTGTCTTTGCTGCTTCTAGTCCTATTAGTAAAGAACCTATTAAGCCTGGACCGTAAGTTATTGCAATTGCATCTACTTCTTCCATAGTCATTTTTGCTTTTTCTAAGCATTCTTCAAGTACAATTGTAATATTTTTTACATGATGTCTACTTGCAATTTCTGGTACGACACCTCCATAATCTTTATGAATATCAATTTGAGATGAAATTACTGTTGCGATTTCTTCCGTTCCATTTTTTACAATAGAGGCACTTGTTTCATCACAACTACTCTCAATTCCTAAAATATACATATCTTTTTTTACTTTCATTTTACCACTCTTTTCACTTCTTCCTTATTTTAACATAAAAGACTCTTTTTTTCTACTAAGAGTCTTTGTTTTTTCTTTCCATTAATATTCCATCTGTTCCTTGATAGTAGCCTTTTCTGATTGCTTTTTTTATAAATCCAAACTTTTTATATAGGTGAATTGCTACTTCATTATCCTCTTTTACCTCTAATGTAATGTTTTTTTCCACAGCTTTTATCATTTTTTCTAATAAAATTGAGGCTTTTCCACAGTTTCTGTGGAAAACATCGACTTCTATTTGATTTATTTCTGCTCGGTCATATATGTCGCTATAATATAAATAAGCAATTATTTTATTATCTTCTGTTTCTATTATGAACCTAGCAAACGGGTTTACTTCTAGTTCTTTTTCTATTTCTTCTTTTGTTATTAAACCTTTCGTTGTAGTGATTTTTTGTAAATCTTTTTCTTGATTTATTTCAATTAGCATGCCTGCTTACTTTCTTCTGCTTCTGTAAGTTTTAAATATTCAGGATTTATAGCGTGTGGATTTACTTCTTTTTTATATTTATATTTTTCTACAATTTCTTCGATATTTGGATCATATGTTTCCCATTTACTGGCACTTATTTCTAATTTATCTTTATCATTTGTGATAATTTTGCATTCTTTTATTTCTTTTAGTTTTTCTTTTAGTTCTTCATATTTTATATATATTGGTTTTAATATAAAATTATCATTTTGGTCTATGATTGATGCATAACAGTATTTTCTTCTAGCATCGATTACTGGTACTCTTATCATATCATTTTTGCTACTTGCCGCCATTGCTTCTAGGGATGTTATTGTTGTGATTGGGACTTTTAGGCTCCAAGCGTATACTTTCGCAATAGTTATTCCAATTCGTATACCCGTAAATGAGCCTGGTCCGTTTACGACAATGATTTTATTTATTTCTTTTGGCTCTATTGCATTATTTTCAAACATAGAGACAATTTCAGGTAGTGCTGTTCTTGATAATTCATGATCATACTCTTTTTTTATTTCGACTATTATTTTTCCGTTTTCTACTATTCCTGTGTATAAGTAGCTAGATGATGTATCTATATATAATATCATACTACTGCCTCACATACTTCTTCATATTTACTTCCATGAGGAATTAAAGTGATTGTTCTTTTGTCCTCGTCTTCATTGGAGCTTTTTATCTTTATGTCTAGTCTTTCTTCAGGAAGATAGTCAGGTATCATGTCTGCCCATTCAATAATAGTCACACCACCTTTTGTGTAATACTCTTCTATTCCTAAATCTTCTACTTTTCCATCTAAGCGATATACATCCATATGATATAAAGGCAATTCTCCTGATGTATATTCTTTAATTATATTAAAAGTTGGAGACGTAATTTCTTCTTCTACTTGCATTGCTTTAGCAAATCCTTTGGTAAACATTGTTTTCCCACTACCCAAGTCTCCTTGTAAGCATATTACCATATTAGGAAATTTTTCTGATTCAATATTTTGTGCTAACTCAATTGTTTCCTCTTCTGAGTATGTTGTTACTTTATAATCCATATTTCTTCACCCTTTTTTATTATACCAAAAAAAAAGAGTTATACAACTCTTATTGGTTATATTTTACTCTTGTTGTCACTCTTTTTGCTACTGACTATAGAAATATTTCTAATAAGTAATAATGGAGATCCTACTGTCCTTTGAATAAAGTTTACTTCGTTACTAATTGCTTCTATATTCGAGAAAAGTTCAAAAATTGTCGTTGTCATAATGCTAGGTTCAAAACCACATTTTATTTTACCATCTTCAATAATATATCCAAATATTTGTAAGGAAATATTTCCAGTATTAGCATTAATTGCAGTATTCATCGATCCCATACAATCTGTAATATATATACCATTTGACATTGATTTTATTAATTCTTCGCTTGATTGGTTTCCAGGTTTTATATACATATTTCTGGTTGAAATGCCATTATAGCCATTTGCTGTTGTGCTAGTATTTTGTTCTTTTGCTTCCTTTATGTTATATAAATAAGTTTTTAGGGTGCCATTTTTTACTATTTCTTTGGCAAATGTTTTTGTTCCTTCATTATCAAAAATTGTTGCTCCGGGATAGTTTTTATTGTTTGGCTCTTCTACTATAGTTAGCTTTTCTGAAAATATTTTTTCATTTAGTTTGCCTTCTAGGCAGGATGTCTTTTGCCTAACATTAGCAGCAGATAGCATATTTATAAAGCTAGACAAAATGCTTTTCATGACAGCAGAATCAACTATAATATCATATTTTTTGGCTTGTATTTTTTCTTTTGTTGCTTGCTTTATTGCCATTTCTATATCTTTGATTAGGTTCTTTTGCATTTCTAGATCTTGTTTACTTGTTTTTAGATATACTCTATCATAGCTTGTTGTACTTCCATTTTCATTAATTACTATTTCAGGTACAAATTTATATAGATGACAATCTGTTTCGATGTCTACGCCATTGCTGTTTATGATTTGTTTTTTCTCATATGTTTCAGAATATGAAAGACTGAGGCTACTTATTTCCGGGTAATTTTTTCTTAATTCGTCTAATTGTTTTAACGGGTCTACGTCATTACTGATATCTATCAAAGGTATATTTTCTATTTTATTATTGTGAGATTTGTCTGTTAGGTAATCATCTTGATATTTGCTGTCTGTGTAGGTTGCTTTCATAATAAGTGTATCTATTATACTTTCATCTAGATAGTCAGAAGATGCTTTTACAGTTTTTCCATTGTATTCAGCTTTTATTTGGTAGCCTGTATAATTTGATATCTCATATGTTTCTAATTCTTTATTGATTAATTTAATTTTACCTGTATTTTCATATGTTTCTACGATTTGAATATTTTTTATTCCTTTGGACTTTGCTTTTTGAAAAAAAGTTTTTGTTGTCATTATTCTTTGCCTCCTACTAAGATTTTTGATACTTTAATGGTTGGCTGTCCTATTGTTACATAAATCATACCACTTTTGCTGCCACAATATCCGGATCCTAGTTCTAAATCTGAGGATACCATTTCAACATTTTTTAATATATCTTTACTGTTTCCTATTAGAGTAATTCCTTTAATTCTTTTTGTTATTTTACCATTTTCTATTAATCTAGCTGTTTCTACTGCAAAGTTAAAGTCACCTGTTGCTGGATTTACTGTCCCGCCAGACATTTTTTCGCAATATACACCTACTTTTATTCCTTTTAACATATCTTCAAACATATCATTACCTGGTTTTAAATATGTATTACTCATTCGTGAAGTAGGAGGATAATTATAACTTTCTCTTCTTCCACAGCCATTAGAGGCCATGTTCATTTTCTTTTTATGAAATTCATCCACTAAAAAGGATTTTAGAATTCCATCTTCTATTAGAATATTTTTTTGCGTAGGATTTCCTTCATCATCGATTAAATTAGTTCCCCAGGCGTTAGGAATTGTACCATCATCAATTAATGTTACTTTTTTTGTCGCTATTTTTTTGCCTAAATCATTTGAAAAAACAGATATTTTGGTTGCAACGCGTGTAGCTTCTAGACCATGTCCGCAGGCTTCATGAAATATTACCGCTCCAAATCCAGGCGCTATGATTACTGGTAATTCTCCTCCTTTAAAGTCTTCAGCATCCAGTTTCTCAATTGCTACTTTTGCCGTATTAATAGATTGTGTTTGTAAGTCTTTTTCTAAAAATTCGTAACCTTTGGCTTGAGCAAAGTCAGTAAATTCTAGTTCTTTGTTGTTTTTATCTTTTGCGAATGTTGTACACATATACCGTGTTACACAATTTTTTGATTTGACATATTTACCATTAGAGTTTGCAATTATATATTCTTTATCATCTTCTAATAATGCTAGAGAAACTTGGGAAACTTTTTCTGAGACTTCTCTTACCTTTTTATCCATTGCTATTAAGAAGTCTTTTTTCTGTTCAATCGGATATTTTTCATGTGGAATTTTAATTTCTGGATAGTATTCTTCTAAATCATTTAATACTATCTTTCTGTCATTCTTTTCCTTAAAAATTTTGTTTAAATTTTTTATTACTTTTTTTATATTTGTTTCTCTTATATCATTTGTAGAAGTGTAATAATATTCGTTTCCTTTTATTAATCTAATTCCTATTCCTCTAGTTGTACCTGTAGATATATTATCTAATTTTGAGTCTAAAACATGGTAATTAGCTGTTTTTCCGTTTTCTTCGTAGATTTCTGCGAAATCTGCTCCTGTTGATATTGCTAAAGTTAACAGTTCTTCATAATCTTTCTTTTCCATAATATCACCTGTGCCTATTATACCATAATGAAAGTATTGTAAACAAAAAAAGACTTATCCTTTGCAGTTAAGTTCTTTTTTATACAAAAAAAAATCCTTGGCAACTTCCTATTTTCGCTTCCACTATCTTCGGCGTTAGAGTGCTTAACTTCTGTGTTCGGGATGGGAACAGGTGTACCCACTCTGCTATCGTTACCAAGAAAAATTATTT
>JAGHJJ010000021.1 GCA_017886705.1 Bacilli bacterium | reverse complement strand
TTTTATTAACTAAAAACGGAAATACAAATGGCATACAAGCAATCATACCAACACCAAGACAAGTAAATAATTTAGTAACTGTATTAGAAATATCAGAGAAAAACTCATCACGGTCAGGACTATCAATATGTAGTGCTGCAGACTCACTCCAAGATAAATTGAAAATTCCCAGTAAACTAGATAAAATTGTAGGAAACTTGTTGCTAACTGCATAAATTCCATTCGCAGCCGTACCTATAATAGCTGTAATAATCGTCCTATCAGATACATTAACAATCCACCAACTAATACCATTAGGAACCAAAGGAATAGAATATTGATACATTTCTTTAATTAACTTCTTATCTTTTTTACGAAAATCAATATATTGCCACATCTTAAGTCGAATAAACAAATATAATGCTCCAAGACCATTCGCAATAGCAATAGATGTAATCATACCAAAAGCACCAAGTCTAAATACCACGATAAGTAAAATATTCAGTAAAATAGTACTAACACCAGTAATAATACAGCTAATAGCATAATCAAGTGTTCTACCTACTCCACGAGCAATCTGTAAAAAATTTCCTGAAAAAGTACAAATAACAATATCAAGTAAAATAAGAAAACGATAATCAAACCGAAAGAAACAAGTAACAACTAAATAAAGAACAACAAAAATAGCTAAGGAAGAAAGTAAAATAATAAAATCATTACTATAAACCTTCTTTGTCTCATTCTTATCTTTCCTACAATCTACTAAATATCTAAAAACACTCATCTCAAGTTCCATCGTAATAATTGGAACAATCAACGTAACATAAGTAGTAACTAAATCTACTAAACCATACTCTTCTGTAAGTAAATAACTAGTATATAAAGGTAATAGTAAAAAGGATATCAACTGTGTACATACTTTACCAAGAAAAATAATAATCGTATTTTTAGCAAGTTCTTTCTTTTTGCTCATAGCACACCTCCTTTAATTTCTTTCGAAATAATAAATAGTAAAGAAAAACTCCAAAACTAGCCCCTAAAGTATCAATAAAAACATCAAAAGCTCTACCCGTACGTCCTGGAATAAATAACTGATGTACTTCATCACTACAAGCATAAAGAAATGCTAAAAAAATAGATAGTAGCAATAACTTCTGAATAGAAATAGAAAACTCTCTTAAAAAGCTAACAAGAGCAATACCTAATATAAAATAAATAGTAAAATGAGCACTCTTTCTAACAGGTACGACAAAAGTATCAATTAAACTCTCTTTATCACTCTTCGATAAATGATGAACTCCTAAAAAAGAAGATACTTTTAAAATAACACTATCACTCTTATAACTAGATTCATCACCATTATCAGAAGAAAAATAAAAAATCGTAATCATACAAATAATAACTAAAATGCCTTTTAAAATTTTTCTAATCACATAATCACCTTACATAATAATATCATAAAAGAAAAAGAAAATCTATTTAGTTTTACCACAACGAATCACTTTAATAGCTTTTCCTATATAAGAAATAATATCACTTGCTACCATAGAAATATCGGTGCTTTCTTCTTCTGCCAAAGATCCAGCAATACCATGTAAAAATACCGAAGCAGCAATCGTCTTCATAGTAAAATCATGATAAGCTAACATTCCTGCAAGAATACCAGAAAGAACATCTCCACTACCAGCAGTAGCCATACCAGGACAACCCGTAGTAACTAAATAAGTATCTACTCCATCAGAAATAGTAGTAGTATGTCCTTTTAATAAAACCATTACTTGATATTCTTTAGCAAATTCTAAAACTAATGGTAATGGATTTTTTTTAATCTCTTCTATATCTCTACAACAAAGCCTAGAAAACTCTTTTACGTGCGGAGTTAAAACAATATTACATTTTTTATCTTTCAAAATTTCTAACTTCATTCTAGATAAAGTATTTAAACCATCTGCATCTATAATTAAATTACCAGTATAATTTTTAATAAGAAACTCTAAAACTTCTTCCAAATGACTATCATTTCCTAGTCCCATACCAAAAGCTAAAGAATCTAAATCAGAAATAGATTCGTATAGCTTTTCTCTAAAGTGACTATCCTCATAATCTGGTAATACTACCAATGTTTGTTCTAAAATATTAGAACCTAATAAAGGCAAAACATCCCTACTAGTAATGATTCTACTAATACCAGTTCCACTTCTTAAAGCACCTAAGGATAACGAAGCAAGCTTTAAAGCACCCGAATATTCTACACTTCCACCATAAATACCCGTCTTACCAAAATCGCCTTTATTACAATCAATATCCCGCATTGGAAATAAACATCTAATATCAGAAACATCTACTTCATATATATTATTATCAACTTTTTTCATAATCACCATCCTAAATATACATATTAATCCTCACAATACCATGTAGTGGCAATTTTATCGCGACTGATTTCAACACCATCCTGATAGGTATGTAAATATGTTGTATATCCTCTAGTACCTATTTGAACAGATTCCGTAGAATAAGTTTTACCTCCTGTAGCATCTTTATTTGACCAGAAATCAACATGTGCTTCCCCTCCTATCGCATAAGCAGAAATATAAATAGGATAAGAATACGTATTTCTAAACTGAAAATCAATATTCCAACCATTAGAGGAACTAGCAACAGTTGCATCCAGTCCTCCAGGAACGTAAGGAGATTTAGCCGAATGAGGAGAACGTTTAACAATCTCTAAGCCACCTAATAATGCCGCATTATAAACCGTAGTAGCAATCTGACATACCCCGTTTCCCACGTACTCATAATAGAAAACATATCCCTTCTTATTATAAGGACCAGCATACTTATAAAACGAAAACACTTCTCCAGGAGCAAGAATAACACCATCAATATAATTAAGGCCAACTCTTAAATTAGTAGCTCTAGAAATATACGGATTAAATGTCGTAGTAAAAGAAGAGACTTTAGTATCAATAGATTGATAAACTGCATCCGATGATGCTTTCTCTACTGTACCAGTAAACTCCACAAATTCCTTTCCATTTTTACCATCTAAATAATTTTTTAACGCATCGAAAGATGCATCAATATCTAAAGAAAAACCATCAACACCAGATACATACTGTAAATTACGATTATCTCCAAAAGAAAAATGACCATCCACCCTAGAAACATCAACCAAAGACTGAAAATGATTTAAAAACTCTTTTAATTTCTCATTATCATAAACATAAGAATAACTAAAAGTATGATCAATATTATGCATTAAAATATGATTTAATTTCCACCAATTCGAAGACATTTGATAATGAACAATAGAATCCATAATCTTATCTCTATTAATTTCTACACCTAACTCCTGATAAGAATAGATATACTCTTTACCATTACATTTTATCGTAACTTTCTTATTTAAAACCTCATCTTCAAAAGAAGATATGATAGACTCTAAATCATTAAAACTAACATCGGAAATAGAATAATTACCGATATAAGTATTTGGTAACACTCGGTAATAATAAGAAAATACTTGTACATAACGATACATAAGTATCATAACAAACCAAACAAGAAAAATAACCATCAAAAGTAACATTACAAGTTCCCTTTTACTTAACCGAGAATCTTTTTTTCTAAAATAAAGCATTCCCTACTCACCACACTACTATAAACAAAGTATAGCAAGAAAATAAAAGAAAGTAAAACAAAAAGAAGTACCTAATTGGTAACTCCTTCTCTAATTTTTCTATTCGCAACAGCTTGATAAGCTTCTTCCTCATCATTAAAGTAAATTGTCTTATCTTTTAATTTTTCATAAGTTTCATTTCCCTTACCAAGAATTAAAACCATATCTTTTTCTTTAGCCATATCAACAGCTTTCTGAATAGCTTCTCTTCTATCAATTACAATTTCAT
>JAGHJJ010000020.1 GCA_017886705.1 Bacilli bacterium | reverse complement strand
AATAATATTTTGTACAATATCTACTCTATCCTCTTGATAACTAGGTTCCACATCATATCCTAAATTTTCTAAAACACAACTAGTAAGAACAGCCGTCTTCAAAGCAGATCCTACAACACTAGGAGCCATAAAAATTCCTTGTAAAATTTGCTTATTAATACCTAAAGTAGGTCCAACTTCTGCCCCCTCACCAGGCAAGGTTAATCTTTCCGCACATAAATCAATCAAATCACTACGTCCTGCAATATAAGCACCATTAGGAGCAATTCCTCCCCCAAGATTTTTGATTAAAGATCCAACCATAACATCAGCCCCTACCTCAGTAGGTTCCCTATCCTCTACCATCTCACAATAACAATTATCAACCATTACAATAACATTAGGATCAACTTTTTTAATCAAAGAAATTACTTTCTCTACCTTATCAATTCCAATACTTTTTCTTGTAGAATATCCTTTACTTCTCTGAATTTCAATCACTTTTACTTTATGATTTTTCAAATACTCTTCTATTTTTTCATAATCAAAATCATCATTTACAAGTTCTATTTGATCATAAGAAATACCAAAACTCTTTAAAGAACTAGGATTTTCTTCAATACCAATCACTTCATCTAAAGTATCATAGGGTTTACCACTAATACTTAAAAGTAAATCTCCCGGACGAAGCAAAGCAAAAAAACATACCGTTAAAGCATGAGAGCCAGAAATGAACTGACTACGAACAAGAGCTCGCTCTGCCCCTAAAACATCTCGAAAAACTTTCTCAATACCATCACGTCCCAAATCGCTATAACCATATCCTGTAGTAGCATTAAAATGCGACTCTGTAATTTCATTCTTATGAAAACTAGATAATACTTTTAAACTATTTTTATAAATCATCCTATCTATTTTTCTAAACTCTTCCCTGCATTCCATCTCAGCCTCTTCTATCAACTGAACTGTATTTTCATGAATTTCTAAATCTTGATACATAAACCTTCTCACCTTTCTTAACTTCTGATACTAAAACAATCTTTTTACTTTCTAATATTTCTCTAAACTTTTGATAAGGACGAATTCCTTCCAAGGTAGCATCATCATAATGATGAATAGAGCCATCTTCTATATCTACAATTGCAAAATTCCATCTTCTAATTTCCCGTTTATGACTCTTTAACCAGGTATACTGACTATCGATAAAATATTGAGGAAAGTAAAAAACACTTGGATTATCTACTTGCAATACCACACAACCAACACTACTCAAATAAACAGCTAAATGATAACCAGCATCCTCTTCACATCCTGGATATTCTAATCCTTTTTCCTTCATATACTCTAAATATCCAACCGCATGTCTTTCTAACTCACCAGAAGGAGTAACTCCTAATACTCGTTCAAAGACCTTACTACCATCATTAGGTAAAATCACAACTTTTCTATCCATTCCATTTTCCCCCGTCTACCCTAATAATAGAATCATTAACATAACTAGCTTTCGAACTAGCTAAAAAAACTACTACTTTCGCAATCTCATCAGCATCTGCAAAACGATGTAATAAAATCTTACGTTCCTCTTCCTGAATCTGCTCAATCGATAAATCCTTATTCATATCAGTCTTTACCCAGCCAGGACACACACAATTAACTAAAATCGTAGGAGCAAACTCTCTTGCTAAATTATGTGTTAAAGAAATAACACCAGCCTTAGACGCATCATAATCACAAGACTCTGGATAATAAGTATCAATAGCATTAGTAGAAGAAATATTGATAATTTTACCACATCCTCTATCAAGCATAACCTTACCTACATATTTACTACATAAATAAGTACCAATTAAATTAACATCTAAAATTCTTCGGAAATAATCAACTGATTTATCCAAAGCCGGACTATCATGACATACACCAGCGTTATTAACTAAAATATCAATTTTGCCATAATAATCAATCGCTTTCTGTACCATATTCTCTACTTCATCTTCACAAGAAACATCCGCTTTAACACACAAAACATCAACATCATACTGATCAACAATCTCTTCCCGTAACTTTTCTGCTAAAATAGCATGACGATGATAATTAATGACCAAAGATACTCCCGCCTTTGCAAACTCCAAAGCAATCGCTTTTCCAATACCACGATTACCACCTGTAATTAAAGCAACAACATTAGACATTCTACCACTCCTATCCATTAGAAAACTCTTCTAAACCATTTTCTTCAATAAAAGAATCCACTACCTCTTGATTTTGTATATTAGTAATATTATAAAGTACTTTAGCATCTTGAATAACATAAATAGCTGGAGGCAAAACTTCATAATCAATTTTTAACTTCTCTAATAAACTAGAAAAATTTCCAACTCTAACATCATAATTATAATAAGAAACACCATGTGCATTTAATCTTTCTTCTACCATAGAACACTCACTACAAGACTCATCATCACTTCGAAAAAAAACAACAAAATCTTCATCATTACGAAGAGCATCACTTACCGCATCAACATCACTACCAAATCGATTAAAAATAAATATAAGACCAATAATAACTACAAACAAAAACACAATAGCACATACAAAAGCTTTTTGTTTAAGTTCTTCCATCTCTTCATTTTTTTCCATAGATATTTCCCCTTTTCTATTACTATTATATCAAAAACAAAAATAGAAGTCAGTATTTCATAATTTTTATAATCAAAAAAAGAGACAAAAGTCTCTTAAAATAATTTTTATACTCTTTTTACTTGAATACAAACCTCTTCATCATTCAATTTATCATCAAAAGGCATACTTTCATCAACAACCAACTGATCTCCAAGTACTTCTCCCATGACATAATCATAATATTTATCAAGCATTGCTTTAATAGCATCACTACCATGATATGTCACAATAATATGATCAGTAATTACAAAATCAGCTTCTTTTCTTAAACTTTGTACCTTACGAACAAACTCACGAGCAAGACCCTCTAATATTAAATCTTCTGTAAGTTCTGTATCAAGAACAACACAAGTACGTTGATTACTAGTAGAGGCATAACCTTCTTTTTGTTTTAAAGAAATAAGTACCATATCACTAGTTAAAGTAAAGTCATCACCATCTAAACTAACAACTAAACCTTCATTTTGAAGTTTTTCAATCTTATCATTAGTTAAATGACTAAGTATTTCTCCTAACAATTTTACTTTTGGTCCTAACGTTTTTCCTAATACTTTAAAATTAGGTTTTACAGTATATTCTAAATATTCGCTCATATCTTCTTTAAATACGACTTCTTTTACATTTAACTCTTCTGTAATAACTGGAAGTAAATCACCGATAATCATATCATCACTCTTAGGTAAGATTAAATGAGAAATTGGTTGACGTACCTTAATACCAGCTTCTTCTCTAGCAAATCTACCTAAAGAACAAACATCTCTTACTAAATCCATTCTCTCTTCTACACCATCATTAATTAAATCAGTATCTTCAACTGGCATATCAGCAAGATGAACAGACTCTTCTTCGGTTAATCTTTGATAAATCTCTTCTGTAATAAATGGTGTAATTGGAGCACATAACTTACATAAAGCAACTAATACTTCATAAGTAGTTAAATAAACCGCCTTTTTAGACTCTGTTAGTTCACTATCCCAGAATCTTCTACGATTACTACGAATATACCAGTTAGATAAATCATCATTCAAGAATGGAACAATAAGTTTAGTAACTTTATTCAAATCATATTCTTGATAAGCAGCTTGTACATCACGAATAAGTCTATTTAATTTAGATAAAATCCAACGGTCAATAAGTTCTCGTTTATGAACTGGAATATCATATTCTCTAGGATCAATATGGTCAGCATTAGCATACATTTCAAAGAAAGAATAAGCATTTCTAAATGTAGAAATATATTTAGAATAAACTTCCTTAACACCTTCTTCATCAAACTTTAATGGCGTCCATACAGGAGATGCATATAACATATAAAAACGAATAGTATCTGCACCATACTGCGTCATAATTTTAATTGGATCAATAATATTGCCAGTAGACTTACTCATCTTTTTACCATAAGCATCTAGCATCATATCATTAACAACAACATTCTTAAAACTACTCTTACCACTAATTAAAGTAGATAAAACAATTAACACATAGAACCAGCCACGAGTCTGATCGACTCCTTCAGCAATAAAATCAGCTGGAAATTGCGATTCAAATAACTCTTTATTTTCAAATGGATAATGAAATTGTGCATAAGGCATCGCACCAGAATCGAACCATACATCCAAAACATCACTAACACGACTCATTTCTTTACCACATTTAGGACACTTAATATGAATACGATCAACATAAGGACGGTGAAGTTCTAAAGTATCAACATCAATATCTTCGACTGCTTTTTCTTTCAATTCTTGACGAGATCCAATCGTCTCAAAATGACCACAATCACAAGTCCAAATTGGTAAAGGACATCCCCAGTAACGATTTCTAGAAATTCCCCAATCAATCATATTCTCTAACCAGTTATGGAATCTCTTTTCTCCAACGTAATCAGGATACCAGTTAACGGTTTTATTAGCTTCAATAATCTGATCTTTATAAGCCGTATTTTTAACATACCAAGCAGGTTTTGCATAATAAATTAAAGGTTGTTTACATCTCCAACAATGTGGATAATCATGTACCATTTTTTGTTTTTTGAATAACTTATCATTTTCTTTTAACCATTTAATAATATCAATTTCAAGTTCTGAATCAGTAACTAATCTTCCTTCCCAAGGACCAGTAGTATAGCAACCATCTTTACCAACAGGATTAACAAAACCAATACCATTAAGACGGCAAACACGACTATCATCAACACCATAAGCAGGCGCAATATGAACAATACCAGTACCATCACTATCAGTAACATAATTATCAGCTAAAACTTCAAAAGCACGCCCTTCTACTGTAACAAATGGCATTAATTGTTCATACTGAATTCCAACTAAATCCTTACCCTGATACTTCTCAATAACTTCATAATCTTCTCCTAAAACACTATTAGCTAAACTTTCACCAACAATAAAAGTATAACCACGAGAAGATACTTTAACATAAGTAAGATCTGGATTGACACATAAAGCAACATTTGCCATCAATGTCCAAGGAGTAGTTGTCCATACTAAGAAATATTCATCTTTACCTACTACTTTAAACGGAACAATAACCGTATTAACACTAACCTCTTTATATCCCTGAGACACCTCATGAGAAGCAAGCTCTGTACCACATCTAGGACAATAAGGTAATACTTTATTACCATGATAAATTAAGCCTTTCTTATTTAACTCATTAACAATCCACCATTCAGACTCAATATAATCATTACTACAAGTAACATAAGGATGATCACAATCAATAAATTGACCCATCATATCTGTAACTTTTTTTACTTCATCAATATTACTATCAGTCTCTATCTTACACTCTTCACAAAACTTCTCAATACCAAGTTTTTCAATATCATTCTTATTCTTAAATCCTAACTTTTTCTCAACATTAACTTCAATAGGAAGTCCATGAGTATCAAGACCAATCTTTCTTAAAACTCTATAACCAGACATAGTCTTATACTTACAAAAAGCATCTTTAATAGTCTTAGCAAACACATGATGAATTCCAGGTTTTGCATTAGCATAAATTGGTCCATCATAAAAGACAAAATCAGGACAATCTTTTCTATTCTCTATTGTCTCTTTTAAAATATCTTTATCTTTCCATTCCTTAACATATTTAGACTCAACTTCATGAATATTACCATTTTCTAACTTTCTAAATTCCATAATTATCTCTCCCTTCTAAATTTACTCTTACTCAATTGCTTATTTTCATATTTACTAACCATATTTTCAACTTTATATTGTCTATAATGTGTAACATACGAAAAACCCTTACTAACAGTCATAATAAAAGAATCCAAATAAAACATAAACTTATTCATACATATCTCCTCTCTAAAAAGAAAAAACGAGCAACATCCAAAGGACGAATTGCTCGTGGTACCACCTTAATTCATAGAAAATCTATCTCTAATACTATAACGCGTTACCGTATTTATCTTATCCATAAATCGCAACTTGAAAGTGATCTAAATGCTTCTTCATAACTTGTTTTCACCAACCACAAGCTCTCTAAATACTCCAAAGCATTCCGTCTTTCGCACATGCTTTCCAACTAAATATAACATACTTTTTATATGACTGCAATTACTTTTTCACAAAATATTACCTAGGAGTCTTATATTTTCCAAAAACTTTTTCTATTTTATCACAAGGACTCTCTTCTACAAAATCATCATCAAACAATTCTTGTGACTGAGTAATATAAGAGGTCTTATCGAAAGAAGAAAGATCACTTTTACCTAAGTCCTTAGATAAATAATCAACAAATAAATCCATAATCAAAGAATAATTTCTATCTAATATTCGAAAAAAAGGCAATGTATCATCAGAATAAAAACAATCAATATCTGAAATATATAACTGAGATGTCAACTGATCATAAATAGAATTAGAAATATCAACATCACACATAATAATATGATTATCAGCTAACATACTTGCATCCTGTTCTATTCTTGAAAAATTTTCTAAAAGCATAGCAGTAGGAAAATCAAATAAAGAAAAATTCCTATCCTCATCCAAATATAACATCATATAAGCATCCATATCATAAGGACTATCTACTTGCTTAAGAACTTCCCTTGCTTTTAATGTTCGCTGTAATTCTAAACTTTTCATTTTTTGATAAAGTTCATATTTCATACAAAATTCACGATTAACAAAAGTTTTAACAGCAAATGTTTCTGAATCTTTATCCAATTTCCAAATATGACCATTACAACCACTACCTAAATAAGATAAAGTATCTCTATCAATAAAACTACCTAAATTTCCATATAAAGGAAGTGGATAATTATCTTTATACACCAATATCCCCCCTGAAATTTTATCTCATTATACCACAAAGCAAAGTAAAAAAAAGACCCTACTTAGGATCTAACTCTAACAATTCTATTTCTTCAACAACAGCCATTTGTTGCTCCATAATGACTTTCAATTTACGCTTAAATATTTTCATATTTTTCTCTAGTGTCTCTGCATTATTTTCAATCTTTTCTGCTTTTAACAGTGCTTCATTGACAATACGACTAGCATTATTCTTAGCATCTCGAACAATAACATCACGTTCTTCTCTTGCCATTCTCCTAATATTATCGCCAGTCTCCTCAGCTTTAAGAATAGCCGTTTGTAATGTAGCTTCCATTTTTTTATAATGCTCAAGTTCCGCTTTCAATTTATCAACCATTTCACCTTGAGCCTTACATTTTTTAATAATATCTTCTGTCTTTACAATTACATCACTAACAAACTGATTTACTTCTTGACGATTATATCCATTAGCTTCATAACTAAATTTTTCCATATAATCACCTCAGAATACCTGTCTAAATTTCTAACTGTCAACTATTAAAAATCAAAATCATCCTCTTTATCTTTCTTAGAACTCTTTGATTTAGCAGATGGATTAGTATCATCACTAATCTTACCTTCTACATTAACATTATTAGGAGTACATAGAAAAATTCCTCCTCCTAATTTTTGTAAGTCTCCACCAATAGCATAAATTGTTCCACTTAGAAAATCTACAATTCTTTTTGCTTGATCTGGTGTTACTCTTTTTAAATTAACAACCACTGCAGTACGGCCTTTTAAATAATCAGCAATTTGCTGGCTTTCAGAATATGCACGAGGTTCTAAAAGCATCATTTTACTGCCAGCAACACCATTTTCTTCATGATATTCTTCTCTAGAAGTGGTATAAAACTCTTCATCTGCTCCTATTTCTTCCCCTGATTCTTCGTCTCCTCCAAATAAAGTTTTTAATTTATCTAAAGCCATAGTCATATCCTCCATTTATCTTAACTATATATTATTCTAACACATATTTTATAAAAGAAAAAGTAAAAATTAAACTACTGTAGCATTTTGTGGCTGAATAAATTTATTTTGGGCATCGGTCATCTGTGGTTGTACTGGTTGAGTTGTCTGAGCTGTAGGTGCCGAAACAACACTAGCAACCTGTTGTGGTTGAATTGTTTGTACTACATTAGAATTAAAGTTAGGATTAAAAGGCATCGTCTGAATTTGCGGAGTATTGCCTCCCATGGATATTCCAGTATTTGCACCAGCTGGATTCATTAGTGGTTCTTCCATAAGGTTATTTTTTGGTTGCTTATACCAAACTGTTTTCAAATCAACATTATTAGAAAGCGGTCTAGGATTTGGAAGATCGATATACATAGATGTTGGAACTTGAAAAGCTGATCCAAAAGCAATACAATTTCCTGGCTTCAAATTCTTAAGTTGCAATACAATTTCTGATGAAACATTTGGAACCATCTCTCTAATATATTTTAAATCAGTAGGATGCAAAGTTCTTAAAATAACAAAATTCATACATTGAGAAACACAGGTATCAGAAAGTTCACTAGGTCTTTGTGTAATCAAAGCTAAGAAAACACCATACTTACGTCCTTCTTTAGATATACGCTCAAAAATATTATATCCTAACAATTCAACGTCACTATCATGTTGAACATAACGATGCGCCTCTTCAATAATAATATGGTAAGCTAAACTACCACGATCTTTTGTAGCACTTGCTTTTAAGAAAAGCATTCTAGATAAAATCTTTGTAATTACTTTTGCTAAACGATCATCAATATAATTAATATTAAAGTTTACAATTTGAACTCTAGAATTAGTTTCTTTATTCCATAAAAGAGAATCAATAAATTGATCACGAGTAACATATTGCGGATAAGAAAAATAATGTCTATTTTCACCGGTTGCTAAAGTATGAAGACGAACACTCATAACATTCGCTGTATCAAAAACTTTGTCACTCTTTAAAATACCTTCACTAATTAACGCAAATTCCATCGCTTGTTCCAAATCATTAAGTGTATAAAATTTATTCATATCTGCTTCACTAATTTCTTCCTGTTCTTCACTGATATATCCACGAATAAATTCTACAACCAATTCCATCTCTTGCATTTTTCCTGTTTTATCAACATATAAACACTGTTTCAAAGTACGAACATATCCAGGTTGTGCTATAGTACTTTCCAAATTTAATTCAGAAGTATTAAATTTAGTTAATACAGCAATTACCTGGTCACGAATTTTTGTAGAATCATTACCACTAAGTAAAATATCTTGTAATGCTCTAGCAATAATATCATTTTTACGCTTAATAACAACAGATGAATTTCCTGTAAGAATAGGAACTAACTTTAATGTCTTTTCTAATATTGGAAGCTGTGCTGGTGTATTAGCATCAAGTAAAAGTGCTAAATCATCAACATCAAGTAACCAAATTGGAATTCTCAAAATTTCACAATCAGGATCAATGGTATTGGTAGTATATGCTTTATAATTAAGTGCAGGATTTTGTTTATGTAAATCTCCAAAAGCATGAGTATACTCACCATATGCATCAAAAAAGAATAAAGCAGAATTAATAGGAGGCGTAGGACTACTCGTATATAATTTCTGAAGAATAGATGCAACCGTACAACTTTTACCTGCACCAGAATTTCCTAAGATAGAAAAATGAGCATTGAAAAACTCGTTAATTGGAACATTAATTTTATAACCCTCATAAACATTACTAGTACCAAAGTTAGTAAATCCAAACTCAGTCTCTTGTTTTCCAAATAAAAGTTCCAACTCTTCCATAGTAATTAATCGAACCTTAGATTTAAAAGACGGTTTAGAACTTGCTCCTGGTGTAAAACGTCCATCACTAATTTCTCCTACAACATTAGCAATCATTTTAGTCTGATTTACATTTGCAATTTCTGCAACAACATTTTTCCCACTACCATCTTCAAAAACAACATGTAAATTAACCAAATTAGGTTGCTCATTAATATCAATATCTAATTTAATCGTAACACTATTATCTATAATCTCTTCTATTTTACCTATCATGCTAACACCCTCTATTCTATTAATTAGTATAACAAATTACAAAATAAAAAAAAAGTCAATTTCTGACTTTTTTATTATTTTCTTTTTATTTTTTACATACTGTTTCAATATTCTTTATATTATCTCATCAAATTAAAAAAAATCTGGCAATTATTAATAAAAAAATCAAAAAATAGATACTTTTAATATCTATCCTTCATATAATCCATGTAACTTTTTCCTATCCAAATCAGAAATATCTTGTAATATCCATTCTCCATCTTCCTTAGTTAAATAAAATGTCATATCATAAGTAACTGTATCATTAGCAGTCTCTAACTCTTCCAATTTATAATTGATATAAGCAACACTTTCTTCTACTGCTTGTAAAACATCATCCCCTGCATTTTCCAAACTATTATCATTATCTTCTTTTTTGTCATTATATTTCTCTTCTATCTCTTCTTTATGTTCATTATAATATTCTTGTGCTTTAGAAGCTGTAGTAGCATAATCTAAAACTTCTATCTCTACATCAACAGTAGCGCTATTACCTTCGATATCTTCATTTTCTATTTTATAAGATAAATTTTGATACTGTTTTTCCATAAGTGCTTTATATTTATCTTTCTGATCATCATTCATCGTATCATCATCTTTAATGACTTGATCTAATTGTTTTAAAACATCTTCATCCATAGATTGATATTTACCCAGAAACTCTTCTACTTTATTTGTCGGAGTACTCATATTATTACTACATCCTACAATAACCAGTAATAAAATAAAAGCACTAACAACTATTTTTCCTATATTTTTCATATATGCCTCCTATTACTAGGATGAACAAAAATTTATAAAATATTCCAAAATTAAATTTTAGAAAAGAAGACAACACTAGCATTATCTCTTCCTTGTACTGGAATAATATAATGATCTAATTTTTTTTCCATTAAACGAGAAGGTACAAACAAATGCTGATTAGTAAAAACCGCTTCTTCAATGATTTTCTTGCATACAAAGGATGAATCTTCTTCACGTAAAATATGTTGTAATTTAGAATCTGTAACTAAATCAGTAACACCATCTGTTGTTAATAATAAACTCTGATAACTCTGATTAGAAAAAACATAAACATGAGGTCTACAAGATTCTAAAGAAATACCAATACAATTATGAATAATATTACTAGAAGAAAAATATCGTAGCCATTCTTTTTCTACCTGATGATACTTATAAAATAACCAGACATCACTATCATCTTCTGTAACCTGAGAAATAGCAGCATTCTGATAAATATAAGCTCTAGAATCTCCTAAATGAACAAGAATAGTATCTTCTAATAAAACAAGCGCTAATGTTAACGTAGTTCCGACTTGATTTTTGCCATATTGATTAATTAAATATTGATTACACTCCATAACTAAGTCTTTCATCTCTTCCTTCAAATGAATGATATCAGAAAACTCTACAGACGGATGTTTTAAAAACCAGTAACCAAATTTTTGTATCACATAATTAGCCGCAATATCACCATACTGTTTTCCACCCATGCCATCACATACTGCTAGTATTTTATATCTATCATCCTCAGGATGTACTAATGTTAAAACAGCATCTTCTTGACTAGGGCGAAGTAATCCAACATGACTTTCTTTTTGTAAAATGTAATCATATATTTTATCCATAGCATCCCTCTTTTGCAAAAGTTAGTATACCACAACTCCAAAAAAAGAAAATACAAACAAAAAAAGTTTACAGACTTTACTGTAAACTTAGAAATCACATAACTTTCTGAGGTGGCGAAAAACTCCGATAACCATTCTCAAACAATTTCCTACATCGTTTATGATAAAATCCCATCGTAGCCTCTACTCTTCTTTGTAAATTTTCTTCCGAATTAGTAGGATTCATCACTTGTTCCAAATGAGTAATTGCCTGAATAAAATTACTTTCAAAAATAGGTGAAACTTCAACATCTCTTGCCAATTCAAATAAAGTATCCACATGTGAAAGATAGAAGGATTTGTAACTATCATAATCAGGAAAAGCAACAGAAAACAACTCATTATCAGGATAATAATATTTTAAAATGGAAATAAGAGGTAATATTTCATTTGTGCGACTCAAAATTATATTAGAAAATTTTTCTTTATCATCGATAGAAAGTAAAGAAAAGCCAGAAGTATACATCTTTTTCATATGACCAGAATATTCCTCTGGAGTAAGAAGAAAATGATTAAAAATAAAAATATTAGATTCATTATTATCAAAAGTCGTATCCATTAAATAAACACCATGAATATCATATTTATCATCATCTAAAAACACAATATCATTCATATGAGTATAATTGGTAGAAGTATCTCTTTGAGTCATAGAATACTCTTCCATAATAGGTAAAGATAAACGCTGACCAAAATCAGCTGTTAAAAAAGAAAAGCCAGCACATACAATTTGATCAGTAAATAATAATTTATGTAACAATCTTGAATTTTTCCAATCTTTCTCATTTTCCTCCTTTTTATAAGGACGAAAACTAGAAACACATCGATGAATCCAAAGCAACTTTTCAAAAGGAGATAATTCCTGAGCGAAACGAGAATAGTCCCCTAATAGCTTTGTTATCTCTTTTTCTACTTGAATATAAACATTCATATCAGTAACTTCATCTGTCCTTGTAAAAACATTTATCCGAGAATTTTGTTTTTCATCACAAAAATCAAAATAAGAAAAATGATTTCTATCCTCAATATAAATATTAAAAACAGTCTTTTTTTCTTGATTTTCTTCTAACTTTTCAACACAATCTATAATCTTTTTAATTTTATTACCATCTATCATTCTAGAAAAAGTAATGCTTCCCTGAACCGTTCTATTTTTTAATAAATCACAAATTTCTTGAGCTTGCTTATCCGTAAGCTCTCCAGAAATAGATAACTCTTCATCGTAAAAAATATTTTTTACCTGTAAAAATTCTTTAATTTCTCTATCGACAACTGCAGTCAATCTCTTATCGTAGCAATATTCAAGTTCAGGACAAACTGACTGAGAACCAATATGTTCTAGACTAGAACTTTCTTTTAAAATATCATAAGCCTCTTTTGATAAAGAACACATATAAAAATCAACATTAGATAAAGTTGAATTATCACGAATAATCTCTAAAAAATCCTTTCTCATAAAATAAGGAGATGCAAGTTTAATAAAATGAAAAACATCCCGCTCACACCTACAAAATTCTTTAACAAAAGTATCAATAACATCTTGATGTTGATGATAAAAATTTTCTGAAAAAGAAACCACAAAACGTTGATAAAGAAAATCTTCTTCACCAAGAGAAATACAAAAAATATCTTCCAAAGAAATATTAGACAATTTTTCTTGCAATTCTAAATCCGTCATAATTACCTCCTAATTGAGGTATAGTATAACACATAAAGAAAAAAGTTTACAGTAAATTCGAGTCTGTAAACTTAGAAATCACAATTTCCTGGAGTTCTAGGATAAGGAATCACATCACGTATATTTTCAACACCTGTTAAATAGATTAGTAAACGTTCAAATCCCATACCGAATCCAGAATGAACACAACCACCAAACTTACGAAGGTTGATATACCAATCTAATTCATCCATATCCATGTCTAACTCCCTCATACGAGAAACTAATTTTTCATAGTCTTCTTCTCTTTGACTTCCTCCCATAATCTCACCTGCACCAGGAACTTCAAGATCAACAGCTGCAACCGTTTCCCCATCAGGATTTTGCTTCATATAGAAAGCCTTAATATCTTTTGGCCAGTCAGTGATAAATACTGGACCGTCAAAATATTCAGTAATATATTTTTCATGTTCTTTCGCAATATCTTCTCCCTGTTTTGGTTCAAATTCCCATTTAACATCCGCTTTTTGTAAAATATCAATAACTTCCTTATGAGTAACACGAGTAAATTTAGAATTTACTAACTTCGTAAGTTTATCAAGTAAACCTTTTTCAACAAACTTATCTAAGAAACTCATCTCATCACTACAATGTTCAAGTACATAACTAACAACATACTTTAACATCTCTTCCATAATTTCCATATCACCCTCTAAATCACAAAAAGCAATTTCAGGTTCAATCATCCAAAATTCATTAGCATGTACTTTGGTATTAGAATTTTCTGCTCTAAAAGTTGGACCAAAAGTATAAGTCTTTTTATAAGCTAAAGCAAATGTCTCAGCCTCTAACTGACCAGAAACAGTTAAAGAAGCAGGTTTTTCAAACATATCTTTACTGTAATCAACATGACCATCCACTTTAGGAACATTCTCTAAGTCCATACAAGTAACATGAAACATCTCCCCTGCTCCTTCACAGTCACTAGCTGTAATAAGTGGAGCGTGAAAATAAACATATCCTCTATCTTGAAAATACTTATGAATCGCATAAGCTGCAACACTTCTTACACGAAATACTGCTTGAAACAAGTTTGTTCTAGGTCTAAGATAAGCTTGTTCTCTTAAAAATTCACGAGAATGCTTCTTAGGTTGAATAGGATAATCCTCTGGACAATCTCCAAGTAAAGTTACCTTACTAGCTTGAATTTCAAAAGCTTGACCTTCTTTAGGAGAGGCTACTACCTTTCCTGAAACTTCAATAGCACTACCAACATGATATTTCTGAATATCATCAAAATCATCTAACTTATCATCATAGACAACTTGAATATGATTAAAACAAGTACCATCAGAAAAATCAATAAATCCAAACTCTTTCTGTTTACGATGATTACGAATCCATCCTTGAATGGTAACTTCTTTCTCCATAAACTCCTCTATTTTTTCATATAATTCTTTTGCATCAATAACCATAATTATTCCTCCTCTATTAGTATATCATTTATTATTATCTAATTAAAACCTTTTCTTCTTCTTTAGCAGGAATAGGCATAACTTCTGCACTTCTTCCTATAGTTGCAAGAAAATAAAAACATTCACGTAATGGCATAAAAATACTCATACCATTATATAAAGGATGAAAAGCTATTTCATCAGCATTTACTAAATCTTCATCTATAATCAACTGAATTTCTCTATTTTCATCATATATCATATGGAAAATAGAAACATTCCCTGGCGTAGCATTAATCAAGCTTTCCATATCACTTGGACTAACAAATTCTAATTTACGACAATCTAATTTCTCTTTTAAAGATTTTAAATCCACTTGTTTAGAACTATCTGTTATCACTAAATATTTCTTTTTTTCCCCTTTTCTTTCTTGAACTAATAAATGCTTACCTACAGCATAATTCTCCCCTAAATAATCATTCCATCGACTATAATCAACACATCCAGTCGCTTCCTGATGTCTAATACAATAATCATATTGTATACCTCTTCTTTCTAAAGAATCACAAAACTGAAAAGCTTTCTTAGTCATCTCAATCCGATGAGACTGCTCCTGAGATAGTGTAAAACTTTTTGGCAGTTTATCAATCATTCCAAATTCATACATAAAAATCATCCCTTCTAATAAATTTAAAAGACTAGTCCGTACCATAATACAATTAGTACTATGGGACGAAACTAGTCTTCCGCGGTGCCACCCAATTTATTATAAAGGTTATTATTTCTCTATAATCACTTTTTCGATTCTATCAAATCTAGCAAATATAACGGTCTGCAACCGGCTTAGTCTACTTAATTCTTTAAGCACTCAGAAATGTTATTCACTATTCGCTTTTACTTGTTTTCACCAGCCACAAGCTCTCTACTAAAAGTTGAGAATAGTTACTTCTTTTCTTCAACATTTTAAAAAAGATAAATTAATCTTACTACTATTTTATGCACTTGTCAATATTTTATTCATAATTAAAATCATTAGAAATACTATCGTATTTTAAAAAATGAAGTGCACAGAAGTTGTGCACTAAGATTTATAACTGATATAATATCTTCCAAGCAATTTATTTGTCATTAAAGGAGGTATTAAAAATGACAAATTATTGTCATCTATCTT
>JAGHJJ010000019.1 GCA_017886705.1 Bacilli bacterium | reverse complement strand
TTCTGTCAATTTACATTGGAAGTAAATATATGCTTTAGTTGATTCTTGCACATCTTTTAGTTCTATGTTATCATGATAAGGTAAGGGTTAGCATAAAATATAGTAATATGAAAAGGATGTTAATATGGGAAATTATATAGATGAAGAATTTGAGAATATTGTTTCTCCTATTCTTGAAATTGATGAATTTAATCAATTAAAATATATTACTCATCATGGAATTACTAGATATGATCATTCTATGAGAGTTGCATATATGTCTTATAAAGTAAGTAAAATGCTAAGACTTAATTATAAAGAAGTTACGGAAGCAGCATTACTTCATGATTTCTTTTTAAATGAAGTTAGCCATGAAAATCGGATGGAAAGACTTCGTCATCATCCAGAATATGCAGTAAAAAATGCTTCTAAATATGTAGAATTAAGTGATATGCAGAAGGATATTATTAGAACACACATGTTTCCAGTTACTTTTGTTCCACCTAAATATTTAGAAAGTTGGATAGTGGACGCTGTGGACGATGTAGCAGCTTTATATGAAGGCTTTTATCGTATGCATCATGAAGTTCGTACTACTATGCTTTTATTTATGTTTTTAGTAGTTAATTTTGTAAAAATGCGCTAATAAAGGAAAGTTTTCCTTTTTTTTATTTTAAAGTTATGTTATAATTTTGCAAGAAAGAAGTGATAGTATGGAAAAAACATTTATTTTTGGACATAAAAAACCAGATTCAGATTCTGTAATGTCAGCCATTGGTCTGTCTTATTTAAAAAATCAATTAGGAGATCATACAGAACCAAGAATTCTAGGAAACATCAACAAAGAGACTAAGTATGCTCTTAACTATTTTGGACTAAAAGAACCAGAATACTTAAATGATGTAAAATTACAATTAAAAGATGTAAATTATCATAAAGGATTTGTAATTAAAGATACAGATTCTATTTATGATGGTTATCAAATGATGTTAAAGGAAGGATTAACTGGAGTACCAGTAGTAAAGGGAAAGAAAGAATTTGTAGGATTAATTACCATTAAAGATTTATCTCATATGATAGTTAATGCTAACTTTGAAGACTTATATACTTCTTATGACAACATCAAAAGAGTATTAAAAGGAGAAGAAGTGTTACGTTTTAATGATGAATTAGCTGGTAAAATTATGGTAGCTGCTTATCGTAGTACAACATTTATTAATACGGTACCACTTACAAAAGATAATATTTTAATTGTGGGAGATCGCCATAGTGTTATTGAATATGCAGTAGAGTCAGGTGTAAAATTATTAGTATTGTCAGGAGATGCTGAAATTAAGGAAAAACATATTGAAATAGCTAGAAAGAATAAAGTTAATATTATTCGTACACCATATGATTCTTATCATATTACAAGATTAATTCCACTAACAAATTATATTAAGACAATGATACGTAGTTATAATCCAACTAAATTTGAAGAGACAGAATTTGTAGATACAGTACTGGATATTAATAATAAGTTAAAACATACTAATTATCCTGTTGTAAATAAAAAGAATCAATGTTTGGGATTATTGCGTATTACTGATTTAAATGAAAAACATCCTAAAAATGTTATTTTAGTAGATCATAATGAAAAATTACAAAGTGTGGAAGGTTTAGAAGAAGCAAATATCTTAGAGATTTTTGATCATCACAATCTTGGAAGTATTACTACCAATACTCCTATTAACTTTAGAAATATGGCAGTAGGTTCTACTTGTACAATAGTTTATATTTTATATAAGGAAAGAGAAGTAGAAATACCAAAAGAAATTGCTGGTGCTCTATTATCAGGAATTTTATCAGACACTTTAATATTAAAGAGCCCTACTGCAACACCTCGTGATATAGAAGCAGTAGAAGAACTATCCCGTATTGCAGGAGTAGATTACAAAGTATATGGTATGGATATGTTAAAAGCCGGTACTTCGCTAGATGGTATGAGTAAAGAAGATGTATTATATAATGATTTCAAGTTATATACTGTTAATGAGAAGACTTTTGCTATTGGGCAATTCTTCACTATGAATTTTGAAGAGATGAAAAAAGAATTAACTGACTATGTTGCAACACTAGATGAAGTAGCAGAAGCAAATCATTATGATTTTGTTGCGCTATATGTAACTGATATTATTCAAAATGGTAGTTATGTTATCTTTAATACTAAAGGACAAGAAGTAGTTGACGTAGTATATCAAAAAGAAAAAATTCCAGAAGGATATTTTGTAGAAAACTGTGTTTCTCGTAAAAAACACGTAGTACCTTTGATTATGGAAGTATTTGAAAATTAAGGAGATGGATTATGAGTTTTATTGAAGTTTTAATTTTAGGTTTTATTCAGGGGATTGCTGAGTTTTTACCAATTTCTTCTTCAGCACATTTAATTATTTTTAGGGATATTTTTGGAATAGGTGCAGGAATGAGTGCTAATATGGAACTTACTTTTGATATTGCACTACACTTTGGTACCTTACTAGCGATTGGTGTATTTTTCTTCTGGGATTTTATTAAAATGATTCAGAAAGGATTTACTAAAGGAGTAAAAGATGATGATGGAAAAATTCTATGGTATTTAGTAGCCGCAACCATTCCTGCAGCAATTGTTGGCGTTTTATTTGAAGATCCAATAGAAAAAATAATTCGTTCAAACTATGTAGTGATTGCTTTAGCTCTTGCTATCATGGGTATTGTTATCTATATAGCAGATAAATATAGTAAAGAGACAAAAACAATTAAGAAGATGACTTTAAAAGATGCTATCATTATTGGATGTAGTCAAGTATTTGCTTTAATTCCAGGATTTTCTCGTAGTGGAACAACAATAGCTGCTGGAAGAATATTAGGATTAGAACGTGAAAGCGCTGCCAAATTTTCTTTCTTCCTAAGTGCTCCAGTAGTACTTGGAGCAGTAACATTACAGTTAATAAAGGATAGTGCATGGAGTGTAATCGTTGCTAATCTTTCTACTTTTATTCTTGGTATATTAGTATCATTTATTATTGGAATTATTTGTATAAAATACTTACTAAAATATTTACAAAAACATAATTTTAAAATATTTATGATTTATCGCGTTATTTTAGCAATTATTGTATTATTGTATGTTATAATAAAATAGGTGATAATATATGAGTATTGAATTTGTTGGATTATTAATTACATTTCTTTTAGGATTATTTATTTTGATAGGGGCACTGGTTGCCTTTTTAGCGAATAAGAAACAAAAGATTACAGATTTTTCACTAGGATTAGCTTTTAGTGTTATTATCATGTTAATTATATTGGATTTAATTCCTGAAGTAATTGAACATTTAGGCATGTCTTATATCTGGTTATTTCTAATATTTGTCATATTAGGATATGGATTATTACGACTTCTAGACCATTTTGTTCCAGATCATCATGATGCAACTCATATGACAAAAAAAGAGGCTAATGATAATCTAGCACATATTGGATTAATTTCATCTATTGCATTAATGATTCATAATATTGTAGAAGGTATGGCAGTATATACCACCGTATTGACAAGTGTATCTACTGGTTTGATGCTAGCAATTGGAATAGGATTTCATAATTTACCATTAGGTATGGTAATCGCAACTACTTTTTATCAAGGGAATCAACCAAGAAAAAGGGGAGCATTAGTATTAGGATGTGTAACAATTTCGACATTGTTGGGTGGATTTATATCTTTTATCTTAAATAATAATACACTCCCTGATAATGCCATAGGTAGTTTGCTTTCTCTAACTTTGGGAATGTTATTGTTTATTTTGTTTTCTGAATTATTTCCAAGAATTCGTAAATCAAAATATAAGTTAGAACGAAATATGGGAATTGTGCTTGGTGTTATCATAATGTTACTTTCTCTTTGTATATAGGTGATGAATATGTGGTATGTAATTAGTAGCTGGTTTTTGTTTTTCTTTTTATATTCAGTTATAGGTTATTTAGCAGAAATTATTTATGTTAGTATAAAATTAAAAAAAATAGTGGTGAATAGAGGCTTTTTAATTGGACCATATTTGCCAATTTATGGATTCGGTTCTTTAATTCTTGTATTATTTTTACGTAGATATGAAGAAGATCCTGTGGTTTTATTTGTCATGGGAGCATTCTTTTGTACTGTTTTAGAATATTTTACTAGTCTAATTATGGAAAAAATATTTAAATTACGCTGGTGGGACTATTCAGATAGAAAGTTTAATATTGATGGAAGAGTTTGTTTAGATAATGCTTTATTATTTGGAATATCAGGTATTGTAGTAGTAAAGGGAATACATCCACTTCTAGCTGATCTTATTTATTTTTTCCCAAGTGGTGTAACGATAGGTTTAGCAATCTTTTTATTTATAGTAATGTTTGCTGATTTTTGTGAGTCTTGTTATATTACATTCCGATTAAAAATTAATTTTAATAATTATTTGCATAAGGATGCTACAAAAGATATTAAGGATGAGGTTTTAAAGGCAATAAAAAAACATATTACTTTAACATCTCGATTAATCAAAGCTTTTCCTACTGCTACTTATGATGCAAATAAAAAATTTATGGAGTTTTTAAAATTAATTTACAATACTAAAAAGGATCTTCGTATACAAAAATTAAAAGATAAAATAAAAAAAGAAGAAAATAAATAAATAAAATTACAGTAATTATTACTGTATTTTTTTAGGAAAAGTGTAAGTTAAAATGCAAGTTTCTATTTAAAATATGTAAATATGGGAGTAATTTATTTTTGTGCATTACGTTAATTCTATATATAATAATAGAATAATTAAAGGACATGATAGAAAAAATTACAGTAACAGCTATTTTGTTTTTAGTAATTGCATAATAATTTTCCTTAGTCTGTAAAGCAGTAAATTTAGAAAAATAATAACTAGGTAAATTAAGTTCATTAATTTTTTTGTTCTTTACAAAAATAAAAATGTGTGATACGATTTTTTTATGATAAGAGAAGATGGTGTTGTATAATGGGTCATAAAAGGATTAGAAATAGTGCAGGATTCACATTAATAGAACTTATTGTAGTTATTGCGATTATGGGTATTATTTTGATACTTGCTTTACCACAGGTTTCTAAGATTCTAGAAGCAAATAAGGATAGGAAGTTTCAAGTGTATCAATCGTCTATCGCTAGAGGGGCTAAATTATATATTGATAGTAATGCGAAAGATTTATTTGGCAATAATAATTCTGGATGTATTACTTTAAAATATTCCGATTTAAAAAATAGAAGTTTAGTTAAAGATTTTGCAGTTGCTGATATTAAGTGTAATAAAGATGAAGAAACTTATGTTGAGGTGCGTAAAGTTAATAAAAATTACAAGTATGCAGTTTCTATCGTTTGTAGAGAAAATGAAGATATTGTTTATGAAGATAGGATTGATGATACCTTTGCTTGTGAGAATAAACCAGATACTGAAGCTCCTCTTGTGACTATTACACCTGAAAAATATAATTGGACACAATCTAAAAATATTAAAGTAAAAATTAAAGTAGAAGATCCAAGTGGTTTAAATAGAAATATAGGAATTAAGTACTATTGGACAGATTCTTCTGGAAAGAAAGTAGGAAAGACTTATCAATATAATTACAAAAATAAGAAGGGAACTTCTAAAGTATCTTATCAGATTCCGGAAAAGAATGTTCTAACAGCATCAGGACAGTATAAATTGGTTGTTGAACCATGGTCATCTGGTACGACGAATGGAATACAAGATGCTTTAGGAAATGTATCACTTTTATCTAAGGAAGCAGGATTATATCAAATAGATAATGTCAAGCCAACTTGTGGAACAGCAGAGGGAGAAAAAACTAATTGGACAAATCAAAATTTTATAATTAAGCAAGAATGTAAAGATGATGCTAGTGGATGTGTAAAAAATCCATATCCTAAGGAATTTACTACTACAACGAAAACATATACTTTTACCATTAAAGATAAAGCGGGTAATTCTAATACATGTAAGGTAGACGTTTATCTAGATAAGAGTAAACCAAATGTACCAACATCAAAAATTCGTAAAGATAATAGTAAAGGTGCCGTACAGAAAAATCAAAATAAATGGACATCTAATACGTTATGGTGGGGTGAATTTAAGGCAACTGGAAGTACATCACCAATTGATCATTTTGAGTATTCTGAAAATTGTACAGGAACTAAGAGTGGTAATTTATCAAGTAGTTATACTTATAATAAAGATAAAAATAGTACTTATTGTATTCGAGC
>JAGHJJ010000122.1 GCA_017886705.1 Bacilli bacterium | reverse complement strand
TATTTCTGTTATAATTTAAAAGACACATATTAATTACCTCCAATGTTAATTCGCACTTACATTGTATCATAGGTAATTCTATGTGTCTTTTTTTGCCCTTTTTGGACACTTAATTTTTCAATTTATAACTTTTTCTTGATATATCTAAGTATTTATTCTAAAATGTAAGAGGGTGAAATTTATGAAAACAATTATTGCAGGAGCTGGTAGTGATTTAGGTGTTCATATTGATGGAGCTCACCTTGGTCCTATACAATTATTAAATGATTTAAAAAGTTTTTACAAAGGAGAAAGCTTTGTACTAGTTCAAAATGAAGAAATTATAAAAAGTAGAAATTTATCAGATAGAAGAAAAAATGAATATGAAATAGATAAGTTTAACACAGAATTATATAAAAAAATATTAGAAAAGGTACAAGATGGTTACTTTCCTATTACCATTGGCGGAGACCATTCAATTGCTGTTGCTAGTGCTCTAGCTAGTGCTAAAGTACATGAAAACATTGGAATTATCTGGTTTGATGCCCATACTGATTTTAATACCTTTGATACCACTGTTAGTGGAAACATTCATGGTCTTCCTCTAGCAGCAATTACTGGATATAAAAATGCAGAGTTACGATATTTCTATGATGGTAAGACAATACAACCATCAAAAGCCGTAGTAGTTGGTGCAAGAAGTATCGATGACTGGGAAAAAGAAAATATTAGATACTCTGGTATCACAGTATTTACAACAGAAGACATTAAACAAAAAGGAATTGAGCAAGTAGTAGAAGAAGCTTTTAAAATTGCTGGAGAAAAAACTTCAGGAATACACATTAGCTATGACTTAGACCTAATAGATCCAGAAGTTGCACCTGGAGTATCCATTCCAGAATTTGATGGAATTTCAGAAGAAGAAGCAATGAAAATAAACGAACTAATTATGAAACATATAAATCAAGTAGTATCTTATGATCTAGTAGAGTTTAATCCATTACGTGATGTAAATAGAAAAACAGAACAAATTGCTCTAAATCTACTAGCTCAAATCATAAGAGCAGTAGAAAACAAAGGAAAAATAGTAGAAAGAAAATATTAAACGTTATTTCAAAACTAGAAATAACGTTTATTTTTTTACACTATTACCTAATAAAGTAGTATTATTATCCGAAATCATTTGATTTAACTCCTGTGCTGTAGACGTTACGTCATAAATAATCTTTGGTATTTTTTCTTTTAATTGAGAAGCTGCTAAATTAGCAGGCATATCCTTAGAAAGTTGGATTTCTTTTGTTGCCATTTCAGAAGAAATTTTAACTTTTAAACCATACTCAGTAATCACAGGTGTATTTACAATTCCTTCTTTTGCTAATAAAAATTCCTGAGAAAAAAATTTAATACATGGCTTTAAATTTTTATAATAAAACAAATCTCCTAAAGTATAATCAGACAAGGAAATAGTATCTTCTTCTTTTGCAGAAACACCAGAAAAATTTTTACTACCAATTTGATATCCTAAATATAATCTATTAATATTTTCTAAAGAAACATTCTCATTATTCTCCATACTATCACAAATATCTTTACTATCCAAAAAAGAAAAAGGAAAACCAGGCCTCACTGAAGTAGAAAGTCCCATATCTGCAATAAAATGATAAAACGTCTTAGGTATACCAGAAGGCAAAGAAGAGTTAGAAAAAAAATTCTCATCTAAAACATGAACAGGAATATCTTCATTTAAATAATTAACATACATTGCACATATATCACTAAGTTTAGGATGATTACTGTCCTTTATACTTTCCTTTACAATCTTATCACGATAATAACAAAGAATATCGCTAGAAATTGCTTGTAAATTTTGAATAGAAATCAACCCGTTATCTTTAATTTCTTCAAACATAGTCTCATCATTCTTTAACCCGAAATGTCCGTCACTTTTCTTTGTAATTCCAAAAGCTGCTAAAAATTGATAAAAATGGCACAAAGAATTTCGATCATCTAATACACTAATCTTAGTAGTAGCATGTGAATAGATATCATATAAGCACATAATATCTTTGGCTGAAAAATCTGCATTACCATCATCAAAAAAAGTATTATCTTTATAAAAATTAATCATTTCATCACGACGTCCTAACGTGACTTCTAATTTCATATATTTAGACATCATATGACCAGCATCAGATATCCATTCTCTAGGAGCGACTCCCATACATCGAAGCAAATTTTTACAACATTCAGAATCATTACCATGATATTTCACAACATGAATACCATGCAAATCCTCAGGAGATAATGAATCAAAACAATCATCACGAACCATTAAAATAGCATCATCAGATAAAGATAAAGAAGAAGTAGAAAAAAAGTCAGAATCGTGTCCGTCAAAGAAGTCATTTGGATGATTTTCCAAAGGTTCAAGTATAATATATTTACATTGATCCCAATTCCCGAAACTATGACTTTCCACTTTAGTATTAATTGCAAAATGAACAGTATGGCGATGAATACGTGCTCTGCACTCTTTTAATACAGAAGAACCTTCCCTACTGTACCCTACTATACCCTTTCCTTCACTCTTTGTATCATACCAAGAATAAATAGTTTTATTTCTAGGAAAAAAATCAGTAGCATGTACTAAAATTTCTTTATTAGACATCGCAGGCGTAGCAACTACCATATCATCAGAAATAATTGGAATACCGTGCTCATCTTTAGGAATATCACTATCTCGAATTAAATCATCAAAATTAAACATAATATCACTCCTCTAATAATTACAATTAAAAATTATGTATATAAACACATAATTTTATCTTTTTCTAGTAATACTCTGGTGATTTTTCCTAGTATTTACTGACATATTTTTTTGCTTTACTTTTCCTCTAGATTTCTCTGGTGGAAGAATTTCTTGCACTTGATTTGCTTGCATTTCAATTAATTTTTTATAATCAATTGTAGTATGTAAACCAGGTATACTCATCCAATCATCCTTTCTATAAGTAAAGTATACACTAAAAGAACAAAAAGTTCACATCAATTTGTGAACTTTTACTATATTATTAATAATTTCTCTCTCTTAAGAATGGAGGTAAATCAAAATCACCATCATCACTAGAAGAATCATCTGAATCCAAAACCTCTGGAGCATGATATTCTTCTTTAACTGGAGTTGCTCTTCTAGTTGGAGCTCCGTTACTAAATACTGGTTCTTTTACTGATGTAGGAGCTGTCTTTTTATCAAATCCAGTAGCAATAACTGTAACGATAACTTCATCAGACAAGTTCTCATTAATTACAGAACCAAAAATAGTATTAATATCAGTATTAGCAGCAGCTCTAACAACTTCTGCAGCTTGTTCAGCTTCAAACAACGTTAAATTAACTCCACCAGTAATATTGATAATTGCATCAGTTGCTCCATCGATAGAAGTTTCCAAAAGTGGTGAAGAAACAGCTTGTTTAGCAGCTTCAATTGCTCTATCATCACCCATACCAATACCGATACCAATAATAGCATGACCACTCTTTTCCATAACTGCTTTAACATCAGCAAAATCCAAGTTTACAAGTCCAACTACAGCAATCAAATCAGAAATAGATTGAACACCACGACGTAGGACATTATCAACTTCTTTAAAAGCTTCAAGCATTGGTGTAGTTTTATCAATAATCTCTCTTAATCTATCGTTTGGAATAACGATTAACGTATCTACATGTTGTTTTAACTCTTCAATACCTTTTAAAGCATTATCCATTCTACGTTTTCCTTCAAAAGAGAATGGTTTTGTAACAATAGCTACGGTCAACGCACCAAGTCCTTGTGCAATTTCTGCAACAATAGGAGCAGCACCTGTACCAGTACCACCACCCATGCCACAAGTAATAAATACCATATCAGCACCAGCTAAAGCATCCTCAATTTCTTTCTTAGACTCCACTGCTGCTTCCTTACCTATTTCAGGTTTTGCACCAGCACCAAGTCCATCTGTTAAAGATGCTCCAATTTGAATCTTAACATCTGCTTTTGAAGAGTTTAATACTTGTAAATCTGTATTAGCTGCAATAAATTCAACACCTTTAACACCAGATTCTACCATTCTATTAACAGCGTTTCCACCGCCGCCACCTAAACCAATAACTTTAATTTTGGCTAATTGATCCATTTCTAATCCGCCTACCATACCTAGTCCTCCTTAATTATCAAAAAAATGTCCAAAGACTTTACTAATAATATTATCACTATTTACTGTCTTATCATCAGGAACCATCAATGATTGAATATCACCTTCTGATATCATACTGACATTCTTCCCCCGCAAAGACATTTTATCATCAAAATATTGTACCGCTCCAAGTACACTACTATATCGATTATGCCTTAGACCCATGGTACTAATATTACATACCTTAGCATTAATTCCAAAAATAGACTCCACCAAATACTGAAATCCTGCTAACTCACTAAGGCCACCTGTTACTATTATATAACGTATTTCTCTATTTGTTAAGTTTTTTATCTCTTTTTTCGCTAAATTTAATATTTCTTCCAGTCTCGCTTCTACCACTTTAGAAATACCTATTTGACTAATTTCTTTCTTATCATTTCCAATCGGAACACTAACAGAGTCATTACTATCAGCATATGCTTGCATACTAACCGCAAACTGTTCTTTTAATCTTCTAGAATCTTCTTCCTTAATCTTAAATATATAAGAAATATCTCGGTCTACATTGTGACTACCAATAGGAATAATAGCATTTTTAATTTGAATTCCCTTATTAAAAACAGAAACTTCCGTCGTCTCTTCTCCAATGTCAATAATGGCACCAACTTCTTTTTGTAATCTCTTATTACGAACCGCATAATAATCCCCGGTAGAAGTAAAACAAACATCAATAGCTTCTAATCCGCTAAGTTTTAACACTTCTAAAATTCGATACAAAGGCTCTTTTAGAACAGTCGCAACAACAATTTTAGTCTCAAGTATGGCACCAGACATACCTTTAGGATCAGGAATATTTTCATGTTCATCTACCGTAAAACTAATAGGAACCGCTGTAACAAGTTCGCGATTTTCATCAATCCTTCCAACTAAAGCATCTTTTAATACTCTACTAACATCTTCTCCAGTAATACAAGAAGAATCTTCCACTTCAATAGAACCAACCGCAATATCTAAATGACATCCTGTAGTAGGCACTACTGCAATCACTCGAATAACCCTAATACCTAACATATCATTAACACGCCGTAAAGCAGCCCGAACACTAGAAACACATTTCTTAATATCTACAACTTGTCCCTTAGAAACACCCTCACTAGGACTATGAACAGATGCTAAAACATGAAATTTATTCTGAAGCTTTTCTAATACAACAATTTTTATACTATCTGTACCCAATTCAATTCCCGTATATACTTGACTCATGAATGCATCTCCCATCTTAAATTCAATTATACTATAAAAGAAAAAAAACGCCAAGCGTTTTAACAATTTAATTCTTATAATAAACTGCAAAATCTTCCCAAGAATCGACTTTTTCATAAGAATCTATAACATGCTTCACAATAGCCTTGTTA
>JAGHJJ010000121.1 GCA_017886705.1 Bacilli bacterium | reverse complement strand
TTCTTTTACCATATTTCTTATTTCCTCTAGTTTTTTTGATTTTTTTGCCATTCTATTATCACCACTTTTTATTCCTTACATATATATTAACATAAAAAACGCACAATTTCTCATGCGTTTATCCTGTTCAGTCTTTTATAAATTTTATATAATATTATTCAGGTGATACCTATGAGTGAGATTATTCATTTAGATAAAACAAGATTAGAAAAGATACGTCCTAATTTTCGAGGAAGTCATGCTATTTATAATTTTATATTAGATGATAAATTATATTATTTTAAACAAGTGCCTATGCGAGAATTAATCATGGAAATGATATCTATGCGGGTTGCTTATCATTTAGGACTTCCTTATTTAAATGAACAGGTTGCGGTTATGGATGATGAAGTTGGTCTTCTTAGTGAGAGTTATTTAAATAGTAATGAGTCTAGTTATAATTTGCATACTTTGATAGAGAACTACTTTTATGAAATGCAGGGGGATGATGAGGATTTTTTTGATTATCAAGATATGCGTCGTTTGAATAATTTAGAAGATATTTGGTTTGCTTTGGAAGAAAAATATAGTCCTGATACTGTGGAGAAACTTATGAATGGAATCTGTGATATTTTTATGTTTGATATGTTACTTGGTGAGGGCGATAGAACATTAGGTAATATTGAAATTATTGAGGGAGAAGCTGGTGTTAGACTAGCACCTATTCACGATACTTCTAGTATTTATAATGACCATGTTTTATTAGGTGTTGATAATGAAGATTTCATGCATAGCGATATTCAAAAGTTAAATAAGTTTTTAAATACTTCTGATAGTTATTATTCAAATAGATTTTATTCTTTTTTAAATACGTTAGAAACTATTGATATTTCTTCTATTCTTAATGAAGTTATTGATACGGGAGTTCCTATTGATACAGAATTACAAGAAGAAATTGCTTCTAATTTTCATCATAGATGCCAGGTATTGAAAGAATGTAAAAGAGTTAGTAATACTAAATAAATTACTAACTCTTTTTATCTGCTTGTCCAAGATAATGGTACATCCATTACTGATTGTAGTCCTTGAAATCCTTGGTAATATCTCTGTCTACCATAGGTAAAGAAACTATTTAGTGTTGGACAGGTTCCATTAGGATCTGTATAACTACAATCTACTAGGGCAATATGTAAATGAACTCCAGTTGAGTTTCCTGTTGTTCCCATGAATCCTAGGTAGTCATTAATAGTTACTGGTTTTCCTACATATAAGCTTGGAGCATAACTTGATAAGTGTACGTATTGAGATGTATAATTTTGTCCGTCGATATTATGATTTACAGTTACAATTTTTGCTCCTGCTGAATCTCTATAAATACTTGATATTACTCCATTGGCAATTGGATATATTGGTTCTCCTTCTCCTCTATAACTTGTAATGTCTAAAGCAAAATGAGAGGCACTTACATAACTTGTTATTTGCCCTACTTCTGTTGGAAGATACCAAATTCTCTTTGGTGCTTCTAGTGTCGCTACTGAATTGTTTTTAGCAGGCAATGCTACTGGAACTAGTGCTCCATCTTGATTATTGCTTTGTGTAGTCATCTGTTTATAAATTTGAAAGATACTCATTGTTTGCTTAGAGGTCTCTTTTTTTTCTGGATTTGTTACCATAGCCATATCTTTGGTATTAATCAATTCATAGTTTAGTTGATATTCTTGTGCTTTAATATTGTTATTATAATAAGTTAATGAAAACGCAAGCAGTAATATAAAAATAGATAGTTTCTTTACATTTTCTTGCGTATTGAACTTCCTTAGTATCTTCATTATGCTGCCCCCTAGAAATGAGACTATCATACCACTTTTTGCTTTTTTTGTAAATAAAAATTACGCTTAATTTCTTCTATTTTTACCAATTAACTCCATTGTTACTGTTAATTGTTTAATCCGCTCTATAATTCTTCTTGCTTTTACCTTATCAACACCTGATGATGTTGTTGCTAGAGAAGACTCTAATTCCTCTAAGGTTAGATTGGAAGTAAAAAAAGTTGGTAAGTGATTTTGCATTCTATATTGTAATATGGGACCTAGTACTTCATCTCTTGACCAGTTGCTTTCATTTTCAGCACCTATATCATCTAATAATAAAACTGGAGACTTTTTAATAAAATCAAATTTTTCGCTATAGTCTGTTTGAAATGATGATTTTAGACTCCTTAAAAATTCTGGATAATATACTAAAGTACACTGAATTTTCTTTTTGGCCATTTCATTTAATAAAGCTGCAATTAAATACGTTTTCCCACTTCCGAAGGAACCTGTTAAGTACAAGCCTTTAGGATTTTGATTACTATTATATTTATCCATAAATTCTTTAAAGTATTTTATAATTGGAATTCTTGATTTATCATCTGTATATACTTCTTTTAGAGATGCTTCTTTTATTTCTAGTGGCATATCAAATAGTTCTAAGTTTTCTTTATACGCATTTTCTTTTTGTGCTAGTACGTTCCATTTACAAGCTAGATAAGAAAATTTTATAATATTCTTTTCTTTTTCTGGTGTATATCTATATCCTATTACTTTGTTTTTACAACAAGCTAAGCTTTTACAATTTTTACAATTTGTATATTCCATATAAGAATCTTCTAGACTAGATGTATACTTTATTAATATTTGTTCCTCTATTCCTAGGGAGTCTACATATTTTTTAAAATCTTTGTTACTGCAAGCATCTTGATAAGAATGAATTAACTCTAATTCATTCGATTTCTTTTCTACTAAATTATTTATATTTTTCATCTAATCACCTTTACTTCTTTTTTATTTTAACTTGTTTTTTTCTAATTGTCTATATCTTCTACTACTTCTTCTGTTTGAGGATAAATCGTAATTGTTCCTGATGCTTTTGTTTGTAAATAAGGAATATTTTGTGTACTTAGTCTATCTAGTACTTCTTTACTTGGATGATGATATCTATTATTTTCTCCAACAGATATTAAGGCAAGCCTTGGTTTTGTCTTTTTTAGAAATGATAGACTAGTACTAGTGTTAGAACCATGGTGTCCTATCTTTACTATATCTACTTTTAGATTATAATTTTTTTGAAGATATGCTTCGGTCTTTGTAGTTGCATCTGCCATTAATAGTACTGTTAAGTCGGGATGAGTTACATAAAACACAGAACTTCCTGCATTTTCATCTTCCCATTTTTTATTGATTTGATATAAAGTAAAATTTCCTGTTTGAAATATTTCCTCTTGCCCTACTTGTTTTGTTCTTGGTATTTCCTTTCTTATATTTTGTTCTAGAGCTTGTTGTTGTCCTAAGTTTAGATAAATATTATCTACTTGAAAGTTTTTTTCTAAATAGATGGCTTCCCCTGCATGATCTTTATCCCCGTGTGTTAGAAAAAGATAATTTAATTTTCTTATTCCTAGACTTTTTAATAGTGGTATGGTTGTATATTTTGTAATTGTTGATGACTCATTTGCATCATATGCTACTTTTCCTCCCGTATCAATTAAACTACTTTTTCCTTTGGAATAAATTAAAATGGAGTCTCCTTGTCCTACATCAATCATCTTTATAAAATCTTTTTGATAGATACTAGGTAAATAATAGTGTAATCCTAATCCTAGTAAGAGTACTAGTAGTATTTTTTTCTTTTTTGTTTTTAAGTATAGAAAAATAATACTTAGTTCTACTATATAAAAAATAAGTGGAATCCTAGCAAAAATAAGTTTACCAAAATTAATATTATTAAGATATAGAGAACTTGTTTCTAATACTTTTATTACTATATTATATAATGGTTCTACTACTGGAAATAAAAATGTGATAATGCTTGCTGGAAAGACAATCATATTAATGAATGGAATATAGAATAAATTATATAAGATACTCGCTATATTTATTTCATAAAAATAATAAAGACTAATAGGAATACTAAGTAAAAATGCAAGGTAGGAACTTTTTAATAGGGATATTAGATAGTATGCATCTTCCTTCATGAAATAAATTAGTCCAATACTAATGATATAGGAATACCAGAAGCCTACTTCATATATATAATAAGGATTTATTAATAGCGTTATGGTAATAGCGATTGCAATTAGTGTTTTCTTTGCTAAGGCTAGATTCCAATATCTATTTAGAGAAAATAAAATAAAGAATAATATTCCTCTTAGAATAGATGCTGTCATATTTAATATCGATAAGTAAAATAAGAGACATATTATTACAATCTTAAAATTGTTTTTTTCTTTTAGATTTAATTTTTTTAATATTCTTGATAGGCAATCCTCTATTATGATAAATTGCATTCCACTTATAGCAAATAAATGACTAATACCATTTTTTTGAAAACTAGTTTTTACTTCTTCTTTTATTTCTGATTGGTCTCCTAATAAGAATGATTTTATGTAGGGATTCTTTGCTCTTGTTTCTATTTTATCTTTTAGTTTATAGAACAAAGATATTGTGTCTTCTTCTTTTGTTATTTTCTCTATTTGCATGATTAAATAGATTTTTTCTTTTTTTAAATATTCTTGGTAATTAAAGAGATTTTTCGTAGTATTTGTTTTTGGTAGAGTCATTTTACCTGTTATCGTTACTTTGTTTCCTACTTCTAATTGTTTTTTATACTTTTTCTTGTCTTGTTTTGTTTTGAAATAATATGTTCCTTGAATTTTATCTTTTCCTTTTATAATTATTGTTACTTTTTCTTCTTCTATTTTACTACTTAGTAGTATTCCTGTTACTTTGGTCGTGTTTAGATTATATGTTGTTTTTACTGGTAGATTTATTCTTAGTATGGTAATTAGTATTACTAGTATCAATATAGAAATAATAACATAATTAGACTGTAATATGATTTTTAATTTGTTCATAAGTTGCATCACCAATTCCAGAGACATTCTTTAAATCTTCAATCGTTTTAAATGGTGTTGATTTTCTATAGGTAATAATTTCTTCTGCTTTAGATTCTCCTATTCCTGATAGTGTCATTAGTTCTTCTTTCGTTGCGGTATTAATATTTACTTTTGTTTGCAAAGAGGTTTCTTCTTTTTCATCTTCTAAGCATGCATCATTTTCTACTTTGCCCTCTTCTGATATTTTACATTTTTCCTCAAGATAGTCTTCTTGTTCTTTAGTTTTTATCCAGTTTTTTACTTCTTGTTTACTATAGATAATAATTACCATTTCATCTGTTATTTTTTTACTTAGATTAATTACTGTCGTATCGGCATTTTGTGTTAGTCCTCCGGCTTTTTCTATTACATCAATTACTCTGGATGATTTTTTTAATTTATAAATTCCAGGTGTTACTACTTCTCCTTTAATATCTACCATATACTCTTCTATTTCTTTTTCTTGTTGTTCTTCTGGTGCGTCAGAATCTTTTTTTGTAGTTTCCTTTTTTATCTTTACTGTATCTATTGTTTTTTTGGGACGAGTTTGATATTTATAAATACCAAATCCTGTCATAGCTATTATTATTGTTACTATTACTGTTATAATTAATATTTGTTTTCTATACCTATAATGAAATGTCATGTACCCTCCTTTCTTTTATTATTCGATAAAAAAAGAAGAGTTCCTTTGGAAATCTCTACTTTATTATTTTTTTAATACTTTTACTTCTGCTTCCTTTTTTACTAATACAATTGGTTCTTCATTTTCTTGTTGTGATACTATTGTCTCTTCTACCGGTGTTATTTCTTTCAGTTTGTTCATGAAAAATTCTTCTACCGCAAAGATGTCTGATGTAGTTATGCTTCCTCCCGCATTTTGTTTATTACCACCACCGGTGCAAACAGGACGTGATATCGTTTCTTTTTGTGGAAATGTAGAAGGTTCTATTTTTTCTAATTTTCCAAGTAACTGTCCTACATCCACATCACATTTACTTCTAGCACTTATTCCTACTGTTTCTTCATCTATATAACCAAGCACCATAGCAACATCTGCATATTTTGAAAAAATCTTATCGGCAGCTTTTGCTAATGTATCTTTGCGATAAATCTCTCTAGGTTTCATTCTATTTATCACAAAGGATACATTGGGAGCACCTAGGATATTAGGAAATACTTGAATAGAATTGTTATTTATTTTGATTTCTGTTGTTTCTCTTTCACCAATTTCTCTTATTATATGAGAACCAAAGATTAAGTCGTTTAATTTTTGATCTTCTTCAAAATTTGCAACACGCCATTTACTAACTACTTCAAAGCTTGCTCCTCTGGCATATAATTTTTCTGCTGTATCATGAGTGGTTGCAGTTGTATTTTTTCGAAAGCTCTGGGTATCTAAGACAATACCTGCATATAAATAATTTGCCATATTTTTAGAATATTTTATTTGTAGGCTATGTAGTAGTTGAGCAACTATTTCACAAGTACTTGAAGCACGAGAATCTATATATTTATAAGTTGCTTCCATTGTTTGTTCTGTTTCTTGATGATGATCTACAATTATAATTGTTCCTATCTTGTCTAGGTCGTCTTGTACTGATGTTAAATACTTTTTATTTACATCGACAGCTATTAGTAAAGAGTCTAAGTCTGCTAACTTTTTATATTCTTCTAGGGTAATAAACTTATATTCTTCTTTACTTTCTTCTATTACTTTTACAACACCAGGATCTAGGTTTTGTTGCGGATCATTTACAATAATATAGGCATCTTTTCCTAGTTCTTTAGCAATTTTTGCCATACCTAAACCAGCACCAATGGCATCATAATCTGGTGTATTATGCCCTACAATAAATACTCGAGATGCATCTTTTATATTTCTCATTAATACTTCTTTTAGTAATCTTAATTTATTACTCATCTTCTTTTTTCTCCTTAGTGAGCTTTATTTTATCTCACTTTATATAAAAAGTCAAAAAATATTACTCCTTTCTGTCCTTTTCCTTACAAAGTCTATTTTCTACACTTACTCTTTGTACAATCGTTAATGCTGCAATTAAACAGATAGTAAAACTTCCTCCATAACTCATAAATGGTAATGGTACTCCGGTCATTGGCATTAATCCGAATATTCCCATGAGATTAATCGCAATATGTAAAAAGATATAGACAGCTACTCCATAACATAGAAGTGCTCCTCTATTGGTAGGACTATCTCTTCCTATTTTTAAAATTCTATATAGTAAAAATATATACATTACTATGATTCCTACTCCAAAAATAATTCCTAACTCTTCTACTATAATAGCAAAAATAAAGTCTGTATAAGGTTCTGGTAAATATAGATACTTTTGAGTAGAATTTCCTAGTCCTACTCCGGTTAGGCCTCCATTATTTATTGCTATATAGCAGTTGCACACTTGGTTTCCTGTCGTTAATAATTTATCACAAGGATTGGTAAAATCAAATCGTTCTAGTTGTCGTTCTAAGAGTACTGTCTTTCCTGAACCGATTAACACTACTCCAGCAAAAGCAATGAGTCCCAGAAGTGCAAATATTGTTTTTGTCTTTATCTCCTTTATAATAGGAGCTGCTAAAAACATTACTCCTACTATTACTGTATATATGATTGCTGTTCCTAAGTCAGGTTGAATAAATATAAGAAAAGTTATTAATAAACAAACTCCTATTGGAAATAAACTTTTGGTGTAACTAGTCATTTTTTTATTTTTTTCATAGTATCTAGCTAACCATACAATCGTAATTACTTTGGCAAATTCACTAGGTTGAATACTAATTGGTCCTAGGTCATACCAGGAAATTGCTCTGTTTTTTGCTTGTCCTATGACTAATAGCATCAGTAAACTTACAATAATTATTAATAATAGTCCCCAGGAGAATACTCCATATGCTTTCGTGGTGAATTTTATCATGATGAGTGACATGATAAGTCCTACTCCTAAAAAAACCGCTTGTTTAATAAAATAGTTATAAGGACTTACCTCATGGGACATATATGCTGTAACATTAGATGCTGAAAACACCATAATTAGTCCAATAATGAAAAGTAATACAGAAACAATTAATAACGGTTTATCAACGTATTTGATAATCTTTTTCATTGCATCACTCTCCATTCTATATTTTAATATATCATATTTTAAGAGAAAAATCTTAAATTATGTTTATCCTAGGTCCTTTTTATTAACACTTTTTGTCAATTTACATAATTTATAATAGATTATGTAAAGGAGGCTATCGTATGTATTATGGTACAGGTACCGGTTGTTGTTCAGGGCAATATAGTCAAATGCCATATTATCCTTACTATGGTAACAACAACTCTTCTACTTATGCAATCATTTTAGTTTTATTTATCTTACTTGTTATTGTTATTGGTTGCCGCTGGACAGCTTAATTTTTCTAAAGACGTATAAATTTTATACGTTTTTATTTTTTTACTTTCCATTTCTTTTATTTTTTGATAAAATATACTTGCATAAAGAGGTGGTAACAATGCTTAAAATGAAAGACATTTTAGATGAAAAAGATAAAAGATTACGTATGATTAGTAAAGAAGTTGAGTTTCCATTAACTAAAAAAGATAAAGAATTAATTCAAGAAATGATTGATTATTTACATGATTCTCAAATTGAAGAATTGTCTGAAAAATATGATTTGCGTCCAGGTATGGGAATGTCTGCTATACAATTAGGAGTTCCTAAAAGATACTTTGTAGTTGTTAATGAAGTAGATGAGGGAGAGTTTGAGACTTATGTATTAATTAATCCTAAGATTATTAGTAATTCTGTTGAGAAAATATATGTAGAAATGGGAGAAGGTTGCCTTTCTGTTAATCGACCAGTAGAAGGAATTGTTCCAAGATATGCTAGAGTTACAATGGAAGCTTATGATATAGATGGTAGAAAAATTCATGTTAGAGGTCGTGAAGAATTAGCAATTTGTTTTCAACATGAACTAGATCATTTAAATGGAATTTTATTTACTGATCATATCGACAAAAAAAATCCTTTCAAAGGAAAGGATGAATATAG
>JAGHJJ010000120.1 GCA_017886705.1 Bacilli bacterium | reverse complement strand
GACTGGAAAGTTTTTAATAAATTCTACTGGTTCTTGATATATCATTTGTTTTAGTATATCATCTACTTGATAATTTTCATTTAATGCAAGTATCGCTTGTAACAAGTCAATTGCTTCATCATAAGTATTATAACTTTCTTGGAGTCCCTTTGTCATTTCTTTTGTATAAAGTGCTGTGTATCCTTCTTCAATAAATCTCCAATGATATCTTTCAGTCGTAAATAAATCTTCTTTTACTCTTGGTGCTGGTGTAGATAGTATTGATGTACCAAAAAGAACTTCTCTCTTGCTATCGATACAATCACATACTGCTAAATGAAGTTTCTCATGTATTATCGTATCTTCTCTTGATTTTTCTCGCAATATATCATAAATAGGATTTAAAATTATTTCTGTATTATTTGTTACTGCTATATTAGAGTTCTCTTGTGTAGCTGATTTTAAAATGGCAAAATATTCTAACTTACAGGCTAATTTTTTCGTGTCATATTTAGTAAAATCTGATTTTATTTGATTATAGGCTTCTTGAAGGAAAGATACATATTCTGTGATTTCACTTTTTGCTGGTGCATAAGTATTCTCTTCTTCATCAGCTTTTATCATACTATTTACATAAATATAGTCTATTGCTTTTTCCCAATCAATACTATCTGTACTACTATCATATAGTGCTGTATATGTATGTGATGTAGTATCCTCTGTATTAGCATAACTCGATAGGAAGGTAGCTTTGTTAATATTTAGAGCTTCTAAATAAGGCGTATAGTTTACTTGTCTACTAATTTCATTCATCGCCTCTTCTGCTTCTTTAGATAATTCTAATTCTTGATCTGGTAGTAGTTTTTCAAAAGCCTCATCTTCTTGTTTTTCTAATTCTTTTTGCATTTTTTGCTGATGCTGAGATTCTACAATATCAGATGCTATTTTATACTCTCCTAATAGACCAGTACCTAGTGTCATTGTTAATAGTAATGGTTTTATATATTGTTGTAATTTTTTCTTATTCATATGATAGTCCTTTCAATTTAGTCAATATTATAGGTAGAAATTATTTTTCTGTCAATAATAGCATTTTTATATCACAAAGATAATTCTTAGGATATACTATAGTAAAGGTGATAATTATGAATATCAAAGGATTACTTATTTCTCATCGAGGTATCTTTAATAACAAAACTATTCCTGAAAACTCTGTTGCAGCTTTTCATAAAGCTAAAAACTTAAATATTCCTATTGAACTAGATGTACAATTAACAAAAGATCAGAAAGTAATTGTCTTTCATGATATTAATCTAAAAAGGATGTGTGGAATAGATAAATATATAGAAGATGTTACGTATCAAGAATTACAACAATTGACTTTGTTATCAAGTAAAGAAAAAATACCTACTTTAAAGGAGGTATTAGAGTTAATTCAAGGGAAAGTATTAATTGATATTGAATTAAAAAAGACTAAGAATGTAGAAGAATTATGTAATAAAGTATTAGAAGAAATAAAAAATTATACAGGAGATGTTTTGGTGAAGTCTTTTCAACCAAATATTGTACGTTATTTAAAAAAACATACTACTCGTCCTGTAGGATTATTAATTACTAGATTTCCTACTTCTAAGACTTATAGTTATTTTATGAGTAGTTCTTTATTAATACAATATTGTAAACCTGACTTTTTAGCAATTAATAAAGAGATTATCAAGAAAAAAAGAATACAAAAATATCGAAAAAAAATTCCTGTATTTGTCTGGACTATTACAAATAAGAAAGAGTTGGAGGAATATTTTCCTTATGCTGATTCTTATTTATGTAATCATCTACCATATAGTTCAAAGTTTCATTAAAAAATGTGTAATAAGTCGCTAATGCTATCTATTTTATAATCATAGTTATCTACTTTACCAAATCCATAACTAGCATAAATAAATGGAATATTAGCATATTGTGATGCTTCTTTATCTTTTATGGTATCCCCTATATAGATAGGGTTTGATAGATGATTTCTGTTCATTAATAATTTGATATTTTCTCCTTTAGATAGTCCGGTTCTACCATTATTTTCAAAGTCTAGGAAATATTTTTCTAGCTTACTGCTAGTTAAAAATGACTCAATATAGCCTTCAATACAGTTACTTACAATATATAGTTTATAGTCTTTAGCTAATTCTTTGATTACTTCTTCTACATGTTTATATAGTATGCCTCCATGAATCATTAGATGTTTTACATTTTCTTCAATTGCTTCTTTGGTATATTTTTCACGTAAGTCTTTTTCTAGATAACCATAAAATTTTTGTGCAGTTTCCGGAAATGTTAATCCTGTAGCGGCTTTTACATCATCTTTTGTTAAGTCTTTGGTTATTTCTTTATGACGCTTTTTTATTTCTTTTAACACTTCTGTACAACTATCTAATGTACTCCAAAGAGTACCGTCTAAATCAAAAATGATGCTATCGTATTTTTTCATGTTTTTCACTTACTTTCTATTTATATTCTTTACTTTTTGTATTGGATTTAATATTTTTTTATTTACTTCTATAAAAGAGGTAGAACAAGTTATATAATCAATATTTAATGTTCCATAGTATTCTACATTTTCTAGATAGTTGGCATGTTCTCCACATATACCTATTGTAATATCTGGATTTACTGCTTTTGCTCGATAAACAATATCTTCGATAGCACTTTTTACACCCTCTGTTAAATAGAAAAATTCTTTATCATAAATATTTCTTCTTTTTCCAGTAATACTTTCTGTTAAGTCGTTCGTACCAATCGATATAAAATCGGTGCTCTTGACAATGCTAGGGATTGTCGGGATAGCATCTTTACTTTCTATCATCGCGCCTATTTTTAGATTCTTTATACCAGCATCTTCTGCGTAAGAAATAATATCACTTTTGACATAATGAAAATAATTAGCATCGGTTACCATAGGTACTAAAATATCGAAAGTAGTATTTTCTTCTTCGGCAATTTTAGCAATCGTAAAAATTTGATCTCTTAATATCCCATGATAATCACTTAGAAAGTTTCTTCTCGTCATATGATCTTCACTATCCCTACTAACACCTAATATCCTTTGTACATCCTCTTCTTTAAAATCAAATAAGCGAACAATTTTTTTACTTATTGATTTAGCAGTACAAATTTCTTTTAATTGAGTATATTGCAGATTATTAAACTCTGTATTACTATCTACTGGTTCAAATGTATAAGTATTTTCTGCATAATACACAAATCTTTTTAGTGCTTCTTTTTCATCCGTATAGATATTTTCTGTTCTAATTAATCCAATACCATCGGCACCATGCTCTAAAGCATCCATTGTCATCAAAGAATTATCAGCATTGGCATACACCTTGATTTTTCCTTGTTTTCTTTCCATCACATCTTCTGTTTGAAAGTCTGCAGTTACTAGACCAGTTTTTGTTGTTATATAGTTGTTACCATCGATATCGGTTGCTAAAGAAAGATTTACTCTTTCTAGCGGAGCAATAGAATAATCCAAGTTTATTACTTTATGGTGACCAAATGTTGTACCAGTAGCATTTACCTTAGACAAATCTATTACCTCGTCAATTTTTACATTCGTTAAATCTGTATAACGAATACTTTCCTCATTTGCATTTACATTAATTAATTTTATTCCTCTAGGATTATCATTAAAATAGGCAGACTTACAAATTACTTTAGAACAATCAAAGATTGGTTCTTCTTCAAAGGGAAAAGGAAATTCATCCAGCCATATTCCTCCAAAATCTCCCTTAATTGCGACATTTTTATCAAAATAAAATATTCTTCTTCCGTGAGAAACTCTAACGATATTCTTTTTTTCTTCTAAAGCGACATTTCTATAAGCTTCTCGAGCAGTCATCTTCTTCTCTAATACTGCTTCTATATCCGCTTTTCTAAATCCCAACATCACCTCAGCAAATCTTTTCAAATAAATTTTATCACTTTCTTCTTGTATTACCTTACTTGGTAATTGCTTATTCATGTCAGTATTTACCCAACCTGGTGCAATTGAGTTTACAAGTACAAATGGTGCATACTCTAAAGCAAAATTATGTGTTAGTGATATTACAGCTGCTTTTGATGCATCATAGTCAATACTCGTTGGAAAAAAAGTATTCATCCCGTTTGTAGAAGCAATGTTAATAATCTTCCCTTGTTTATTTTGAAACATTTCTCTACCAATATATTTGCTCATTAAATAAGTGGAAGTAATATTATTTCTGATAGTTTCATTGAAAAGAGCTGTAGTTCGATCACTAATTTCCATATCTTCCACAACAGCAGCATTATTGACTAAAAGATTAATGGAAGAATATTTATTTTTCACGGTATCTAATAACCGTAACACTTCCTCTTCTTTAGAAACATCTGCCATAATTCCAATAGCAGAGACTTGATAATTATTTACAATATTATTCACCACTTGCTCTACTTGTTCTTTTGCTACCATATCATTTACCACAATATCATAACCAGCGCTTGCTAGCTGATAACAAATTGCTTCACCAATTCCACGTCTACTACCAGTAACAACAGCTACTTTGCTCATACCATCTACCTCCTTTTTCTCTAAAATAATATAACATGATACAAAAATTAAAACTAGCTTATTAATATAGATTATATTATATATTTTCTAACAATTTCTAATGCTAAATCATGAGAACATCCATTAGTAATTAAAGCGCCTTTGAT
>JAGHJJ010000119.1 GCA_017886705.1 Bacilli bacterium | reverse complement strand
TATAATCAGATCCTTTCGATGTTTTATTGTGCAATTACATTGTATCATAGGTTTCTGAAATGACTCTTTTTTATAGACTAAAATAGTGTCAGCAATTTTACTCACCAACACTATTTATTATAGAACCTTTAATTTTCCTTTTTTTCATTTTCTATACCTTTTTCAACTCTTTTTTTGATAATATCTACTAATTGATTTTTTAATTCTTGATCTGCATTTTCCCAAATGATTTCTAAAAAAACACCTAAACCTGGTAAAGTAACTTCATCTTGAGAAGCTACTGATTCATCAATTGCTCTTTTTAAAGTATCATAATTATCTCCTTTAAAATTATTAATAATATGCTCTCTTATACTTAAGTTCATGTTTTTCCCTCCTAACAGTAGTATGAATAAATCATTTTAAATTATACCTATTTTACAAATTAAAAATAAAAAATGGTTGCTTAAGCTAATATTTTTTGTCATAATATGATTAAAGGAGAAAGAGTTTATGAAAAAGAACAAAAATAATATTTTATTAGTTATTTTATTGATCATCATATTAGGATTAGTTATCTATATCTTAATAGAAAAACAAATAATAGAAATTCCTGGAATGACGCAAGAGAATAGAACAGAAGAAAAGCAAGAAATGCCAAAAATTATAGAAATAGACACAGAGAATGCAAATATAAAGGCATTGATACAACAAGTTCATAATCCTGCAGAAAAATTTGATACATTAATTTATGAAAACGGTGGAAGTACAGTAGAAGATATGTCAGATGAATATAAATTCGCTATTGCTACGAATACCAAAGATGTAAATATAACAGCAATAAACCCTGCAGATACAGAAGGAAATACTGGTTATATTGATGAAAAAGATGTAAAAGATGCTTATGAAAGGTTATTTGGACCCGGAACATATCATGAAATAAATAGTTTTAAGTATGGTTGTGCTGATATGTCTTATGATGCTACAAATAGACGTTACGTTACTTCTTCACAAGGATGTGGCTTGGCATTAATACCAGTAGAAACATATGAGGAAATTATTAGCGCTCAAAAGACAAATGATACTTTAACAGTCGTTACTGCTGTAGCATTCTATGATAGTAGTGCTGGAAAATTATATAAGGACAGTAATTTGACTGAAGATACTTCGCAAACTACTAATACTAATTTGACCGAAGAAGAAATTCAAAACTATATTACAAGTTATAAAGATAATCTAAAGCAATATACTTATACTTTTAATATAGGAAATGATGGCTTTTACTATTATGTTGGAGTAGAGAGAACAAAAGAGTAAGGAAAGGTAGGCTTTCCTTTCTTTTTAATTTATAGTAAAATAGTCTTGGTGGTACTATGAAACTTCAAATTGATAATCAAGTTTATTCAATAGAAATTGAGAGAAAAAAAGGTAATAAAAATACTTATATTAGAGTAAAAAAAGATATGACGATTAAAGTTACTACTAATTATTTTACTAGTGATAAAGCTATTGGTAAAATAATAGAAGAAAATACGAATCAAATAAAGAAAATGATAGAAAGTCAAAAAATTAAGAATGAAAATAATACAGGCTTCTTTTATCTAGGTAAAAAATATGATATTGTATATGTAGAGTACTGTAATATTTCTTTTGGAGAAAGTAAAGTATTCATAAATAAAAAAATTAATATTGATGACTGGTATAAAAAGCAAGCAAAAGTAATTTATAAAGATCACCTTGATCAAATATATCATCGTTTTTCTAAAAGGATTCCGTATCCTGATTTAAGAATTAGAAAGATGAGTACTCGCTGGGGAGTATGTAATGTGAAAACAAAGACGATTACTTTAAATTTAGAATTAATGAAGAGAGATTTAAAATATTTAGATTATGTTATTGTACATGAATTATCTCATTTGATTTATGCGAATCATTCTACTAAGTTTTGGTCTTTAGTAGAAGAGAATATGCCAGATTATAAGAAATATAGAAAGGAAATGAAGGAATTTTGATGGTAATTACAAGTTTAGATAATGAAAAAGTTAAGAAATATACAAAATTAAAGAAGAAAAAATATCGTGATGAATATGGTGAGTTTATTGTAGAGGGTATGCATTTAGTATTAGAAGCATTTAAAAGCGGGATTATCGAAGAGTTAATTATGGAAGAAAATCAAGCTTTGCCACTACCTTGTCCTTATGTTTATGTAACAAGAGAAATTATTTATAAGATATCTGAGGTGGATACACCAGCTAGTGTTATGGCTTTATGTAGAAAATTACCTGATAGGGATTTGGTTGGTTCTAAGTTTTTAATATTAGACGAAGTACAAGATCCAGGAAATGTAGGAACGATTATTAGGAGTGCGAAAGCATTTGATATTGATACGGTTATTTTATCTGAAAATTCTGTTGATATTTATAACTCTAAAGTAGTAAGAGCAACACAAGGAATGTTATTTCATTTGAATGTGATTAGTAGAAAGATTGATAAAGTGTTAGATTTGTTACATGATAAGGAAATTCCTATTTATGGAAGTAGTGTTGATTATGGAATGAATGTGTGTGATTTAGGAGAAAAGGATAGAAAGAAGTTTGCTTTAATTGTTGGTAATGAGGGAAATGGTATACGTTCTACTACTTTAGATAAATGTGATAAAAGATTATATATACAAATGAATGAGAAAGTAGAAAGCTTGAATGTTGCAGTTGCTGCAAGTATTCTACTATATGAGATGGATAAATAATATGGAAAAGATATATTTAGGTAGAATTGTATCTACTCATGGAATTAAAGGTGAAATAAAAATTAAAAGTACATTTCCATATAAAGAGAAAGCTTTTAGGGTAGGCAATAAAGTAATGATTGATGATAAGTCATATGAGATTAAGTCTTATCGTGTTCATAAGCAGTTTGATATGGTAACGTTAGATGATTATCATGATATTAATGAAGTTTTGTTTTTGTTAAAAAAGAAGGTATATATTGATAAAGAGGAGTTGTTATTAGATGATAATGAAGTGTTAGATGAAGATTTAATGACATTTCAAGTCTTGACAACTTCAGGAAAAAAGGGAATAATAAAGGAAATATTTCTAGCAAGTCCTACGAATAAGATTATTAGAGTACAATTAGATAAAGAAATATTGGTTCCTATGAGGTCGCCATTAGTAAAAATTAATGTTAAGAACAAAGAAATTTTAATTGACCAGATGTTAGAAATGTAGGTGGTATGATGAAAATAGATATACTAACTCTGTTTCCGGAGATGTTTGATGGTGTTTTTTCTCAGTCTATTATCAAACGGGCACAAGAAGAAGGAAAGGTAGAGATTCATCTGCATAATTTTAGAGATTATTCTACGGATCCTCATCATAAAGTAGATGATACTCCTTATGGTGGTGGTTGTGGAATGGTACTTACTTGTCAACCTATCTTTGATTGTGTTGAAAGTATTAAAACAGAAGATAGTAAAGTAATTTTATTAACACCAGATGGAATTCCTTATAAGCAACAGATGGCCTATGATTTATCTTCAGAGAAACATTTGATATTTATTTGTGGTCATTATGAGGGATTTGATGAGAGAATTAGGTCTATTTGTGATTTAGAAATTAGTATTGGTGACTATGTATTAACCGGAGGAGAATTAGCTAGCATGGTGATTACTGATTCTATTGTAAGACTTTTGCCTGGTGTGATTGAAGAAGAGTCTCATCAAATGGATTCGTTTAATCATCATTTATTGGACTATCCAACGTATACAAAACCTAGAGTGTTTCGAGGAATGGAAGTACCAGTTGTGTTAACTTCAGGAGATCATAAAAAAATAGAAGAGTATCGTAGAGCACAAAGTTTAGAGAGAACTAGAGATAGAAGACCTGATTTATTAGAAAAGTAGGTGGTATTATGTATCAAGTCACGAAAGAAAAAAAGAAAATGAAAAAGATAGAGTTTAGTGAACAATTATATGGCTTTCCCATGGGAAGTAGTAAAAAGGTATTTGTGATACAAAATACAAATATCAAAAATATTATTGTAATGAATAATAAGTTAGCACACCCTTTAGTCGAAAAAAAAGTATCGAAAGAATATCAGACATTAATATCGATATTAATGGAATTACTAACCAGTGATGATGATACAGGAGAAAGTCTAAGAGAAGCATTGAATAGAATAGAAAAATTTAGACAAGAAATTAAAAATAAATATCGCCATTTTCTAAAGAAAAAAGAATTAGAAGAGATGGGAAAACAATTAAAATTATTTCAACAAGAAGCCCAAATTAGATTTATAGAATTACAGAATGCAATTTATGAAATGAACTTACAGCAAGGAAAGGGAAAATAATCACAGAAAAAATGAATCATATAAAGTCAAAGGAGAATGACATGAATGCATTGTATCAAATTTATAAGGAACTATTTTTAAAAGAAAGATACAGTTATAATTTCTTTAAAGAACAATTAGAAAAAGCAAAAATCATCAAATATGAAAAAGATAATAAAGTATTAGGTTTTGCAGCAATCAAACAAAACCATTTATTATTAATATGTGTGAAAAAAGAATTTCAAAATTTAACGATAGGAACATACTTATTAAGACAAGCAGAAAAAGAAATAGAAAAAAAATATCATACAATGATTCTTGGTGATAAAAGCAGTTTTTTCTATGGAACTCCATTAGATTGTCAGCAATTTTTCTTAAAAAAGGGATTTGACGATATATATATTAATGAAGACTATCTTTCACATGCTAATAAAGAGTCTGTTTGTAAATGGAAAAAAGCATCCGTAGAAGAAAAACAAAGTCTACTAGAAATTTTAAAAATAAAAAATTCTAAACTACTAGAAACATACTCTAAAGAATCCAATATTTATATTTATTTAGATAAAAATATAAAAGCCTGTTATATAGAGAAACAAAACCAATATGAAGAATTAGAAAATGTTAAAGTATGGATTGATAACTTCTTATTTTTAGAAAACACAAATATTGATTATATCACATCTTTAAAAAGTTTTTATAAAGAGCCATTTTTAATAAGAAATTTTAGCTATCAAAATATTTCATTAAAAAAATATTTTAATATCTACCAATCTTATAATATTATGGTAAAACAGTTAAAAGAGGGGGAAAATAATGTTACCGTTGGAGAAACAAATTAAAATAAATTCAATAATATGTGAGTCCTGTCATGGAAGTGAATTTTATAGTAAAGAAATGATAGAAGTTTTATATGAACGCCTAGACATTCTATATAAAAGTTTTGAAGCATCAGAATATGTAAATACAAATCCTATTAAATTAGTAAATGATTATATTAAAAGTACAGTAAATATTAGACATTGATATTTTGAAAAATTTATGGGTGAAATAGATTTTTTTCCAAAATATGAAGAAATTTATAGAACCGGGTATGCAGCGCTCGCTTTAAAAGAAGCAATGTGTGCAGGATATGCGGAAGCAGTTAGAATGTTGTTAGCTATGTATGATATAAAAACTCATACGTTATTAGCAAAATTACCTGGAGCCAATAAACAATTACTTCATTATGTAGTTGTTGCTGAGGATAAAGATGGCACTTATAAAATATTAGATCCAGAACGACAAGCAAATTGTGAAAAAAAAGGATATGATTTTAATAAGTATATGGATAGTATGATTTATATTATTCCAGATGAACAATTTTCTAATAATAAATTAGGAGAAAATGGAGTAGGGGAAAGAGCTGAAGATTTCTTAAAAAGACCTACAACAATTTCCCAGAAGGGAATAGAAGGTGCAATACAATTAGTAGAGATAATAAAGAAAGGAAATGAAAACAATGTATCAGAAAATAAAGGGAGAAAAATATAATATTGAATGTAAAGTATGGATGCCAAGTAAAGTAGAAAGAATGATATTTGCCATCCATGGATTCGCAGGAGACAATGAAAGTAGTGCAATCGCATCATTGGCAGAGAAAATGTTAGACGATAATACAATGACTGTTGCTCTAGATTTGCCAGGTCACGGAAAAAGCGAGGTAGATGGAGACTATTTAACATTAGACAATTGCTTTAATGATATTTTAACTGTAGAGAATTATTATAAAGAAAAATATCCAGAAGCAAGTATTGATTATTTTGCTACTAGTTTTGGAGCATACTTGCTATTGCTTTTAATTTCTAAGAAAAAATGTCTATATAATCGCATAGTTCTTAGATGTCCAGCAATTGCAATGGATAAAATATTTGTCAATGCCATTTTAAACGATAGTCTAGAAGAATTTGAAAAGAAAGGTTACACTATCGTTGGATATGAAAGAGAATTAAAGGTTAATTATTCATTTTATAAAGAATTAATAGATAATCAAATATTTGATATTTACCAAACAAATAAAAATAAGATATTAATTATTCATGGTGATCAAGATGATACAGCTCCAATAACGGATTCAATTGCATTTATGAAAAAATATAATACTAAAATGGAAATTATTAAAGGAGCAGACCATCGCTTTAAAAAAGAAGGAGAACTTGATAAAGTAGTAGAACTAGCAAGAAAATTTTATAATGAATAATATAAAATAGGAGTACAAAAATGATAAAAAAGAAAAAGAGTAACAAGGGAGTAATTGTAGTTATCATTTTAATAATTGCTTTATTAGGTATCTCAGGATACATCATCTATGATAAAGCAATAAATAAAGAAGAACCCGGAAAAGAAAAAAAAGAGCCAGAAATAAAAGAGGTAACAGAAGAAGAAAAAAAAGAGCCAGAAATAAAAGAGGTAACAGAAGAAGAAAAAAATACCTTATTAGAACAGATAAATGTTTATACTCCTTATTTTGCAGATAGTTATCCAATTACTGAAAAAAGTACTTTAGATAATCAAGAAGTTTTATATTTTGCATCGATGCAACTAGAAAATAAATTCTCTGATTTTATGGAAAGTGACTTAGAAAAAGTATTAGAAAAATATTTTGGAGATAATCATTCCTATGTTCATGAAGATATTCAATGCTTTTTGGGAGATGGTGTGTTATACCAGTATGATAGTGCTAAAAAAGAATACTTTTTTCAAGATATTCATGGACATGGTGGAGCGGGTATCTATCCTGCAGAAATTTATTATCTTGATGGTCAGAAGAAAGATGAAGTTTATACAGTTAGAGTAAATATATTGTATGGTGACTATTGTTATGGAACTTGTGGACCTGTCACGGGATATTATAAGAGTGCTATCGATAGTAGGAACGGAGAAAATCCAGTACTAGGAGGTTTTGGTGATTATTATGAAATTACAGAGAAAGAGTATCAGTCAGTAAAAACTGATTTGCCTGTTACCACTTTTACTTTTATTCGTGATAAAGATGGAAATTATGGATTAGAAAGTGTCACTGTAGAGTGATACTTTTTTCATATATTAGGAATTTGCTTCTTAAAATGCAAATTTGAAAACTTGATAAAAAATAGTTGACATGCGAACAAATGTATTATATAGTGTTCTCATCAGGGGAGGAATATTATGTATAAATCTTATCGTTTTCGTTTGTATCCTACAACTAAT
>JAGHJJ010000118.1 GCA_017886705.1 Bacilli bacterium | reverse complement strand
TTTTATAAAATAAAAAGATTTATGTTATATTCCTATCTTTTATACATAAATCTTTTCTTGTTTAATCAAATTTACTTTTTCTTACTGCCTAGATTTCTATAATTTTTATAATATTTTAGATAATTCATCCTGCATTGCAGTTTTTTTACGATATTTTTCTTGAAGTCCTTCTAGTAATTTTGTATATTCATTCTTACTATTTTTCATTTGCTTTATATGAAGTATTTTTCTTGCCAATTCACTATACATTTTTCTGTCACTTGCTTTATTTGCGAAAGAGTAGCAATATTTTACATAAATATTTAATAATTCTTTATTATATTTGGGCAAAAGATATTGTTCATAACTTATAATAGTATCCATATCTTTATCTTTAATTATATTATAAATATCATCATACATTTTCTCTTCAATATAAATTTTTAATAAATCGTTAACATACCAGTAAGAATTTTTTTCTTTACTAACTCTGTCTATAATATTTTTTCTTTCTGCTAACCAGTCTTTTTTAGAATATAAAGACTTTATCCTTTTATAAATATCTATATCATATTTATCTAATTCATATAATAATTTATATAAAGTCTCTTTATATTCTTGTATCATATTTTCTTTTTGATATATATCAGCTAATTTTAATGCATAAGTTTTATCATTAGTATTTTTTAATCTAATATTTAATAAATTAATAGCATTAATAACATCATCTTGTTTTAAATATTCTTCAACTAATTTTAAACAGACACTTTTTTCCTTTGAATATGTTTTTAATAATTTAATCATCTTTTCTTTAGCATTTTCTTTAACATAAATACTAATTAAGGTATCTATATAATTTCCAATATTCCAAAAATATTCTTTATTATTACCCGCTTCTAAGGCTTCTAATAATCCCTTCTCTATTTCATTTAAATACATATTTCTATCAATATAAAATTGTAATAAAGGATATAAATCAATGCCGTAATTAGAAAGTTTTTCTTCCTTTGTTTCATTTAAGATATAATCCAATATTTTCTTAGCTAAGCTATTTTCATCATGTAGAATATATTCTAATATTCTTTCCATTATTTCTATACAAGAATATGCTACTTCACCTGTAGAACCATTAGAATCATCAATGTCTGTATTAGGAATACTTTCTAAAATAATCTTAACAACATCAAATGCTAGATTATATTCTTCATTATCAACTAAAGTATTTACCTCACTCGTTATTTTATACATATTTTTAGTATATTCACGTGACTCGTGATAATCTATAAAGCCATCACGACCAGCACTTTTTTTGATAGCATCATATATTTTCTTTTTATAATCTTTAATAGTTAGACTAGGAAATAGTTTATAAAATTTTAATCTAAATTTGTCATAAACATTCTTATCTTCACTTAATAATTCAACTAAAAATTCATCTAATTGATTTCTGTTAATGCTTGCTATTATATTTCTAGTTTGTTGATTCTTAGTACTATAATTATTATTTTTATCTATATCTTCTTCATTTAACTTGTATAAAAGAGCTACCATATGTTTACAATAATTTCCTTCACTTGCATAAGGGCAAGTACAATTACCATTTATAAATACTCCGTTATCTACTTCGACTGATACATTATAGGTTGTAGTACCTATGACTTTGGCCGTTACAATATTATCTTTGATTACTACATTTTCTACTAAACCATTTTCATAGTATTCATATCCTCTTTCCAATATCTTATTATTAAAGTCATTTTTTAAGTCTATCTTCATTGTTAACCTCTTCTTTCCTTTGTTAATATAAGAAGTATATAATATTAGAACGGGCAAAATAAATGGTAATTAGTATTGAATGACATATTTTAGCAACTACCATTTTTTAGTTCCATTCCAATAATCAATTTCATATATATAATTTAATGTAATCACATGTTTATTCACATCTATATTCCATCTTATTCTTGATTATTTTAATTTATATTATACTACTTTTATTAGAACTAAGCATTTAGTGTCTTTTAAAAAATCATGTCTAAAAACTTGATATCTGTTTATAAATCACACTTTCGTTTTTTATTTGGTAGAAATCAATGAATTTGTATATCTTTTGGTTTCATAATAGTTTAAAATATTCTTTTAACTTATTTGCCATTAATATTCTACGTTCCTTTAAGAATTCATTATAATTTGAATAATTCATTTGTATAAAATCTTGTGGAATACAATTATCTATCATATTTTGTTTAAGTGCTTCAACATTATTGATAGCTCCATATTTATTTTCTTGACCATTACACTGATCTATTATGCTACGCATATATTCATTAGGTGCCTTGTTACTTATTTGAATATTTATTTCCGTTTGTAGCATTGCTAAATTTGCAATTTGATTATACTGTTGTTTGTTGCTATATCCATTCTTCATTAAGTAATCTTTAGGGAAAATGTGATGAACATCTCCTCTTTCCTCTATTAATGTTCTTACGTCTATGTCTTTTGATAGGAAACCTTTATTACCTAATTTAATTTGAGCAATAATGTACGTCTTCCAATATGGAGATGATGTTACTGGAGTATTAAATCTTTCAACAAGAATGCTATCCCAGAATGTATCATTTAATTCCCTACTAATTTCTTCATTAATATATTCTATAATATCTGTGGCATCATTTAATCTACGGATGTCATAATCAAACATTGATTCTGGGGATGAAGTGTACCTTTGTGTTAAGATTGACATTATTACCCATCTTCTTACACTTGTTTGAATTTTGTCAGGGCTAATACCTTTTTCTCTTAGTAGCAAATATAATATATATCCAAAATTTAATACATTTTGTGATCGCACTAAAGATTCATCAATTATACCAGCGGACTTTAGAATCATAATATAATTTTGATAATTATATTGATTTACAAAATCTCTTACTCCAGCATATAGTTTGGAATAACTATCTGCAATTATTTCCTCTTTATATTCTCGCGTTTCAAAATCACGACCGGATAATAAACTTACTAAATCTTGTAATTTACCTCTTTTAAACTTATAAGTAAAAGCTACTCTAAGAACATCTGTATATGATGGTAAATATAATTCTTCATTTTCATCTTTAATCCATGATATTTTTTGAAGTATTTCTTTTGAGCTAAAATTCAAATCATTATTTTTTATATTATCATAGTCTGCTGGCGTTTTTGCAAAGTGACAAAAATAATCAATCGCTTTTCTAATATCATTACCATGATATTCTTCATTAACACTAATTTTTGACATTGCAAAATCAGCTTGAGATAATACAACGCCTTTTGAATTGATTCTTACGAAAATTTCTGTTACTTCTTCTATGCTTAAAGATGAAGATAATTCAGTTCTTCCTATTGATATATTTTTAATGGATAGTAGTTTATTAATTCTATCATTTACTAAATTAGGATTTATTCCAAATTTTTGAGAATAATTTGAAACAAAGTCAAACGTATTTATACTCCCTACTTTCATAAATTCTGAAATATCTGATATCCATTCTTCTTGCTTTTCTATTGCAGGGTTTGATGTTTGAAACTCTTGAGTTAAAATATTAAATGCAATTTTAATTCTCTTTTTCTTATAATTATCATCTAAAACTTCTTGACCTAGTAAGGCAGCTGTTAACGCTGTAATTCTTTGTTGTCCATCAATTAAAATTTGTTTTCCTTCTGATTTTGTACCATCTTTTAATTTAACATCTGGACTTTTCCAAGTAATTATGTATCCCACAGGATACCCTTGATAAAGTGAATCTATTAAATCTCTTACTTGAATGGATTTCCACACAAATGGTCTTTGTATTTCTGGTATTGCAATTGTTCCATCATTTACATATCCAAGTAATGTACTAATAGATACATTATTTACTTCAAATTTAGCCATAAATAAAACTCCTCCAACTCTTATAAATTAATTTTATTATAACATGTTTTTTTTGAATTATTGTTAATATATGTAATTTTCTAATTTACTTTTTTATTTTGCTTAAATTTTCAAATATTGGGATATTTCCTTTATAACTTTTTGGAGATATGGGACTTGGATGGTAGATTGGTAATATCTTGTATCCATTTACTTCATATATATTTCCTACTACTTCTTGGAATTTTTTAAATTTGAAATCTAAGAGACTTCTTGTAGGAAATTCTCCTAGTGTTATGATTAGTTTTGGTTGTAATATTTCTAATTGTTTTTCTATAATTTGTCTACATTTTTTAGAACAAGTCTTTAAGTTTTTTCTTTCTATAGGGAAACATTTTACCGATTCTAAGAAGGTTGTTTCAAATATATCTTTATTTATGATATCAAATAGTTTTTGTAGAATTACTCCACTTGGTAATATTTTACCATTAATATCTTTCCATAGCATATGACTTTTTCTCCAACCATTATTTGCAGGTGCTTCGCCAATTAGGACAATATCGTTATTTTTACCTAAGTATACTGTATTAGAATTAGGAAACTTCTCTACAAGATTTTGACATAACGTACATTGGTATACTTCTTGATCTATTCTCTGTAGTAATTCTTTTATTACTTTTTCTTTTAGGATTTGATATCTATTTTTTGTATCTTCTGTTAATAAATCGGTTCTATTTACTATTTTATAGTCATTATAGTCTATTTCCCTTTTAAATTGGTTTTTAGTTAAGTCTATTATTTTATTATCTATGATATTAAAATAATGACTAATTCCCTCTACTTTTATTTTTGCAATATCACCTTTAAAATAGTCATTTACTACTAATGCTGTTATAGCACACATGCCTAGTGTTTTATTTTCTTCTGTCCAATGATTTCTTACTTTTTCATAGCAAAGCTCTTGTGAATAAGAGTTTAATAATGCTCTTTCCAATTTTTTTATAGTCATATTATCACCTAGATATATTATAGCAAAAAATAAGACTTCATTTAAGTCTAATGAAGTCTGTTTTTATCTATAGATATTAATACTATCTTTTACAATAATTAAATTAAAAGCGATTTCCTGCATATGTGTAACTCTCTGTAGGAATATAAAAAAATAGGGCTCTATCCTAAAATAGACCCCTTACAAAAATGATTTAACATTTTTTCCTTGCATAGATAATATATCATAAAGAAATATCTATGTCAAACTATTCATCTGGATTTCTATAACTTTTTTCTATGATTTTATTAAAATAATTATAGATAGACTTTAATAGTTCATTACTATTATAGTATTCTTTATTTAATATTATACGCTTATAAAATAATTTTGTGATATCATGATTTATATTTTGCTTTACACCATCACTAGTGACAATAATATTAAATAAATATAATGTATAAGTAATTTGTCTAATTCTAGAATTTGAAAGCTTGGTCTTTCTGTTTTCTTTACCAATACCACAACTTTTTAAATAATTAGTTACTAAAGTATCTGGTTTATAATGATTATCTTTTTTATCAAGTTCTGATAAAACGCAAGAGTTATGTGCAACAGCATTTCTTAATTTATTTACTTCTCTTAAAATAAATATATATTTATTATCTTCCAACTTATATGTACTCGTATAAAACTCAAAAAAATTAATAAGTTCTCCAAATGTGATAATTTCCAAAAATTCCCAGATTGGTATATTTTCAATTTTTTCGTCTTTATTTAAATCATATTTACAAAAGATTTTTTGATAATAATCGTTACTAACTTTTTTTCTAATACTATCATGAACTCTCCTTGGATATTTTTCATCATTAAAATCTTTTTCTAAATAAAGGTTTACAATGTTATATCCATCTTCATTTTTAATTTCTTCTATACTATTTAATATTCTTATTTTAAGATAATGCTCTATATCTATAATCATTTTAAATAAAATCAATCTTGTTCTGTAATCAATAATTGCTATATCTTTTAAATATGCAAAATCTAAGTCTATATATTTACCAGTAAATTCGCCACACTGATATTTTGCAAAATTGTTTTTGTATGCAGTAACATTATAATAATTATTATTTTCTCTTAAATATTTTTCAGCTTCACATTCACTACATTTTTTAAATTTTATATTTTTTTCTTTTAAATATGGTACTAGCTCTGATATTTTCATCATAGGTCGTAAAGATAGTTGTTTATTTTCTATCATGTAATCACTCCTTGTAGTTAGAGTATAACATAAATATAATTATGCTTCTATGTGATTATTTTTTTAGTTGGACTAATGTGTTGTGATAATAGTCTTTTCGACCTTTTTATTTTAGGGCAATGGGTATCTTCTTTTACAAATAATTAAGTAAAAAGCGACTTCTTATGTGCTATGTTATCTCTGATTGGGAGAGATTTCAAGTTATTTTTCAACTTTTAAAGATTGTTTTAACAAAGTTTGATAAAAAGCTTTAATTTCTTGTTCTATTTGTTTAGTACTTTCATTCTCATTTTTATATATTTCCAATAGCTTTTTATACATTGTTTCTCCATAATATTCTACAAATTCTTTTTTAAAATATGTGGTGGAAAAGTAATTTTCAAATTCTTTATAAATTTCATCTATTGAATTTTCTGTTAAATTATTAAATTTTATATTTTTTAATTTTTGTAATAATAATTTGTTCTGTTGATATAATTCAAGATGTTCTTCTTTTTCTTTTTCATTTTGTTTGTCTAGATGTAAAATTGACTTTTGAATTGATATTATAGTTTCAGGATTTTCTAAAATCATACTTTGAATTTCATCTGGTGTTAATTTGCTCAGTTCAAAATCTACAACATTATTACAAATATCAAATAGTTGTATAAATTCTTTTTGTGAAATACTGGTATAAAAAATTGTGTACTGCTCAGCATCATCAATTTTATTTGGATGCTCATATCGATTTCTATAGACAGAATATAATTCATAAATAGTGTATGTACTATTCGATGATTCTACAATTAATGGAATAACCTCTTTATTTAACTCGGATTCTAAATTTGGATATTTATCAAAATATTCTTTTTTATCTTTTATTGCTCTTATATAATTATATAAATTAATTTTAAAATTATTAAGTGTATCCTGAATTTCTACTTGAAAAGTTAAATCTAAAGCATGCTTTTTTAATAATTCATTATATCTTTTTAAAAACCTCTTTGTTCTTTCTCTAGCATTAAGCAAAGATATCAGTGTTTTAATCTTTTTTTGTTTCATAGTCCTTCTATTATATTGATAATTAATTTTTCGATTTTTTCGACAGTATTAATTATTCTTTTATTAGACAAAAATTTTAAATAATTTTCATATTGATTCTCATATTTAAATTTTATATCTAAGCCATTAATATCTAACCAATAAACTCTATTGCATGGAAACTCGATAGGAAATTCTATTGGAAAAGAAATGCCCCCTTCTTCTATGTTTTTAATACTTATTATAGTTTTTTCATGTTTAGTTAAATTAAATGCAAATTGTAGTCCAGATAGTAATTCATTATTTATTTTACTATGGAGTCTATATCTACTTAAATTAGCTAGAAAAGAAATTATTTCTTTTTCTAATTTTATCCAATCTTCTTCAATGTAATTGTCCGTATTTTCTATTTTATTTAATATTTCCTTTAAATCTTGAATAGCGCATAATAAAACTTGTTCATTCATTGTTTCTTATTCTATTCCTAATGCTTTATATACAGCATCTTCTGGAGAATCATAAAAGGAAATATTAAATTTAGAAAACAAATCACTAGGAACATTAGAAATATCTCCCGCTGATGACATTGGTAACAAAATTTTCTTTGCTCCCGAATCAAAACACACCTGTAAAGTGTTAGCAAGTTCCTCTACTTTACTTATTGTTCCACCTATACTCATACTTCCTAGAATAACTAAACTGCCTTGCATAGGCTTTTTTAATGCACTACTACACATAGCAACAAAAGCCGCTAGTGATACATCCTTAGATGCTCCAACTCCTTGTAAATCTTCTACATGCAATAAATAATCTACATTTTCTACTTGAATACTTGCACTAATATTTTTCTTATTACCTTTAAAATAATTATATGCTGTATTTAATGCTTCTTTTGTTCCTCTATCAGATCCAATTCCCGTGATATTAAATTTACCATGTCCACTAGGAGATTCCACTTCAATTTTAAATGTTCCTATCATTCCAGAACTACCTCTTCCTATGAAATAGGTATGTCCGGCCTTAAGCATTCCTTCTGGTATTAATTTTCCGCCTCCACATTCTGGAACAGAAACAAAATTTTCTTACATTGTATCTAAATCAATATATGAGAAATGAACATCATAAAATTCCATTCCACCTATTTTTTTAAGTTGCTCTTTTACACGACGTCTTCCAACTAAAGC
>JAGHJJ010000117.1 GCA_017886705.1 Bacilli bacterium | reverse complement strand
TTAAATTCGACCAAGTATTAATGCTTGATAGTAAAATAGGAAGTCCTTATCTTACTAATGTTACTGTAGAAGGTAAAGTTATCAAAAACGGTAAACAAAAGAAAATTACTGTCTTCAAATATAAATCTAAAGACAGATCTAACCGTAAGAAGCAAGGACATAGACAACCTTATACAATGATTCAAATTTCTAAAATTAATGGTTAATTATGATACATGTAAAAGTAGAGAAAGCTCATGCTAAATATAAAAAAATAGCTATTTTGGGACACGCTATGTATGATGATTATGGAAAAGATATTGTATGTAGTGCTGCTAGTAGCATTGTAACAACAACTGTGAATGGTATTTTAGCATTAGATAAAGGTAGTCTAAGTTATATGGTTAGTAAAAAGGGTGTTAGTATTAATGTTAAAAACGAGGATACTACTACTCAAATACTAATTGGTAATATGGTTAGTCTTTTAAAGGAGTTGGAAAAAAATTATCCAGCAAATATCGAAGTAAAGTAAGGAGGAGAATTATGAATTTTTTAAAGTTAGATATCCAATTATTTGCTCATCATAAAGGGCAAGGATCAACAGCTAACGGTCGTGATTCTGCAGGACGTAGACTTGGAGCAAAAGCTGCTGATGGAGAATTTATAACAGCAGGTTCTATTATATATCGTCAACGTGGAACGAAAGTATTCCCTGGTAATAATGTTCGTCGTGGTAATGATGATAGTCTATTTTCAACAATAGATGGAATCGTTAAATTTGAACGTTTAGGAAGAGACAAAAAACAAGCTTCAGTTTATCCAGTAGGAGAGTAATGAAAAAAAAGAAAGTTAATCCTTTCTTTTTTTTTTGCTTTGTGTTACACTAAAAGAGAATAGAGGTGTGGCATTTATGGATAATAAAATCAAAGTAGTAACTCCAGATAATCAAACTTTAGAAATAGAAGTTCTAGATATTTTTAATGTTACAGGATATGAAGGAAAAGATTATATTTTATACTCTTTAGGTGAACAAATAGATAATGAGCATGAGCAAGCATATATATCTATTTTAGAAAAAAGTGAGAATGACTATAATTTAACAGAAATAAAAGATGCCCAAGAATGGGATGCGGTTCAAAAAGCTATTGCTGAAGATATTAAAATGGAACAAGAGGCTAGTAATGAATAATTCTGATAAAGTATATCAAGCACTTCTAAAACAAAGTTTAGATACAATAGCTAAGCAAATTCAACAACTAAGTCAAAAAAAGAAAGGCCTAATAGATTTAGCAAGTAAAACAGAAACTGAAATAGAAGGATTAAAATTACAATATAATGAAATAGTAACTACTCTGAAAAGTTATCAAGAAAGAATCGCTTTATCTGAAAGAAAAGAAAAAAAATTAGACAAATTAGATGAAAAGTCTGATAAAATAATGAAACAACAAGAAGAACATGAAAAGCAAATAGAAAAATTAAAAGAAGTAAAAGAAAACTTACAAACATCCAGTGCAAAAAGAAAAATAAACAAAAAAATAGAAAAACAACAAGAAATTATTAAAAATCTTCAAAAGAAGCAAGTACGTATTGACCTACGACAAAAAGCTATTATATTACCTAAATTTACTAAAAAAAATAAACGAGAAAAATTAATAGCGCAACAGCAAGCAAAGGTAAATTTAACAGCTGCAAAAGCACAAGATAATAAAGAATTACAAAAAATGCTTGACCCTGAAAACAAAATGACAGATGGTCTAAAAGCTATAGTTTATGATATAAAAGGTGCTTTTTATAAAAAAAGTTTAGAACACTCAGAAGCAGTGTTAGAAACTATGAAAAATCAAACAACAAATATTGCTGTACGTGGAGCGAATGCAATTACAATTACTAAAAATATAGCACAGTTTTTAAGAGAAAAAAGAGAAAAAAGCCAAGCTAAAAAAATGGCCCAAGAGCAATCTACCCAGCCTAAAGTAGTATTACAAGTACCAGCGGTAAGAAAATAAGAAAAGATGTTCTTTTCTTTTCTTTTTGTAAATGATATAATATAGCCGAAAAGGAGGAGAGTATATGTTTGTAGATGAAGTAGAAATCAAAGTAGAAGCAGGAAATGGTGGAGATGGATGTACCGCTTTTCGTCGTGAAAAATTTGTTCCCATGGGAGGTCCCTATGGTGGAAACGGTGGACACGGTTCAGATATTATTTTTAAAGTTGATGAAGGACTTCATACTCTTCTAGATTTAAGATATCAAAAATTAATTAAAGGAAAAAAAGGAGAAAATGGTCGTGGTAAAAATCAACATGGAAAAGGTGCTGACCCTATAATTATAAAAGTACCACAAGGAACAGTAGTAACAGATTTGGATACAGGATTAATTCTAGCCGATCTTTCCAAAAAAGATCAAGAAGAAGTTATTGCGAAAGGTGGAAGAGGAGGCCGTGGTAATACGGCTTTTAAAACACAGATGAATACGGCACCAGATTACTCTGAAAACGGAGAAGAAGGAGAAAAGAAAAATTTAAAAGTAGAAGTAAAAATGTTGGCAGATGTTGGATTAGTAGGACTTCCAAGTGTTGGCAAGAGTACGATTATTTCTATGGTATCTAGGTCAAAACCAAAGATAGCTGCTTATCATTTTACAACATTAAATCCTAATCTTGGAGTAGTTAGGGCAAGTGATGGCAGAAGTTTTGTAATGGCTGATTTACCAGGTTTAATTGAAGGAGCTAGCAAAGGGGAAGGCCTAGGGGATAAGTTTTTAAAACATATTGAAAGAACGAAGGTGATTGCTCATGTTATTGATATGAGTGCAAGCGAAGGAAGAGACCCTTATGAAGACTATGTATTAATTAATAAAGAACTAGAAGCATTTAATGAAAAATTGATTAAGAAGCCACAAATTATTATTGCTAATAAGATGGATTTAGAGCAAGCTAAAGAAGAATTAGAAAAATTCAAACAAAAAGTTGGTGATGTTGAAATTTTTGAAGTTAGTGCTGCAACCAATACAGGACTTCAAAAAGTAGTAGACCGTTTAGCTGATTTAGTAGATGAAGTACCAAATAGTCCATTATATGAAAATAGCCAAATTGAAAGTCACGTATTATATAAATTTAAGAAAGAAGAACCATTTACAATTACCAGAGATGATGATGGTACCTGGGCAATTCAAGGTAAGGAAGTAGAAAGAATCTTTAAAATGACGAAGTTCTCTTCTGATGAAGCAGCTTATAAGTTTGCTAAAAAGTTAAGTAGAATGGGAATTGATCAAAAACTAGAAGAGTTAGGTGCTGAAGAAGGAGATCAAGTCAGAATATTAGATTTCTACTTTGATTATAGAAAATAGTTGAAAAAGAACAAGAATTAGATTATTCTATATAAAAAAAGAAAGAGAGAAAATTTATGGAACTAGAACAATTAAAAATCGAAACAGAAAATTTTACAGAAAGAGTAACGGGAATTAATAAGTGGATTAAATCAAATCCACAAATAACAGATCCTAATGCATATGAAATTATGGATTGTAATGTTAGTTTAGCAGAATATATAGCAGAATATAGAAATCATTTGAACGAATTAGAAGTAATTGAGACTGTTCAGAATGAAACATATCCAGTAATAGAAAATATACCGGAATTAGTTTCTTCGATAAAAGAACTGAATGAAATGGATCAACTACGTGATACTGCACATCATCCTTTTTTTCAAAGTGAAGAAGCAAATTCTTTATATAATGCAGTCAAGCAAAGTCAAATTTCTATGAATTATGATATTCCAGAAGATATAGAAACTAGAAGAATCAAAAAAGAATTACTATGTAAAAGTATGAGTGTACCATTTTATATTTGGCAGGTACAGCGTGAAAAACAAGACTATGAATATGATAATGCGACAGAATTTAGTGGTATGAAAGCTATGCTAGATATTTATAAGTCAGAAGGAAATACTCAATTTGTACCTCAAATAGAAGCATTATTTGGTGTTATTGAAAAGAATTATAAGTATAGCGAAACAAAAATTACTGAAAAGCATGCCTAAATGGCATGTTTTTCTTTGTAATTACATAAAATGATAGTATAATGTATCTATTAGGTTAACAAAGAGGAATAATTATGATAAGAGAAGATATTACAGGAATTAGAATATTTTATCAAATTGATAAATTTTTGAGAGAACATACCGATGATTATAGTTTAGCCGAAAAAAAACTTATCCTAGATAACCGTACCTGGGGTAAGACGTCTGCTTTAGTAGTTGATATTTTACGACAAGTCTATGATGAATTGGATATGTTAGATCCTGATAAAAATATATATGAAGGCTTTGCAAACTTATTAGAAGAAAATTTTGATATTAACAGAAATATCGTGGAAATAGGAGGAGGAAAAATCCCTTCTTTAGCGAAAAAAATAGCTCTTCGCCAGACGAACGGAACGATTACTGCCTATGATGATAAGTTAATTACTACAGATTCTAATTTGCCTAATTTATTATTAGAAAAAAGAAGGTTACAAAAAGATGAATCACTAAATGCTGATATGATTATCGGTTTTATGCCATGTGATGGAACACAGACAGCAATCGATTTAGCAAAGCGTAATCGTATTGACTTTATGATTGCTCTTTGTGAGGGCTCTTGTCAAAATGATATGCTAGCATTTATGGAGGATGATTGGGAGAGTAGTATGATATACGAAGCTAGAAAAGCAGTAAGAGATGGTCATCTTGGTGAATTAAAAAAAGTAAAAATGGCCAAGAAATATCAAAATCCTTATCCTATTATTTATAATCAAAGATAGTTACTTTAGTATATAAATTGAAAAATTAAGTGTCCAAAAAGGGCAAAAAAAGACACATAGAATTACCTATGATACAATGTAAGTGCGAATTAACATTGGAGGTAATTAATATGTGTCTTTTAAATTATAACAGAAATA
>JAGHJJ010000116.1 GCA_017886705.1 Bacilli bacterium | reverse complement strand
TTTTAAAGCATACTCTTTATTATGCATATAATAAAAACATCTCCTTTCCAAAGAGATATTATACAATATATATCGGAATCTTTTTTATTAATGATAAGGTATCTTTTTAAAAAAGGATTAACAAAAATAATTAACTTTATTTACTTATTTTGCAATATGAGGTATAATTTTGTTATCATTTATGGATATATTTTAGTTATTTGGAATAAAATTTACTGATTTAGGATGTGAAGACATGAGAGTTATAGTAGCAGCTGGTGGTACAGGGGGACATATTTATCCTGCGTTAGCAATTATTCATAGAATTCAACAGATGGATAAGAAAAGTAAAGTATTATATATAGGAACTACTGATAGAATGGAGAAGGATATTGTTCCAGCAAAGGGAATTGATTTTACTGGTATTGAAATTCAGGGATTAAATCGAAAAAATATATTTTCTAATGTTTCTGTTTTACGTAAGTTTTTTAAAGCTATTGGAAAATCAAAACAAATTATTCGTGAATTTAAGCCTGATATTGTGATAGGGGTAGGAGGCTATATTACAGCACCGGTTTTATATGCTGCACATCAGTTACATATTAAAACTATGATTCATGAACAAAATTCTATTCCAGGACTTTCTAATAAGTTTTTGGCTCGTTTTGTTGATCTTATTTGTGTTTCTTTGCCTGGTAGTATTTCTTATTTTCCAAAAAATAAGACTATTTATACAGGAAATCCTAGAAGTGAAGAAATTTTAACAATTCCAAAGATTTCTAAGACTAAATTTGGTTTTGTTGCATCTAAAAAATTAGTATTAATTGTCATGGGATCTTTAGGGTCTACTACGATGACTAAAAAATTAAAAGATGCAATCTGTAAGTTTAAAGATCAAGATTATCAAGTACTAGTGATTACAGGAAAGGCTTATTATGATTCTTATCAAGATATTCAAATTCCTAGTAATGTTGTTCTTCTTCCTTATACTGAGGAGTTAATTCAGATTATGAAAGATGCTGATTTGATGGTGTCTCGGGCGGGTGCGTCTACTATTTCTGAGATTACAGGAATTGGACTTCCTTCTATCTTAGTACCATCCCCTTATGTTACTCATAATCATCAATACTTAAATGCAAAAGAGTTGGAAGATGCTGGTGCTTGTTTGATATTAGAAGAGAAAGATTTTACAGGAGAGGCACTTTGTACTTCTATTACATCCATTTTATCTGATGATGCGAAGTATCAAGCTATGAAAAAGGCTAGTGCATCTTTTGGTAAAAAAGATTCTCTTACCAAAATATATCATGAGATAGAAAAGTTAGTTGGTGAGTAGTATGAATGATATTTTGAAAGAGTTGGAAAAAGATAATCTAGGTAAAGTCGAATATGATGTTTCAATGGATAGGCATACAACGTATCGAGTAGGTGGTGTTGCGAGTGCTATTTTTTATCCTAAGAATGTGGATGGTTTAATTCGTTTTATTCGAAAAGCAAAGCAAAATAATATTAAGTATAAAATCTTAGGATATGGTTCTAATTTGCTTTTTAGTGGGAAAAGATATGAAGGCGTTTTGATTAAATTAGACGAATTTAATGATATTGAGTTTTTTTCTTCTTCAAAGGTGCGTGTTGGAGCAGGGTATTCTTTGGTAAAACTTTCTTTGCAGGCTGCTAAGCGTGGTCTTGCTGGATTAGAGTTTGCAGCAGGTATTCCTGGTACCGTTGGTGGTGCTGTATATATGAATGCAGGGGCTTATAAGAGTGATATGGGATATGTTGTTCAAGATGTTACGGTATTGACACCAGATTTAAAAATTATTAAGCTTGAAAATAAAGAGATGGATTTTCATTATCGTAGTTCTTTTTTACAGACACATCCAGGTTATATTTGTTTAGAAGTTGTACTTCGTTTAGAAAAAGGGGATAAATCTGCAATTGAAGAAGTTATTCGTGATCGTCGTAAGAGAAGAATGGAGTCACAACCATTAAACTATCCATCGGCTGGTTCTGTTTTTCGTAATCCAGAGGGAATGTTTGCTGGTAAATTGATAGAGGACTTGGGTTTAAAAGGTTTTTCTATTGGTGGCGCTAAAGTAAGTGAAAAACATGCTAACTTCATTATTAATTATGATCATGCTACTAGTGATGATATTAAAAGTTTAATTGATTATGTTAGAGAAAAAGTAAAACAGGAGTATCAGGTTGAATTAAAGGTAGAACAAGAATTTGTTAATTGGGAGTAAATATGGCTAAGAAAATAGTAAAGAAAACAAAAATTAAATTGTTGCCTTGCTTTATGGTGCTTCTTTTTTTCGTGGCACTATCTTTTGGCGCTTATTATTTTGTTCATTTACCTATTCAAAACCTTATTGTAGAAGGAACTAGTTATTTAAAAGATGATTATATTTTAACTCTTGCTGGAGTTAGGGATTATCCTAGTTTTTATTTGATTTCTACTCGAGGTATTGAAGATAAATTAGAAGAGTCTCCTTATATTCAGAAGGCAGAAGTAAAAAGAGAGTTTTTTCATGTTTTAGTTTTAGATATTAAAGAAAGTAAACCGTTGTTTATTAATAATACGAATAAGACTGTTGTTTTTTCTAATAAAGAAGAGGTCCCTGTTAGTGAAGAGATTGATTTGTTTCGAATTCCTAGATTAATTAATTATGTTCCAGATAATAAATATCGTTCTTTTATTAAGGGAATGGCAGATATCAAAACTGATATTTTAGGTAAAATTTCTGATATTGAGTATCAGCCTAATGATTATGATAAAGATCGTTTCTTGTTGTATATGGATGATGGTAATATGGTTTATTTGACTTTGACTAAGTTTGATATGATTAATTATTATAATGATGTACTTAGTCAACTTGAAAATAGAAAAGGAATTCTTTACTTAGATAATGGAAATCATTTTCAGATAATGGAGTAGACTATGAAAAAAGTATTAAGTGGTAGTAAATATTTATTCTTATTTTTGTTTTGCTTTATTGCTTGTACATTTACTTATTCTATTATTACTAGTGATGCTATTTGGAACTTTGGATTTAGTTATGCTATTGCAAGAGGAGAGGTACCTTATGTTGATTTTAATATGGTTGTGCCACCTTTTTCACCTTTTGTTTATTTGATACCGTTTTTATTTTCTCACTCTTATATTGTTTATTTACTATTTCATTCTATTTTATTTGTAGTCTTGTTTTGTTTTTTAGAGAAATTATTTGGTAATAAAGTGTATTTGTTACTTATTTTGTTAGTATTTCCACTTCCTTCTTTTTTAATTCCTATTATTTTTCCAGGGTATAATTTTTTATTAATACTTTTGTTTACTTTACTTTTGTATTTGGAGAAGAAAAAGTGTAATGATTATATTATCGGAATTTTGATAGGACTATGTATTTTTACGAAACAAAGTGTTGGTGTTTTTTTTGTTTTACCATCACTATATTATTTATTTAAAGATAGGAAAAAGTTTTTAAAAAGACTTCTTGGTGTTTTTGGTGTATGTCTTGTGTTTTTAGGATATTTTTTATTGTCTGGAAGTTTTTTTGATTTTTTAAATTGCTGTGTACTAGGAATGTTTGATTTTCAAAATAAGAACCAGAGTAATTTTTTTACTAATTTTTATTTTTGGTTATGGTTTTCTTTGATTTTAGTTTTAATTTATTTTTTGATAAAGAAAGATAATAAAATGTTTACTGGTTATTTACTTTCTTTTTCTACTATTTCTTATCCACTTTTTGATCATTATCATGTTGGATTATTTTTATTTGTTTTTTGTTATTTTATTTTTTCTAGAGTGCCTTTTTCTAAGCGATGGTTAACTGGTTTCTGTTTTAGTTTCTCTTTCATTATTTATTATATGTTAATGATGGTATGTCATCATTTTGAAATTCCATATATTGCTAGTTTTCCTAATTTTGAAATGATAAAGATTAGTGAAGAAACGGAGAAAAATATTTTATTATTATCCAATTATTTAAATCAGAATAAGGGTAAAAATATTATATTTTTGACAAATGATGCTTATTTTTTTAAGATTATTCATAATTTAGATATTACTTATTATGATTTACTTAATTATGGAAATCATGGTTATCATGGTACGGAACGATTGCTTCAAAATATTGAAAATGAACATGATGCTTATTTTGTTTTGTCATCTGATGAGTATCAAAATATTAGTTCAGATAATCAGTTTAATATGGACGTTGTTAATTATGTGATAAATAATTATCCATTGGTAGAGAAGGAGGGAGATTATGAAATATATCAAAAAGTATCGTAATTATATTTTTCTATTTTTGTTTTTCTTTCTAGTTCTTTCTGTTTTTTCTTTTTATAATCATTCTTATGATTCGTTTTGGAATTATAGTTTTAGTTATGCGATTGCTAGAGGAGAGGTACCTTATGTTGATTTTAATACGGTATCTACTCCTTTTTGTGCATTTTTCTTTTCTCTTTTTTTAATTTTTAGTCATCACTATTTATGGTATATTTTTGGATGGTCTTTGGTTCTTACTTTTACTTTTTATTTATTATTTCAAGTGATTCAACATCGAAGTTTTATTGTGTTGTTTGCTTTATTGTTTCCTTTTTTACATACGATTATTCCTACTTATAATTTATTTTGTTTTTGCCTTTATATTTTGTTACTTTATTTGGAAAAATTTCATAAGAACCATTACCTTATAGGTTTTGTGTTGGGAATTAGTGTTTTAACAAAACAGACGATTGGTGTATTTTTTTTACTAGCTAGTGTTATTTATTATGTAAAAGATTTTAAAATATTAGGGAAAAGAATTATGGGATTTATTATTCCGTGTTTGTTATTTTTCATTTATTTATTATTTACAAATAGTTTTCTATCATTTCTTGATCTTTGTTTTTTTGGACTTTTTGATTTTTCTAAAAATACGACAGGATTTTCTATTTATTTTTATTTATCTATTATTTTATTTTTAGTATTGTGTTTTTATGTTTTCAAAAAAGATAGAAGTATTTATGCTTACTATACTTTAGCAACGTTTTCTTTTGTAATTCCTTTATTTGATAGTTATCATTTCTTATTATTTTTTTGTAGTGTATTTGTTTATCTTATGACTAAGATAGATATAAAAAAGAAATATTGCTATTTATTTTTAGGACTTAGTATTTTTATTTGCTTTATTAATTTTTATTGTTATCAAGGATTTTCTAGTAAAAGATTGGATTTTTTACCTAATTTAAAATATTATCTGGTTCAACCAGAACAATATGAAATTCTTTTGGATATGAATCGAGTTTTTCTAAAATATTATGAGAAAGATAATGTTCCCGTTTTATTATCTACCAAAAATAGTTTTATTTATGCGGGTAATGATTTAGATGTTAATTATTTTTTAGTTTTCTTACATGGAAATTACGGGTATAATGGGGTTGAGAAGTTAATAAAAAGAGTAGAGGAGTCTTCTAATTTATACATTATTAATCAACGTGAGATGGATGAGATTGGTAGAAATGGAGAGTTTTTGTACGAAGTTTGTGAGTATGTGATTGATCATTTTTCATTAGTGGCACGGGAAGGAGATTATTTAATATATGAAACAAAAGATTAAGATACAGTCTGTTTTTAAATATTTATTCTTATTTTGTTATTTTTTCTATTGTTTAGTCCTTGCTTATAATTTAACACGTGGAGATAGCTATGTTAATTTTGGATTTAGTTATGCTATTACTAGAGGAGAGGTGCCTTATGTTGATTTTAATTTAGTTATTCCTCCTCTTGCACCATGGTTATATTCCATTTTCTTATTTTTGAATTCTTCTATTTTAGTTTTTTATTTGGAACAAGCACTACTTCTTACTCTGTTTTTCTTTATTTTGTTTCGTTTACTTGGTAATAAGACATGGATTTATTTGATACTTCTTTCTATTCCATTTCCAATTGCGATGGTATCAGTTATGTTTCCGGGATATAATTTTTTACTTTTATTCTTTTTATTACTCCTTATTTATTGTGAGAGGACTAATAAGAATGATTATTTAATAGGTATTTTGTTAGGCTGTAGTTTTTTAACGAAACAGACAGTAGGTGGATTACTTGTTTTAGCATCAATTTATTATTTGTTTGTCGATTATAAAAAAGTATTGAAAAGGGTTGTTGGTTTTTTACTTCCTGTTTTTATCTGTTTTATTATTTTAGTTCTTCAAGGTAGTTTTTCTTCTTTTTTAGATTTGTGTTTTTTTGGACTTTTTGATTTTGGTCATAGTAATTTATATATCGAATGGTTTTATTTTCTATGTTTTGTTTTAGCTATGATTGTTCTTATTGTTCGAATTGTTCAAAAACCTAAAGATGTTTGTAATTATTATGTATTGGTTTTTGCTAGTTGTATTTATCCTATTATTGATTATTATCATGTTTCATTATTTTTGGCTGCTTTCTTTATTTTGATATTGTTAGATGGGAATATAAAAAGATCTATTTATAAACAATGTATTTTCTTTTCCTTGGTATTAAGTATTATTTGGTTTGTGGTACAGAATATGTATTTTGGTGATTTAAAGATTATTCACTATCCTAATTTTCAGTTTAGCTTACTTTCTGAGAGATATCGTAAAGTGGTTGATGAGTTGGATCGATATGTAGAGACTTTGGATGATGATGTTATTTATTTTTTAAGAGGTAGTGAAAATTTTTTTTATAAGATTAAAAGTAATTCGGATATCACCTATTTTGATTTGCCTAATTATGGTAATTATGGCTATGATGGTACCTTGAAAATTATTTCTAGATTGAAAAGTGTAGCGAATGGTTATTTCGTTATTGATAAGGAGGCTTATGAAATGCCTTCCCCTCCACAACAGTATTTGAAAGAGGCAGTAGATTATATTATGACATCTGGTGTGAAAGTTAAAACAATAGGGGTTTATGAGATTTATTATTTAAGTAAGGAGTAGATATTTATGATTAAGAAAGTTATGAAGTATTTTTTTGCTTTTTTCATAATTTTAATATTTAACCTTATTTGTAGTCCTATTAATTTAGATGAGATTTGGAATTATGGTTTTGCTAATAACATGTATAGGGGACTTGTTCCTTATTTGGACTTTAATATGGTGATACCTCCTTTTTATCCCTGGCTGATGTCGTTACCTTTTTACCTTTTTGGTTCTAGTATGCTTGTCTTTCATATTACAAATTCGTTGATTCTTACGGCTTGTTTATTTTTACTTGAGAAAATGTATCAGGATAAAATGTGGATATTTTTCTTGTTTTTCTTTTTTCCAGTAAATTCTACTTTTCCTAATTATAATTTGTTCTTATTCATTTTATTAGTATTGTTGTGTTATACGGAAAAGGAATTTGTTCCTAAATATTCATGGAGTCATTATTTGGTTGGATTTTTATTAGGTATAGTTATTCTTACTAAACATACTATCGGAATTGTTTTACTTCTTCCAAGTTTGTGTTATTTTAAGCATAAGAAGCTTCTTTTAAAAAGAGCAATAGGCTGTTTGATACCTGTTTCGATTTTTATTATTTATTTAGTTATTTCTGGTAGTTTTTCTTCTTTTATTAATTTATGTATTTTAGGATTATTTGATTTTTCTTACAATAGTGAGTTTTTTACTATCTATATGTTTTTCTTTCTTATTATTCTTTTTTCTACTATTTATTTTATAAAGAAAAATCCTAAAGATATAATAAATTATTATGTTTTATGTTTTTATAGTATTGTTGTTCCAATCGTTGATTTATATCATTTCCTTTATGCTTTTTTTGCCTTTTTATTATTAATCTGTTCTCGTATTAAGAAAAAATATTTTAATTATCCTGTTTTAAGTATTATTTGTGTTTTAGCTTTTTTTGTTATTACCGCTAAAGATAATTCTTTTGATATTTCTTATTATCCTAATGATGTTAATCATTTTGAGATGAGATTTATCAATTATGAAAGATTACAATTTACTAAAAAGATGAATCGATTTCTTGATGAAAATAAAGATAAAAAAATTATATTTTTAAGTTCTGATTCTTATTATTTTAAAATTATTAATGATGAGGATATTGGTTATATAGATTTAATTAATCAGGGAAATTTAGGATATCATGGAAGTTGGAAGTTGCTTTCTAAAATTAAGGATATGGATAACGATACTTTATTTCTTGTTAATCCTAATGAGACAGTTCATAATCAGACAGATCCTATGGTTTTAGAATATGTTTTAGAGTATGGTAAGAAAATTAAAAATATTGATTTTTATGAAGTTTATGTATTGGAGGGTTAAATTATGAAAAAGTGGATGAGATACTTATTTCTTTTTCTTTTTATTTTTTGTATTTATGAGTTTTTTGGATTTTCTAATACGTATGGAGATCCACTTAATAATTATGTCTTTAGTCATGCTATTGTTCAGGGAGAGGTTCCATATTTGGATTTTAATATTATTACTACACCTTTATATACTTTTGTTATGTCTATAGGCTTATTTTTCTTTGATAATTACTTAATGTTTATCATTGAACAAAGTGTATTAGTTACGATTATGTTTTATTTTTTATTTGAGATGTATGGCAAGAAGAGTTATTTGGTATTATTTTGTATTTGTCTATTTGGATTTTTAGGTATCAATGCTACTTATAATTTTATGGCATTATTTATGTTGGTAATCCTTTTATATTTAGAAAAAAATTATCCAGATAAAGATTATTTAATAGGTTTTGTAATAGGGTGTGCGGTTTTAAGTAAACATACTTTAGGAATTTTTTTAATTCTTCCTTCTGTTATTTATTATTTTAGGGATTTAAAAAAATTATTACGAAGAGTAGCGGGAGTACTTCTTCCTTGTATTATCTTTTTTATTTATCTTTTATGGAATGATGCACTTTATTCATTTATTGATTTATGCTTTTTAGGACTTTTGGATTTTTCTAGTGAAAATGGGAGACCTTTTTCTTTATATTTTTTTCTTAGTATTTTATTTTTGATTATTCAAATAGTTATTACTATAAAGAATAAAAAAGATATTCGTAATTGTTATTTAATTATGGGATTTAGTTTTATGATTCCGTTATTTGATTTGCATCATTTGGCGATTTATATTGTTTGCTTTGTTATTCAGATGTTAGAAATTATTCATATTAAAAATAGCTATTTTTATTATTTAGTCTGTTTTATGTCTGTTTTATACTCAATTTTATTGTTTATTGCTTATTGTAATTTGTTAAATCCTGTCTGGGCTACTGATATTTTAGGATTTCAGTATACATTATGTGCTGGTGAAGAGTATAAGAAAACGGTTAAATACTTTGATTTTTTTAATCAATATGATAATAAGTTGATTTTATCGCCTAATGCTATGCAATATAAAACTAGTAGAGGAGAAGATATTACTTATTTTGATTTGTTAATGTAT
>JAGHJJ010000018.1 GCA_017886705.1 Bacilli bacterium | reverse complement strand
TGAGCAGTTGCAATCGCAGCCTTTATCTATGTTAAGAAGGCAGTCGAATGCGTGGCAGTTGGATATTGTAGAAGGAGGTCCTGTTTATGACAGTAGAGGAGTTCAATTATGATTTACCAGAGGAGTTAATTGCACAAACTCCTTTAAAAAAACGTGATGAGTCTAGACTTATGGTTTTAGATAAAAAGACAGGTGAGATTGAACATAAACATTTTAGAGATATTATTTCTTATTTGGAGCCTGGAGATACTTTAGTATTAAATGATACGAAGGTACTTCCTGCTAGACTTTATGGAGAAAAAGAAGAGACGAAAGCATTGATTGAGGTATTGCTTTTAAAGAATATAGAAGGAGATACTTGGGAGTGTTTGGTGAAGCCTGCTCGTCGTATTAAAGAAGGTACAGTTGTTGTCTTTGGAAATGGTAAATTGAAAGCAAAATGTGTTTTTGTAGGGGATGAGGGAATTCGTCATTTTACGTTTTCTTATCAAGGAATTTTTTTAGAAATATTAGAAGAACTTGGTACGATGCCACTTCCTCCTTATATTCATGAGCAATTAGAAGATCAATCGAGATATCAGACGGTTTATGCGAAAGAAGTTGGTAGTGCAGCTGCTCCTACAGCAGGACTTCATTTTACTAAGGAATTATTACAGGAGATAGAAGATAAGGGTGTAAATATTGCTTATATTACTTTGCATGTAGGGCTTGGTACTTTTCGTCCGGTGAGTGTAGATACGGTGGAAGAACATACTATGCATAGTGAATATTATCAGATGACAAAAGAAGTTGCTGAAGTTTTGACAGAGACTAGGAGGCAAGGTAAGCGTATTATCAGTGTTGGTACTACTAGTACTAGAACCTTGGAGACTATTATGAGTTTATATCATGAATTTCGTGAGTGTAGTGGTTGGACAAATATTTTTATTTATCCTGGTTATGAGTTTAAGGCAATTGATTGTTTAATTACTAATTTTCATTTACCTAAGTCAACTTTGGTTATGTTAGTGTCTGCGCTTGCAGGAAGAGAACATATTTTACATGCTTATCAGGTAGCGGTAGAAGAGAAGTATCGATTTTTCTCGTTTGGAGATGCGATGTTTATTAAGTAAAATCATGAAAAACTATTTGCATTTTTACTTCTTTCGTGGTATACTTATAAACGTCTAAGCGATGATCCGCTTTTCAGTTTTAACTTTTATTTTAATTTTATGATTATGATCATTCGTGAAATATATATTTAGAGAGGAGAACTTATATGAACGTTATTGACAAAATTAACAAAAAACAACTTAATCCAAACGTTCCTGAATTTCGTGTTGGTGATACGGTAAGAGTAGATGTTAAAATCATTGAAGGTAAAAGAGAACGTATCCAAGCTTTTGAAGGTGTTGTTGTTGCTCGTCGTGGAGGTAGTGTTTCTGAAACATTTACTGTTCGTAAGATGAGTAGTGGAATTGGTGTAGAAAGAACTTTCCCAATTCATTCACCAAAAGTTGCTGGTATTACAGTTGTACGTAAAGGTAAGGTAAGACGTAGTAAACTTAACTTCCTTAAAGACAGACGTGGTGGATATCGTATCAAAGAAAGAGGAGAACAATAAAAATAAGGCTCGGCCTTATTTTTTGTTATGGATGCTTATGGAAAAGAATAAAAAGAGTAAAAGTAAGAATTATTTTAAAGAGTTTTTGCCTTATATTATCATTATTATTGTGGTGATACTTATTAAGAGTTATGTTGTCTCTCCTATTCGTGTTAATGGAGAATCGATGGATTCTACATTAAAAGATGGTGATATTATGCTATTAAATGAAATAGAATATCGCCTTGGAGAGATAGAAAGATTTGATATTGTGGTTATTCGAAGAGGAGATGAGTACTTAATTAAAAGAGTGATTGCTCTTCCTGGTGAAAAAGTAAAATATTTAGATAATAAACTTTATATTAATGGAAAATATGTAAAGGAAAATTTTAAACATAAGAAGACAAATGATTTTCCGACTTATCAATTAGGTAAAGACGAATATTTTGTCATGGGGGATAATCGTACAAACTCTAAAGATAGTCGAATGATTGGTTCTATTTCTAGAGATGAAATTTTAGGTAAAGCAAGTTTAACTATTTTTCCTTTTTCAAGATTTGGAGTTAAAGAGTAAAAACATACTTTGGTATGTTTTTTCTTTATCTATTTTGATAATTTTGATATAGTTAGATAAGGGAGTGATGGATATGAAACCTGTCAGAAAGGCTGTTAGAACATTTTTATTTCAAGGTGATAAGGTGATGGCTATCAGATATAAAAATGGAAATCAAAAGGGATATCTAGATATTCCTGGGGGAAAGATTGAAGATGGAGAGACTAGTGAAGAAGCAGCTGTTCGAGAATTTAGAGAAGAAACGGGTATTACTATTTCTGATATTAAATCTGTAGGAAGATTAGTTGTTGAATACCCTGATAGAGTTTTTGATTTTGAATTGTTTGTTGCTAATTCTTATCAAGGAGAAGCAGGGAGTTTTTTAGAAAATGATAGTATGTGGTATTTGATTTCAGATGCTATTTGTTGTAAAAAAATCTTTCCTAGTGTGAAGTTACTTGATTTTTTACCATTATCTAATATTTCACTAAAGTTTTTATGTAATGTGGAGCATGAGGTGTTAAGTGTTTCTAATCTTTAGTGTTAGAAGGAGTTTTTATGAGATGTTTTGATTATTTACGTGATCGCACTATGACTGGTGATTTATTTAGAATTGTTAGGGAGTTTCGTAGTATTATGCAAGAATATGATTATGGTCAATTTTTAGATAATGAGCGAAAAGATATTGAAATGTTTTATTCTAATGTTACTTCTTTTCTTGATGAGTTTGACATTCCTTTTCCGAATGACATATCTAGTAAAATTAATGAGGAGTTATTAGCACCTGAGGTTGTTAATAAGTTAGAAGCTCCTTATTATCATTATCCTCATGATGCTTCTTCTTTGGGATGTAGAGTAGAAGTGTTAGCTAATCGATTATTTCAATTTGAAGATGTTGTTTCTAATTATGTAGCTAGAATTTGGAGGGATGATGTAGGTAGTTTTTCTTCTTTTGAAAATGGTAAGAAGTTTTCTTTTGTTGCGACTGCAACTGATAATCCAGAACAGTTTCCCGGAGGGCCTTATTATAGAAAAAATGGTCATGCATATACTTCTGCTACCTTATTTACAAATCAAATGATGGATAGTTTTATGGATAAGAAATTGTTACTAGTAACAGAGGTTTCTTCTTCTAATTTGTTAGGTATGAGTGAGGTTGATATTGCAACTAGAGAAGAAATGTATTCCGGGCTAAAGACTATTGGAAAGACAGATAATGGTTATTATATTGATGCAGGTTATTCTTTTTCGGGAAATGTTTGTACTAAGTTATTAACACCGGATTTATTAGAAAAAAGAAGACTTACGTTGAATGCAGAACAGGGAAGTTCTGTTAATGAGGTTATTTTAGATAAAGAAAAGACAAACTATACGGGTATGGTTTTATTGAGTGACGGATGTGACTGTTTGATTGGTGAATATTTAAGTGCTGTTCAAGCAAGGCGTTCCATGGGACTTGAATTTAAGTGTCTTAATAAAGAATTATATCGTGAAGCTGATATTATTATGCCTGAGAGACTAGAAGAACTTGGTAATTCGATAGATTTATCTATAGAGTTTTGTCAAAATAACTATGGAGTAGAACAAACTAAAGAAATATTAGAAGGTTATGTTCAAGAGGTTGTTTTACCAATGCATTATTCTGGTGAAGTAGTAGAGTTATATCAGTCTAAGGTAGAAAATTATAGTAATCGAATAGAAAATTCACAATTTCATAATTAAATAGAAATGTGTATGTGATTTTGGAGTGATGTAGTATGTTAAAAAAGATAAAAGAAGTTCCGATTATTAAAAATGGAACTCCTTTTGAGATACATCTTAATTCTGATTTAGAAAGTAAAGTAGAAAAAAATTGGGAAAAGTTTCTCGAAAAACATGAGGGATACTGGGATGGAGAGTTACTATCTGTTACTCAATTTGATGTTGCTACAAATATGCTTGAAATAGGGAAAGCTAGATATTCTTGGTTAATTTATTCAAAGAATCATAATGATTTAGATATTAGAAGTTTATTTGTTGCTATTTTGTTTCAAACATTAGATGATAAATATGTAGTTATTAAAAATAGCTATGGCAAAGTTAATATTATTGGTGGTATGGTTGAAGAGAAGGATTTAAGTAGTGATGAGTTTCATCCTGATTTTTGTTTACAAAGAGAATTATTAGAAGAATTAAATTTAGATTTATATAATAGGCAGCATGTATTTAGCTATCAAATGAAGTATTTTAAAACTCCTAATCCGGGTAGAAATTATGGAATTATCTATACTGGAGTGTTAAATTTTAGCTCTAGTGAACTTTTAAAGTATTTTGTAGATAATAAGAATAAACTAGATCATGAAGTATCAGAGTTATTGTTACTTGATAAAGAAGAAGTAGAAGGTTTAAATATGAATGATAATGATATCTCTTATTTAAAAGAATTGGTAGATTTTGAAACTAGTGAATAAAGTGATTTTTTATTCAATCTAATTTTTTATTTGTAGGAAAGGATATGATAGATATGGTAAAAAGAAGATTTGCTAACGAAGTTGAAGGAGTGTATACTCAAAAAAAGATAGATGAAGATTATTTTTGTGGATATGTTTGTAATATTAAGATAAAAAACGTTTCCGCTCCGCTTATTGTTTATAATGGAATTAGTGATGTTTGCATAAAAGATGAAGGTTATGAATGGTTTGAAGTGTATCCTGATGGTGCCAATTATGCTATTACTATTATGTTTGATAATCATCATAATTTGATAGAATGGTATTTTGATATGGCAAAAGAAATAGGAATTCAAAATGGAATTCCTTATGAAGATGATTTGTATTTGGATATGATTATCTTGCCTGATGGACGAGAAATTATTCTTGATGAAGATGAGTTGCATAGTGCATTTTGTCAGAAAAAAATTACACAAGATGATGTGAATATGGCATATCAAACATTAAAAATGCTAGAAAATAAATATGTAGATAATGTAGATAATTTACTTAAATTAACAAATGAACTATGTAATCATTTTAAGGATTAATAATTAAGAGTGTGTAAAAAAAAATTGTGTAAATGCTCTAACCATGATATATGAAGCAAAATATTTTGCTTCTTTTTTGTCATTTAAATAATAACATATGATATTTAATTTTCAAAGAATATTATATTCTATTATCAAACATA
>JAGHJJ010000115.1 GCA_017886705.1 Bacilli bacterium | reverse complement strand
CTAGGATTTAAAAGATTTAAATAAGAAAAGAAAGAAGAAGCTAATTGTTCTGTTTCTATTTTTATATAGCTATGCTTCACCGTTAACCTACTAATTTCATCTTTATATAAATTATTATAATAATGAATATTTCCTCGTTTAGAATAAGGAATATCCTGATGTAATTTTAAAAATAAAGTACGATCAATTTTACTTTTTTCGATAGGATTAATTAATTGTTTAAAAAGATGATATCCATATTCTGCTTCATCTTTTTCTAGATAATATATTTGTTTTAAAATATTAAATAAGATTCTTTCGTTACCACGATACAAATTAATAAACTCTTCCTTAATATCAAAAATAAAATAGACTCTCATACTATCACCTAATATTACTATACATGGTAGACGAGTCTATTTATGTCGTTTATTTGAGTAAGTTTTCTACTTTTTCTTCTAAGCTATCAACATCAAATCCAAATTTTTTATATACATCATCTTTTTTACCACTAGCACCAAATTGATCAAGGGTAATTAAATACTTATTATTAAAGACAATGCTATTCCAAGACATAGAGGATGCTGCTTCAATAACTATTTTTCTAACTTCTACTGGTAAGACATTATCAATATATTCTTGATCTTGTGCTAAAAAGCGTCCAAGACATGGCATAGAAACAACACGAATATCTAATCCTTTCGATTGTAATCTCTTAGCAACTTCCATAGCTAGATGTACTTCTTCTCCAGTTGCGATAATAATACCTGTTAATTTTCTTTCTGGATCATAAACTGTGTATCCACCTTTCGCAACTTCACTAATTTTAGTAGCCTCCAAAATTGGTGTTTTATTTCTAGATAGTGCAATGACAGATGGACCAGTCTTCTTCTCGAAGATAGCACGGTAAACGCCAATTACTTCATTAGCATCTGCCGGACGAAATACTTCTAAGTTCGGAGTAGCACGTAAAGATGCTAATTGCTCTACTGGTTGATGCGTTGCTCCATCTTCTCCAACACTAATCGAGTCATGTGTAAATATATAGGTAACTGGTAAATCCATCATGCAAGACATACGAATACTTGGTTTTAAATAATCACTAAAGCTTAAGAATGTAGAACCATAAGGATGAAATCCACATAAAGCAAAACCATTTAAAATAGCTCCTAGAGCATGTTCTCTAACACCAAAGAAGATATTCTTACCTGAGTAATTATCACTAGTAAAGTCTCCCGCATCTTTTACATAAGTTTTGGTTGCTGAAAACAAATCAGCACTACCACCAATTACTGTTGAATATTTAGGAACAATAGAAGATAAAATTTTACCAGACGTCACTCTAGTAGCTTCTGCCTTATCTTCTGGTGCTTCATATAAGATATCCTTGATATCATAAGACTTATGGCCCTCGATAAAATCCATCAAACTCTTCTTATCTTCCTCATCCATATTTTCTACTGCCTTTAAGAACTTGTCATTTAAATTCTTACAACGATTATGAATAAGTGTTTGAAAATCATCCATCGTAATCTGAGAAATCGTAAAAGGAATATCACGAATTTGCATTTTTTCTTTAATAGCAGAAACATCCTCTTTATCCAAAGGAGAACCATGTACCAAATTCGTACCTTCTAACTTAGAATATTTACCAATCGTAGTCTTAATTTCAATTAATGTTGGTTTATCAGTAGATGCCTTCGCATCTTCAATAGCTTTTATGATAGATAAAATATTATTACCATCAGGAACCGTAATTACATTCCATCCTTGTGCAATAAATCTCATCGCTACATTTTCTGTAAAACATTGTGAAGTAGGTCCATCTAAACAAATATCATTAGAGTCATACAACACGATTAATTTATTTAATTTTAGTGTTCCAGCAAGAGATGCTGCTTCATAAGAAACACCTTCCATTAAATCTCCATCACCGCATAAAACATAAGTATTAAAATCAATAATTTCTTTTTTACCTTTATTAAATCTAGCTCTAAGATTAGCTTCTGCCATAGCCATACCTACTGCTGTTGCGAAGCCCTGACCAAGAGGACCAGTAGTCATCTCAACACCTGGTGTCTTTTTATATTCAGGATGACCTGGAGTAATAGAATCAATTTGTCTAAATGCTTTTAAATCATCTAAAGTAATCGGATATCCCGCCATATATAATGTCGCATAAAGTAAGGCAGACCCGTGTCCTGCTGACATAATAAAACGATCACGATTAAAAAAATTAGGATTTTCCGGATCAATTCGTAAATGGTGAGCATACAAACTATAAATAATTGGTGCTGCTCCTAATACAATACCTGGATGTCCGCTACCAGCTTCAGATATCATATCAATACCAATAGAACGAAGTTGATCAACTATCTTCTCCTCATTAATTTCACTCTCATCTCTTTTTGGATTTAACACAAAAATCACTCCTTATGAGTTCATTATAACAGAGATTATAACTTTTGTAAAAGAAAAGAACAACCTATTACTTTAGCTTGTTCTACTATTTTATCTATACTTATCAAAAAGTTTTTCTCTCTAGTGCCCGTATCTTTTTAACAGGTATTTTATAACCTTTTGCTAAAAAATACATAACTTGTGTTTCAATAATAGTAAAAATAATACCATATATAACAGACAAAACACCAAAGGTTGCAAAACCAGATAAGATAATGACTAGTTCAATCAAACATAAAATATCTGACGTTTCTAACTTCTTATGTTTTTCATGAATATATAAAGCAAAAGCATCATATCCTACGGTCGCAGAATCTTCTTTCATACATAAAAATCTACCTACACCAACTAAAATTCCAGCATATATAACCAGAACAATAGGAGGAAAAGTAAAAGATATTCCTATCAAATGAAACAAATTAAAAAACACCATATAACAAACACTACTAAATAATGACCGATAAAAGAACTCTTTTCCTAGCGTCACTCTTCCAAAAATTAACAAAAGAACGATTAATATCGTTACAATATATCCAATATCTATATGAAAGTAATAAGATAACAATAAAGATGTACTAGTAACTCCACCATTAATAATATTATTAGGCACAGTTAAAAAAGCATACGCACTAGTAAGCAATAAATTACCCAACACTATAATAAATAAACTCTTAATATTCTCTTTCATGTTTTACCACCTTGTCTGTTTATTATAGCATACACCCCTCTATTTTTTAAAAATCACTTTCGATTGACGTGTCAATTATTGTAAAGAAAAAGGAAATATGTCATATACTATTTCCTATTCCTAGAACAAAAGAATTAAGTAAACTTAATTCGCCTTGATCGTCACCTTCCAAGTTTCCTGTTTCATAGACTAAGTAACCTTACTTCTCCACAGGCTTAACATCCGATAGTCGCTACCGTAGTTTTTCTTTTGTTTCTTTCTTTTCCTACTTTAACTCCATCATATACTTCTTTAATCCTTCAAACATAATATTATAACTGGCATTAT
>JAGHJJ010000114.1 GCA_017886705.1 Bacilli bacterium | reverse complement strand
AATAATACTAGCTAGTAATAGGCAAAATTAAAAGACTTATTTCCGTTTTTATATTCCAAAGCAGCAATAAGTCTTGTAAATCAAATGTTTCTTCATAAACCTGCATTTAATCTAAAAATTCACGAAATTTTTTTTAATTGACATTATTATTTTTTTGATACTGGTGTTTCATATTGATAGGCTAAGATTTTTAGGCCGAAGGATTCAAAAAATGCTTGTGCTTCTGGTGTAAAGTTATATATTTGGACTTCAATTCTACTATATCTTTCTTTTCGTGCAAAATCTAAAATAGCTTGATATAGTCTGGTTCCTATTTTTTCTCTTCTTCTTTCTTCTACTACAAAAATTCTATGAATTCTTATTATTCTTGCAGGTGTATAACGATAACTTCCTATTGTATTTATTCTTTCTGCTTCAATGAATCCCAGCATTTCTTTATCTTGTTCATAGATTAATAATATTCGCATTTGATGAGGATTACATAAACTATTAAACTCTATTGATTCATAAGGAACATAACTTGTAAAAATATCTTTTCTTTTAGTTCTATATATTTTTTCAAATTTCATTGCCATTTTGCTGAAAGTACGATATTCGTTACTTTCTGGTCTTCTTATAATCCAGTCATTAATTATTTCTTTTTTCTTCCATATTGTTAATGTTGACTCTTCCTTATTTATACCTATTACTAATAATACCGCATTTGTAATTTCTTCTGTTATTGTCTCTAGACTTTGATTTAGTTTTTCTATGTCATAGTCATCTATATATACATAAATATATTTTCTATCTTCTTGTAATGCTTGTCTTAGTATTTGATTCATTAATTCTTTTTTATTTTCATAGTGACCTAGACCAGTTGGTAAGAAAGAGTATGCCTTGATTTCTTGTTCTGAGTTTAATCTTTTTATTAATCTTTCATGATATTCGTTCATATCTAAATTGTCTGTTTTAATATTTTGTAGATAGTTAACTCTTAAAAATGACGATGAAGATAGACTATTTATTTTTTCTTCTGTTAAGTCTTTTACAGCAATTACTATTGTTGTCTTATAGATTTCTTCTAGTCCTAATTTCTTTTCTGTTCCCTTTTTTTCTTTAGAATAATAAATTTTTCCTTTTAATGCTTTTAAAATATCTTCTATTTTTATACTTTCTTGCACTCTTATCACCAAATTTATTATATCACGCTAAAAAAAGAATAAACAAGATGTTAGTCTCGTTTATCCTTTGGTAATTGATTCAATTAATTTTATTTTTAACAGGTCGTTATCTGTTTCTTTATTTAAAAGATATTCTTTCGAATCTTTCTTTGCTTGTAGTAAGATTTTATAATCTGATTTTATACTAGCTATTTTAAAAGACATATCTCCACTTTGTTTGGTTCCGAATAAATCTCCATGACCACGTAATTTAAAGTCTTCTTCACTTATTTTAAAGCCATCATCTACTTGTTCCATAATCTTTAATCTTTCAGCATCACTATCGCTTATTAGAATACATTGAGATTTAGAACTACCTCTTCCGACACGTCCACGTAATTGATGAAGAGTTGATAATCCAAAACGATCAGCATCAAAGATTACCATAGTCGTTGCATTTGGTACATCTACACCTACTTCAATTACCGTTGTTGATATTAGTATTTGTATTTCATTATTAGAAAATTGTTGCATTATCATCTCTTTGGCAGCACTTGCCATTTTACCATGAACAATATCTATTTTATAGTGCTCACCAAAAGCAAGTTTCATTTGATCTTTTAGTTTACAAACTGTTGTTAGATCTGAGTTTTCACTTTCTTCAATTAATGGGGCAATGACATAGACTTGATGATTTGCTTTTAATTCTTTATACATCATTTCTAATACATCTTTTATTTCACTATTTTTCTTTACTACTGTTGTTATTTTTTGTCTTCCTTTGGGACGTTCCTTAATCGTTGATACATCCATATCTCCGAAAATAGTTAAAGCATACGTTCTTGGAATTGGTGTTGCACTCATATATAAGACATCTGGTTTTTTACCTTTGTTTTGAAGATTTGCTCTTTGATGAACACCAAATCGATGTTGTTCATCTGTAATTACTAAACCTAAATTATGATACTCTACTTCTTCTTGAATTAATGCATGAGTACCAACTATCATACTAATTGTTCCTTCTTTTAATTCTTCATAGATTTTTTGCTTTTCTTTTTTCGTCGTAGATCCCGTTAAAAGAGCTATTTTTACATCCGTATTTTTTAAGAAATTCTCTAAGTTATGATAGTGTTGTGTTGCAAGAATTTCTGTTGGAGCCATAAGGGCACTTTGATAACCACTTAAGTGATTGGCAATCATTGCTAGAAATGAGACAATTGTTTTACCTGATCCAACGTCTCCTTGTAATAAGCGATTCATACGATGTGGTGCTTCTAGGTCAGCAACAATTTCATCTACTGCTGTTTTTTGGTCTTTTGTTAATTCAAAAGGCAAATCATTGATAAATTTTTCTAACTTTTCTTTATCAATATGTCTTTCTAGACCTTGTTTTTTCTTTTTATTTTCTATTTTTAAATAATTTATTTTAAACATAAAAGCAAATAGTTCTTCATACTTTAAGCGAATCGTTACTTCTTTTAATTTTTCTTCGGTCGATGGATTATGAATTAAGTTTAGAGATGTTTTTTTGTTAGAAAAATGGTACCTTTCCATATATTCTTCAGGAATATAGTCTGGTATTTCTTTTCCATACATTAATAAAGCCATATTAATATACGTAGAAATGTTTTTATTTGTTAGTCCACTGGTTGCATGATATACCGGCTCTATTTTCATCTTGTTGGAAAGCGTTTCTAACTTTATGTCTGCGGCAGTAATTACATTTTTCTTCTTATCTAATTTACCAATTACTGTTACACCAGTTCCTACTGCTAACTGGCTTTTTAGAAATGCTCGATTAAAAATAGATACTCCAACTACTCCTGATTGCGTTACTAGTCTAAAGTTCATTTTATTTAGTCCAGCCTTAAAGCGCATTAGTATAGGAACACTTTCTACTTTTCCATCTATTACAATTTTTTCTCCATCTTCTACTTCTTGTAAGTCATTTCTTTTTAAAATTTCATAACGAAAAGGGTAATGTGTCACTAAGTCTTCTATAGTATATATATTAATTTTATTTAATAAGGCAAGAGATTTGGGTCCTATTCCTTTGACGTCTTTTAGTTCTGCCACATTATCACTTCCTTCTTGGCATATTATATCATATTTTTTGAATCTTTTTCTAATAATTTTGTAATTTTTTGAAAAAATATGATGATATTTACTTGTTCTTTTTCTTTTTCTCTTTTGTTCCTTTAAAGATGTATCTAATTTTTTTATTAATTATTTCTTTTAGAATTTTTTTTCACTTTTTTTCAATTTTTTATGTCAATAATTTAGGAAAATGTCCCAAAAAAAACTAAACATTAACGAAAAAATAAATTTATAATTTAAGCATACACATGATTAGTGTGTGCTTTTTGTATTTGATCTTTAAACGCTGTTAATCTCCAAGGATGACTCATGGGTGGAATGTATTTTTTCTTTTCACTTTGAACAGGTACTTGTTCAAAGTTTTTAGAAAATCTTTCATTTCTACTAAGTTCTTTTAATTCATAAATTTTATCATCAATGGTAACTAATAAATCTCCATCAAAAGCATTAATAACTAGACATTCAGTTTTAGGCATAAAACACTTTAATTCACTATTTAAATATGGTTGGTAGTATTTATTTTTGTATTTAATGGAATTGCCATTATCTATTTTTCTAGGAGTTAAAACAGCCAATGTGTAATTAATTTTCTCTTTTGATGGAGAGGGCTCAAAGACTGATTGAAACTTTTGGTAATTCATGGCAAATTTACTATTAAACTTAGGTACAAAAACTTCAGTTAAATATTTGTTTGCTTCTTCTATGGTAGTAATACCATTCAGTTTTAATTCATTAACTAATCGTCCTTGAAAAGTGCCATTAGTTCTTTCTATTAATCCTTTGGCTTGTGATACAGATGTAGTTTTTAATTCAATTCCCAGTTGCATACAAGCATAGCCATATTGTGTTAAAACATCCTTTTCACTAGTTCTTTTATCTGGATTTAAAAGCATATAATTAAATACAGTTCTATTATCAGTTAAAAAGCTATATGGTATACCATAATTTGTTAATATTTGGAATAAAACGTGATAATAACCATTTAGTGTTTCTTCTTTATCAAACCAAGCACCAACGATAGTAGAAGTGGCTTTATCGATAGCTAAATGTAAACAAGATTTAACACCACCAAACCACAGATGAATAGAGCCATCTTGTTCAATTACTTCTCCAAAATATTTAGGTTTCTCATCTCTAGGATGTGAATCCTCTAGTGATATTTCATGGTTAACTATTGTTTCAATTTCTTCATTACTCATAGCCAAATTAATTTTCTTTTCTTGTAATAGTTGTTGTTTTTTAAATTCTTTTTTTGTTCTTCTTCTAGCCTTAGGAGATAATATACCTGCTTTAGATAAAGTCTTATAAACAAAGTTATAAGATACATGAATATTTTCTTCCTCATCTAAATACTCTGTAAAGTGTCTAAAATTAAAGTCTTGATATTTAGTATTATATAGAAGTATAATATTTTCCGAGAAAGACTTATCTAATGTTTTGGTTGGGCATTTACCACGATTACCGTGGACAAAACCAGATTTGCCTTTCTCTTTATAAATAATTATTAGACGATTTACTT